>DASRIY010000425.1:0-4780 GCA_035649755.1 Candidatus Methylomirabilota bacterium
AGGAAGCCGATCACGTGCGCGACGTCCTCGGGACGCTCCATTCGTCCGAGCGGCACCTGGGAGGCCCGCTGGCGAGTGAACTCCTCGGCCGTGAGTCCCATCAGCTTGCCCTGCTCGCGCGCCACCGACGTCCACATGTCCGTCTCCACGAAGCCCGGGCAGACGCAGTTCACGCGGATCCCGTCGGCGGCGTGGGCCAGGGCGAGGCTCTTGGTCATGCTGACGACGGCCGCCTTGCTCGCGTTGTAGGGGAGGTTGTTGCGACTGCCGACCTTGCCGGCCATGGACGCGAGGCTGACGATGGCGCCGCGCTTCTGGGTGATCATGGTGGGCAGCACCGCCTGGCTCGCGAAAAACACGGCCTTGGCGTTGACGCTCATGATGGCGTCCCAGTGCTCCTCGCTGACGTCGAGCGGCAGCGCGGCGCGATAGATCCCCGCGTTGTTGATGAGGATGTCGATGCGGCCGAACTCGGCGCGCGCCCGGTCGACCATCGCCCCGAGATCGGCGCGCGAGGTGACGTCGGTGTGCACCACGCTCACGCGGCGGCCGAGGCCCTTCACCTCGGCGGCGGTCTGCTCGGCGCCCTCGCGGTCCATCTCGGCGACGACGATGTCCGCGCCCATCTGCCCGAGCTCGAGCGCGGTGGCGCGGCCGATGCCGCGGCCCGCCCCGGTGACGATCGCGACCTGGCCTGAAAGCTCCACGGGCTCCTCCCTGGGTGAGAGTTCGCGTCAGGTCTTGACGGGCTCGATGACGCCCGATGCGTGCAGCGCAGCCAGCTCGTCCGTCTTCAGGCCCAGAACCTCGCCGAGCACGCGGTCGGTGTCCTGACCAAGGAGCGGCGCCGGGCGCGCGACCGCGGCCGGCTCGGCCCCGTGCAGGCGGATCGGAGAGATCGGCACCTTCGTCTTCCCGCGCCGGGGGTGATTGATCTCTTTCCAGACGCCGCGGGCACCCAGGTGGGGATCGTTGACGACCTCCGCGGCCGTGCGCACGGGCGCGCAGGGCACGTGCGCCTCGGTCAAGATCTTCATGACCTCGTTCTTCGTGCGCCCCCGCGTCCACTCGGTGACCATCGCGTCGATCTCCTCGACGCGCGCCGCCCGGCCGGGCGTGGTCGCGTAGTCGGGATTGGTGAGCAGATCTTCGCGCCCGAGCACCTTGGTGATGCTCTCCCAGTGGCGATCCGACGCGGTGAAGATGGCGATGTGCCCGTCGCTCGTCTCGTAAACGTTGTACGGGGCCATCGCGAGCGCCGGGTGGCGATTGCCGGTGCGCGGCGGCACCGAGGTGTCGCCGTCCATGTGAACGCCGAGCGCGCTCGCCAGGGCGATGATGGCCGCGTCGAGCATGGCGACCTCGACGAACTGGCCGCGGCCCGTGCGCTCGCGCTGCACGAGCGCCCCCAGGATGCCGGCGAAGAGGTGGACGCCGCCGAGGAAGTCGCAGACCGCAGGGCCGGCCTTCACCGGCGCCCGGTCGGGAAAGCCCGTCGCGTTCATGATGCCGCTCATCGCCTGGATGGTCAGGTCCATCGCCGGCAGGTCGCGATAGGGTCCCGACAGGCCGAAGCCCGTGCCGCTGCCGTAGACGAGCCGCGGGTTCTCCTTCTCCAACACGTCCCAGCCGAGGCCCAGGCGGTTCATCACACCGACCGCGAAATTCTCGACGACCACGTCGGCCTTGCGGGCCAGGCGCAGGAACAGCGCCTTGCCGTCCTGGTGCTTCAGGTCGAGGACGACCGACTCCTTGTTGGAGTTCAGCATCACCAGCGGATAGGGCTCGACCTGGCGCTTGCGGCGCCGCACGATATCGCCCTCGGGCGATTCGATCTTGAGCACGCGCGCACCCATGAAGCCGAGCAGCAGACCGCAGTAGGGGCCGTTGTAGATCTGGCCGAGGTCGAGGACCAGCATGCCGTCGAGCGGGCGAGTCACCTGGCTACTCCTTTGACGGGATGATCATGGTCTTCACCCCGTTGCCGGCGGCGGCGTGGGCGAAGGCCTCACGAATCCCGTCGAGCGGAAATTGCGCGGTCACCAGACGCTGGAGACCGAGCTTCGGCATGAGCGCGAGCGCGCGCCGGTACGCGGTGCCCCGGCCGAACGCGCCGCCGATCCGGATCTCGCGGAAGTGCACGTCCCACAGGTCGAGCGGCAGGCGGCTGCCCTTGGGATTCACCCCGACGAGCTGGAAGAAGCCGTTGGGTTTCGTCAGCGTGATCGCCTCGGCGACCAGCTCGGGCTTGCCGACCGCCTCACAGACGACGTCGGCGCCGCGCCCGCCGGTGAGCTCCATGATCTTGTCACGCAGGTTCTCGCGGCTGGGATCGATCACCACGGCGGCGCCGAGACGCCGCGCCATCTCGCGACGCTCGGCGATCGGATCCGACAGAATCAGCCGCTTCGCGCCGCGTCGCTTCGCCAGCGCCATCGTGACGAGCCCCATGATGCCGCCGCCGATGACCAGCACGGTCGCGCCGCGCGGTATCTGGAACGTCTCGAGTCCGGCCAGGCAGCAGGCCGTCGGCTCGGTCATCGCCGCGGTGATGGGGTCGAGCCCGCGGGGCAGCGCGTGGACGTTGCGCAGGGGCAGCACCACCCGCTCCGCGAAGCCGCCGACGCGAACGCACTTCGGGCACTGGCTCACGCGCCCGGCAGCGCACTCCAGGCATTCACCGCAGCCGTACGAGGGCTCGCAGCCGACCGTGCGGCCGACTAGCGCCTTGCTGACGCCGCGGCCCACCGCGCGGATGACGCCGGTGTACTCGTGGCCGAGGATCAGCGGCGGCTTCCAGGGGAAGAGCCCCTGCGTTGCGTGCACGTCGGTGCCGCAGATGCCGGCGGCGCGTACGGCGACGACCACCTGACCCGGCCCGGCGACGGGCTCGGCCACCTTGTCGATCGTGAACCGGTTCTCACCCTGCCAGGTCGCGACGTTCACGCCTGCACCTCGGATTTATTAGGCTCGCCTCGCGCGGCGGGGCCCCAGCCCCGCGACGCGTTGCGGCTCGCACTGCCACTGCACGGCTCGCCTCGCACGGCGGGGCCCCAGCCCCGCGACGTGCTGCGGCTCGCACTGCCACCGCTCGTCCCGCGACTATCACACGCCGGGGAATGACAATACAATCCCGCCATCTCTAGTCAAGGAGGCCGACATGGCCGTGAGTGAGCTGTACCAGAAGGGCCAGGAGATGCGACGTCAGCTCCTGGGTGAGGCCTACGCCGAGCGTTCGAATCAGACCGTCTACAACGATCCGCTGATGAAGAAGTTCATCGACGTCGCGACCGAGACCGTGTTTGGCGCCCTCTGGACCCGCCCGGGCCTCGATCTCAAGACCCGCGCGCTGATCTGCGTCATCTCCGATGCCGCCACCGCGCGCACGCCGGAGCTGGGGCTGCACCTCCGGATGGCGCGCCGCCAGGGTTGGACGGAGGATGAGCTGGTCGAGGCGCTTCTGCACCTTTCCGGTTATGTCGGCGTGCCGCTGATCCGCGAGGCGATGCTGACCGCCAAGGAAGTGTTCGGAGAGATGCGCAAGGAGCGCTGACGGACGCCGCCGTCAGGCCAGGAAGCGCTTGAAGGCCAGCCCGACGAAGAGGGCCAGCGCGAGCTGAAACAGATCGAGGGGCGAAAGTCCCTGGACCACGCCGGCCGGGACCCCGCGCGGCAGCACGGTGTCCCGGCCGAGCGCGAGAAGCTCGCCGAGCGGAAGGCTGCCGCCGATCAGGGCGAAGAGCAGCATGCCGAGCCCGGCCATCACCAGCAGCCAGCCGCCGATGCGGCTTCGGGTGCCGTGCGATGCGTGTGCTTTCTCGACCACTGGCCCCGGCGGTGTCGGAATCATTTTCAATTCTCCTCGCAACGGCTTGGGCGCGGACGAACCTGCAATCGACGTACCGTCCGAGCGCATGCGGGCGAAGCGCGGGAAAGAAAACGCGACGCGCGCGACGGCATCCGCTCGATCACGCGTGCGCGCAAGAAACCGTCAAAGTTTCCGACGTAACGAGCGTGTTATCGTCGCGCGGGAGGACAGCATGTCAGTCGTTCTGGTTACCGGAAGCAGCAGCGGAATCGGCCTGGCCACGGCGCTTCACTTCGCGCGCCAGGGCTGGGACGTGCATGCGGGCATCCGGAATCCCGCGACCGCCACGGAGCTCCGGCAGGCGATCGCCGCTGAGAAGCTGCCGATCACGCCGGTCGCGATCGACGTCGATGACGCGGGCTCGGTCACGCGCGGTATCGGTGAAGTGCTGACGCGCGCCGGACGGATCGACGCGCTCGTCAACAACGCAGGGATCGGCGGCGGTGGGCCCATCGAGGACGTGCCCGTCGACTGGGCGAAGACCCTGTTCGAGACCAACTACTTCGGCACGATCCGGATGACGCAGGCGGTGCTGCCGGGTATGCGCGAGCGCCGCGCGGGCGCGATCGTCAACGTGAGCTCGATCGCCGGCCGGCTGGCCATCGCCGGACATGGTCACTATTCTGCGGTGAAGCACGCGCTCGAGGCGGCCAGCGAGGTTCTCGCCCAGGAGGTGCAGGCCTTCGGCATCCGCGTGGCGGTCGTCGAGCCCGGCGTCGTCATCACGCCGATCTTCACGAAGGCGAAGCGGTTCGCGGACCCGGCCTCGCCCTACGCGGTGCACGTGCATCGGCTGCTGCTCTTCTATCAGATGCAGATGAAGATGGCGAGTCAACCGATCGACGTCGCGAAGGTCATCTATGAAGCAGTGACCACGAAGGAGCCGAAGCTGCGGTATCTGGTCGGTCGTGA
>DASRIY010000426.1:0-11019 GCA_035649755.1 Candidatus Methylomirabilota bacterium
GAGTCGACTGCCATCGCTGGTCCCTCAGGAGGCGATGCGGAGGCCGGAACGCATCTCCCAGATCTCCTGCAGCTCGAGCGGCGCGTCGGCGATCCGGGCGAGCTTGCCGCAGAGGCGACAGTGGATGAACGCCGGCTCGCGACCGACGTAGGTGCTGTCGCACTTGGGGCACCGGGCCTGGGGCCCGGCGAGGAATCGCTTGGCGGTCCGCTGCAGGGTGTGCTCGGGGGTGAGGCGGATGACGGCCGCCGGGGCCGCCGGGACTTTAGGTTTCACCCGCTTCGTCTTGGCCGGCTTCATGAGCGGAGGCCATTGTACAGCAGGCCGCACAGCCGGTCGGCCGAGAAAGGCTGCGCCGGCGGGACGGGTCGAAAGCGTATCTTGAGCCAATGAAGGTCGGGGTGGTTCTGGACGGACGGCGCTCGGCGACGGAGGTCGCCGAGCTCGCGCGACTGGCCGAGGCGCGCGGCTTTTCGCACGTCTGGCTGTCGGGCGGAGCCAGAACGAAGGACCACTTCGTGCGGCTCGCCGTGGCGGCGGCCGCGACGAAGCGGATCCGGCTGGGCCCGGTCGCGCTGAGCCCTTTCGAGATGCATCCCGTGCACGCCGGGCTCGCCCTCTTGACGCTCGACGAGATCGCCCCCGGCCGCGCCTGCCTGGTACTGGGCGCCGGCGGCGACCTGGCCTCGACGCTCGGCCCGCCGGCGCGCGGCCGGGTCGAAGCGGTCGAGGAATGTGTCGACATCGTTCGCGCACTCGCAGCGGGCGGCGAGGTCAACTACTCGGGGAAGCACTTTCGGGTCGCTGGGCTCTTCTCGCCGTGGCGCTCCGTTCCCATGGACCGGCTCTATCTCGGCGCGAACCGCCCGCGCATGCTGCGGCTGGCTGCGCGCAAGGCGGACGGCGTGATGGTGACCGACATGCCGCTCGCCTATCTGGGCTCGCTGATCGGCCGCGTCCGCGCCGAGCTGGCGGCCGCCGGCCGCGACGCGTCGTCGTTCGCGATCAGCAACTGGTTCGTCTGGAACGTCCAGGAGACGCGCGAGGAGGCGATGCGTCTGGCCCGCCGCGGGCTCGGCTTTCGCCTCTATTACATTCGCGACGTGGCGGCCTCGATCGGCCTCGCCGAGGCCGACGCCCGCGAGCTGGAGCGACGGCAGCCGGAGATGCTCCGGGCCCTCTTCCGGGGCACGGAGTCCTGGCAGCCGCCGCCCGATGTCGCCGAGCGCCTGATCGAGCACCTGACGCTGACGAGCGACCGCCGCGGCCTCCCGGGTTGCTTGGAGCGGCTCGCCGAGTTCGAGCGGCTGGGATGTAGCGAGATCGCGCTGGCCCCCCACGGCGACCCGGCGGCGGCCATCGAGCTGATCGGCGCCGCCGTGATCCCCCTCGTCGACCGCGGGGACCACGCCGGTGTTCCGTGACTGGCAGGCACGCCATGTCGTATTCTGTCTTCGCCACGGGGAGGGCGCATGATCAAGCTGGACCACCTCACCATCGCGGTGAGCGACTGTCAAAAGTCGCGTGAGTGGTACATGAGCACGCTCGGGCTGAAGCTCGAGTTCGAGATCCCCGAGCGGACGACGGTTGCCGTGCAGGACGAGTTCGATTTCACGCTGTTCCTCGCCGAGACGCCCGGGGGGCCCGGGCGGCCGAGCTGCGTGCTGACCTTCCAGGTCGGGGACGTCGAGGCCCAGTACAAGCAGCTGAGCACGGCGGGTGTAAAGTTCGTTCATCCACCCCAGAAGACGTTCTGGGGCTATGGCGCGGAGCTCAAGGATCCCGACGGCTATCGCATCTGGCTGTGGGACGAGAAGACGATGCGTGAGAAGGGCGAGGTCTGAGGAGGCAGGTATGTGGGGGTCGAGAACCAAGCTGGTGATGCCGTCGCGCGAGAACGCGCTGCCCGGCCGGACCGAGCGCATGCCGGTGCCGGCCCAGCACTTCGTGAACCGTCATCCGCTCGCGCCGCCGTTTCCAGCGGGGCTCGAGACGGCGATGTTCGGTCTCGGCTGCTTCTGGGGCGCCGAGCGCAAGTTCTGGGAGGCGCCCGGAGTCTTCACGACCGCGGTCGGCTACGCGGCCGGGTTGACGCCGAATCCGACCTACGAGGAAGTGTGCACGGGCCTGACGGGCCACAACGAGGTCGTGCTGGTCGTCTTCGATCCCAAGCGCATCGGCTACGACGGGATCTTGAAGGTCTTCTGGGAGAGCCACGACCCGACGCAGGGCATGCGACAGGGGAACGACGTCGGCACGCAGTATCGCTCGGGCATCTACGTCTACTCGCCCGAGCAGCGCCGGCTCGCCGAGGCCTCGCGCGACGCGTTTCAGCGCGTGCTGACGAAGGCGGGCTTCGGCAAGATCACCACGGAGATCCTCGACGCGCCCGAGTTCTATTACGCCGAGGACTATCACCAGCAGTACCTCGCGAAGAACCCCGCCGGCTACTGTGGCCTCGGCGGCACGGGCCTCTCCTGCCCGACCGGCCTCGTAGAATCAGCGAGCAGCGGCCGCTAGCGTTTCCCCGACCGCATCGCCTGCCAAATGCGTTCCGGCCGCAGCGGCATGTCGAGGTGCCGGACGTCGAACGAGCGGAGCGCGTCGACCACTGCGTTGACGATCGCGGGCGTGGCGCCGATCGTCGCCGCCTCGCCGATGCCCTTGGCCCCGAACGGATTGCGCGGCGTCGGCGTCACGGTCTGATCCGTCACGAATGACGGCAGATCGTCGGCGTGCGGGATCGCGTAGTCCATGAGCGTGCCGGTCACGAGCTGACCGTCCGAGCTGTACACCAGCTCCTCGAGGAGAGCCTGCGCGATACCCTGCGCGAGGCCTCCGTGCACCTGGCCGGCCACCAGCGTCGGGCTCACGCGCACGCCGCAGTCGTCGACCGAGACGAAATCGCGCACCGCGACCCGCCCGCTCTCCCGATCGATCTCCACCACCGCGATGTGGGCGCCGAACGGGTAGACGAGATTCGGCGGGCGGAAGAATTCCGTCGCCTCGAGCCCGGATTCGATGCCGTCGGGGAGCCCTTCGCCGTAGGCGCGCGCCGCGATCGCGTCGAGCGTGAGCGCCTTGTCGGGCACGCCCTTCACCTGATAGCGCCCGTCGGTGAACACGACGTCCTCGAACGCCGCCTCCAGCATGTGCGCCGCCAGCCGCCGAGCCTGCGTCTGCACCTTGATCGCCGCGCCCATGATGGCCGAGCCGCCGACCACGAGGCTGCGGCTGCCGCCGGTGCCGTTGCCCATCGGCGTGTTCAGCGTGTCGCCGTGCCGGACCACGATCTTGTCGAACGGCACGCCCAGGTGGTCGGCCAGAATCTGGGAGAACGCCGTCTCGTGGCCCTGCCCGTGGGCCGAGGTGCCGGTGTAGGCCGTCACGGTGCCGCCGGGCTCGACGCGCACCACCGCGCTCTCGAAGGGGCCGAAGCCGCACATCTCGACGTAGCAGGACATGCCGATGCCGAGGAGCTTCGAATCCTTCCGCTGCAGGCGCTCCTTCTGCTCGGCGCGGAGCTTCGTGTAGCCCGACCGCTCGAGAGCCTTGGCGAGCGCCCGCTCGTACTCACCGCTGTCGTAGTTCTGACCGGTCGGCGCCGCGTACGGAAACGCGCTCGGCGGGATGAAGTTGGTGCGCCGGACCTCCTCGGGCGTCCGGCCCAGCTCCAGCGCGATCACGTCCATCAGGCGCTCGAGGTAGTAGGCGGCCTCCGGACGGCCGGCGCCGCGATACGCGGCGACGCTCGTCGAGTTGGTGAAGACGCACGTGGACTGGAGATCGACGTTGGCGATCTTGTAGACGCCGATGCCCATCATCAAGGTCAGGTCGGGGATGAACGTGAAGACCGGGTAGGCGCCGATGTCCGCGGTGACGCGCATGCGGAGCGCCGTGATGGTGCCGTCGTCCTCGACGGCAGCCTCGAGGTCGCCCACCTGGGCGCGCCCGTGCGTCGTCGCCATCATGTGCTCGACGCGCGTCTCGGTCCACCTGAGCGGCATCCGGTAGAGCCGCGCGAGCGCGGCGACGACCGCATCTTCGGGGTAGCAGCCGAACTTCACGCCGAAGCCCCCGCCCACCTCGGGGGCGATCACGCGAATCAGGTTCTGCGGCATGCTGAGGGCCGTGGCCAGATCGTTGCGGAGCCCGTGCGGCGCCTGGTTGGTGGCCCACACCACGAGCCCGCCGCTGGTCGGATCGGGCGCCGCCAGGGTGGCCCGGCCCTCGAGCGGCACTCCGCAGAGTCGCTGGCTCACCATGCGCTGCTTCACCACGCGCTTGGCCTTGGCGAAGATGCCGTCGGGGTCGCCGGCCTTGATGGTGTTCTGATGCTCGATGTTGCCCGGCGCGTCCTCGTGCAGGCGCGGCGCGCCTTCGGCCATCGCCGCGAACGGATCGCTGACCGCCGGCAGCGGCTCCCAGTCGACGACGACGTCGTCGGCGGCGTCGACGGCGACGCCCTCGGCGCGCGCGATGACCGCGGCGACGGCCTCGCCGACGTGGCGCACGCGATCGATCGACAGCGGATAGTGCTTGCGACCCGCGCTGGCGGCCGCGTCCCCGCCGCCGCCCTCGCCGGCGCCGGCCAGCGGCAGGGGCGCGCAGAGCTTGCGGATGTCGTGGCCGGTGACGACCTTGAAGACACCCGGCCGCCGGAGCGCCGCCGACGCGTCGATCTTCTTGATGCGCGCGTGAGCGTGCGGGCTGCGCACGAACGCGACGTAGTGCATGCCGGGCAGGGCGAGATCGCCCACGTAGCTCGACGTTCCGGTGATGAGACGAGGATCTTCTTTGCGCCGGACTTCCGCTCCCATCAGTCTTGGGGTCGCCATGGTCAGTTAGAATACCTCATGCGTCGCCGCCGTTCAGGCCTGCTCGCGCTGTCGCTCGTCGCCCTCGGCCTGGCCGCGTGCACCGTCCTCTCGAACGTCCTCAACGGCGAGGAGATACCGAACGGTCGTGACGCTCCGATCGATCACATCATCGTGCTCTTCCTCGAGAACCGCTCGTTCGATCATCTCTTCGGAACCTATCCGGGCGCCGATGGGCTCGACGAATATCGAGGGCGGCAGGCGGATCGCGACGGCATCACGTATACCAAGCTGCCGGCGCCGCTCGGCCGTGACGGCAAGCCCGATCCGCGGCTTCCCGACGACCTGGCGAACGCGCCGTTCCTCCTGCTGCGCTACCTCGGACCGTTCGACGAGACCAACAATCCCGTCCACCGCTTCTATCACATGCAGCGGCAGTACGGAGCCGGCGAGGACGGCGTTGCGATGGGCAAGTGGGTCGCGGAGGGGACCAGCGGCGGTATCACCATGGGCTTCTACAATCGCGCGGCGAGCCCGATGCAGTGGCGCCTCGCCGATCAGTTCGTGCTGCTCGACGGCTGGTTTCAGGGCATTCACGGCGGCTCGTTCGCGAATCATTTCTATCTGATCTCGGGGGCGGTAGCGCGCTATCTCGACGCGCCCGACGCCGAGCGCGCCGCCGGCGTCGGCAAGGACGGGCGGGTCGAGAAGGACGGCGAGGTGACGCCCGACGGCTGGGTCGTCAACAACCTCGATCCACCGTACCCGCCGCAGCGCACGACGCACATCTTGAAGACGCCGCAGACGATGACGACGATCGCCGATCGGCTCGACGAGGCCGGCATCACGTGGGCGTGGTACGCGACCGGCTGGGGCGGCGGCGCGGACGCCGTGAAGCAGGGCCTCATGCCTCACCACAATCCGTTTCAGTACGTGAAGCGCATCATGGAGACGCCGGAAGGGCGCTCTCACATCCGCGACGCGTCCGAGTTCGTGCGGGCGCTCCGCGACGGCGGCCTGCCGTCCGTCGCGTTCGTGAAGCCGCACTGGAAGGACAATGCCCACGCCGTCTCGTCGACGGTCGGCGCGGGCGATCGCTGGATCGGCGAGATGGTGCAGGAGGTGATGGCGAGCCGCTACTGGCCGCGCGCGGTCGTCGTGATCACCTACGACGAGGGCGGCGGCTGGTTCGATCACGTGCGCCCGCCCGTGGTCGATCGCTTCGGGCTCGGCACGCGCGTGCCGGCGCTGATCGTGTCGCCCTTCGCGAAGCGACGGTTCATCGGGCATGGCGAGTACGACCACGCCTCGGTGCTGAAACTGATCGAGTGGCGCTTCGACCTCGAGCCCCTGACCGCGCGCGACCGGCGCGCGGCGGCGCCGCTCGAGGCGTTCGACTTCACCCAGAAGCCGCGCGCGCCGGTGACGCTGCCGTGAACTGTCCTAATCTCTAGCGCACCTCGGCCGGCGGGGCCCCAGCCCCGCGACGGCCTGCAGCGCGCACATCCTGTGAGGAGGAGCTGACCGTGGCCGACCTGCTCGAGACGATCGAGATCGAAACGGCAACGACGCCGGCGGCCAGCATCGTGTGGATGCACGGGCTCGGCGCCGACGGCAACGACTTCGTGGACATCGTGCCCGAGATCCGCCTGCCGGGAGACCGCGGCGTGCGCTTCGTCTTTCCCCACGCGCCGATGCGTCCGGTGACGATCAACGGCGGCTACGTCATGCGCGCGTGGTACGACATCCGGGACGATGGCGGCACGCGCCGCGAGGACCCCGCCGGCGTGCGCGCCTCGCAGGCGGCGATCGAGGCGCTGGTGGCCCGCGAGCGGGGACGTGGCATTCCGGCCTCGGCCATCGTGCTGGCCGGCTTCTCGCAGGGCGGGGCAATGGCCCTTCACACCGGCCTGCGTCATCCCGAGCGGCTGGCCGGCATCATGGCGCTCTCGTGCTCCCTGCCGCTCGCGGACACGCTGGCCGCCGAGGCCGCCCCGGCGAACCGCGACGTGCCGATCTTCATGGCGCACGGCACGCACGATCAGATGATTCCCAAGGCCCGTGCCCAGCGCGCCCACGAGACGCTGACTGGCCTCAGCTACAAGGTCGAGTGGCACGAATATCCCATGCCGCACTCCGTCTGCATGGAGGAAGTCGCCGACATCGCCGCCTGGCTCGGCCGGGTCCTCCCGCGTCCCTAGGTCCCGGTGACGCGGCCGAGCTAGGCGTCCGCGACCTTGCGGAGATCCTCGACGAGCATGGCGTAGAGCCGCGCCTGCTCGGCCTCGTCCTGGCCGCGGAGCACGGCCGATGGATGGTACGTGGCGATCGTCTTCGGCGCCCAGCGCGTCGGGGCGAAGCGCCCGCGATCCTTGGTGATCCGGAAGCTGTCGCCGAAGATGACGCGCGCGGCGGTGGCGCCGAGGCAGATGAGGATCTCCGGATGGATCGCCGCCACTTCCGCCTCGAGCCATGGCCGGCACGCGGCGATCTCGTTCGCGCGCGGCGTCTGGTGAATTCGCCGCTTGCCGCGCATCTCGAACTTGAAGTGCTTCACAGCGTTGGTGACGTAGACGCTCTGGCGATCGATCCCGACTTCCGCCAGCGCGCGGTCGAGCACCTCGCCGGCCGGGCCCACGAATGGCGCGCCCTGGCGGTCTTCCTGGTCGCCCGGTTGCTCGCCGACCATGACGATGCGCGCGCCCGAGGCGCCCCGACCGAAGACCGTCTGGGTGGCGTGACGATGAAGCTCGCAGCCGGTGCAGCGCGCCGCGGCCGCGGCCAGCTCGGCGACTCCGGCGCCCGCCGGAACGAAGGGCGCCGCGCTTTCGGCGTCGGGCGCGGTGGCGGCCGGCGAAGCCGCCAGCGCCTTGAGGCGGCGGACCGCTGGATCGCGAGGGTTGGCCAGGAGATCGCGGCTCTCATGAACGAGCCGCCAGAGTGTCTCGTAGAGAAGCTGCCAGCGCTCCGGGTCGGTCGCGGCCGCCGCGCGGCGGGCCAGGTCCAGGAACTGGCGCGGCACCGTCCCGACCTTGGGCGGTGGCGCGTCCTCGTCCGCGATGAGCGAGGGCTGGGCACCCTTCCCGATTTCCCGCCAGCGCACGTCGGCGGGCGGCGCGCCGTCACGCAGGAGCAGCCGCGCGGCCGCTTGCCAGCTCTCGAACGTCGGCTCGATCTCCACCGATCTCAAAACATCGCCTGCACTTCACCGCTTGCGATCGCGACCGAAAAAACCGTCCTTGGGCCGGGCGTGCGCGTGGAAGTGGTCGGGGATGTTGCGCATGTGACCATCGACCCAGAACTCGCCGAGCTGCGCGGTCGCGACCTCGGCGAGACGGGCGTGCATGTGGCTCACGTGCGCGGTGGGCGGCGTGACGCCGTGAAAGCGCCACACCACCATCGGTGTCTCGCAGATCTCGCACTCGGCGATCCAGCAGATGTCGTCCTCGAAGAACCAGGGCGTGAGCTTCAGAGCCCGGCAGAGATCGCAATCCTTCACCTTCGTGAATTCGGGACCGGTCGTCGGAGGTGTGCTCACGGCTCCTACCCTACCGCATTCTGGGCCACCTCGCCCCGCAGTGCGCCGCCGGGACGCTCCGCAACTCGCCGGGCCGCGGCGGCCATGGTGCTACGATCGCCTCGGTGAGGCAGCGCGGCTTCGGCTTCATCGAAATCATCATCGTGGTCGCGATCGTGGCTGTCGCCGGCTTTCTGCTCATGCAGTACTTCAGCTCGACCGCGAAGACCGTCGAGAAGATGCAGCAGGACCGCCCCCTCGCGCGCAGCCGGCTGGCGGCCGACCAGGCCACGCTCACCTCGGTCCAGGGTCTGGTCACCTCCTACCGGGCCGAGAAGGGCCAGAACCCGCCGGACAGGGCCACCGTCCTGGGGCTCCTGGTCTCCCCGCCGAAGTTCCAGTGCCCCGGGAACGACTTCGACTACGAGCCCGCCACCGGGGCGCTCAGCCTCACGATCACCGACGACGCGCGCTGCTGATCGGCCGGCGGCTGACCAGCGCGCCGGCGGCCGGCGACAAGGCAGAAACCGCGTGGCGCATGCGTTACACTCATCAGGATGAGCGAAGAGCCCCGCGAGAAGCCCACGAACTTCATCCGGGACATCATCTTGGAGCACAACGCCAGCGGGCGCTTCGGCGGCCGGGTGATCACCCGCTTCCCGCCCGAGCCGAACGGCTACCTGCACATCGGTCACGCTCAGGCGATCAGCATCGACTTCGGCATGGCGGCGGAGTTCGGCGGCCGCTGCCACCTCAGGTTCGACGACACCAACCCCACCAAAGAGAGCCAGGAGTACGTCGACTCGATCATCGAGACCGTGCGCTGGCTCGGCTTCGACTGGGGCAAGCACCTCTATTACGCCAGTGACTACTTCGAGCAGCTCTACCAGTGGGCGGAGCAGCTCATCGTGGCCGGCAAGGCCTACGTGGACGATCTCAGCCCCGAGCAGATGACCCAGTACCGCGGCACCTTGACCGAGCCGGGGCGGGAAAGTCCGTATCGCGCGCGCTCCGTCGAGGAGAACCTGGACCTCTTTCGCCGGATGCGCGCCGGCGAGTTCGAGGACGGCGCCAAGACCTTGCGGGCGAAGATCGACATGACGTCGGGGAACATCAACCTGCGCGATCCGGTCATGTACCGCATTCGCAAGGCCACGCACCATCGCACCGGCGACGCCTGGTGCATCTATCCGATGTACGACTGGGCCCACGGCCAGTCCGACTCGATCGAGGGCATCACGCACTCGATCTGCACGCTCGAATACGAGGACCATCGGCCGCTCTACGACTGGTATCTCGATCAGCTCGGCGTGCATCACCCGCAGCAGATCGAGTTTGCGCGGCTCAACCTGTCGCACACGATCATGTCGAAGCGAAAGCTCCTGGAGCTGGTCCAGCAGCAGCTGGTCTCCGGCTGGGACGACCCGCGGATGCCCACGCTCGCGGGCCTGCGCCGCCGCGGCTACACACCGGAGTCGCTTCGCGATTTCGCCGAGCGCGTGGGCACCGCCAAGGCGGCCAAGGTGGTCGACATCGCGCTCCTCGAGCACTGCCTGCGCGAGGATCTCAATCGTCGCGCCGAGCGGCGCCTGGCCGTGCTGCGGCCGCTCAAGCTGGTGATCGAGAACTATCCGGAGGGTCAGGTCGAGGAGATGGAGGCGGTCAACAATCCGGAGGATGCGTCGGCCGGCAGCCGCAAGGTCCCGTTCTCGCGCGTGCTCCACATCGAGCAGGACGACTTCCGCGACCCGGCGCCGCCCAAGTACTTCCGGCTCTCGCCCGGCGCCGAGGTGCGGCTGCGCTACGCCTACATCGTCAAGTGTACGGGCGTCGAGCGGGACAGCGCGGGGCAGGTGGTGGAAGTGCGCTGCACCTACGATCCCGACTCGCGGGGCGGCGACTCTCGCGGGCGCCGGGTGCGGGGCACGATCCACTGGGTGTCCTCGTCGCATTCGATTCCCGCCGAGGTGCGCCTGTACGATCATCTCTTCAGCGCGCCCCGGCCGGACGACGCCGAGGATTGGAAGACCGTGCTCAACCCGCGGTCGCTGGAGGTCGCGCGCGGTGCGAGGCTCGAGCCGATGCTGGCCGGCGCCGACCGGGGCTCGCGCTTCCAGTTCGAGCGCCACGGCTACTTCTGCGTCGACTCGCGCGACTCGACGCCGGCTCGTCTGGTGTTCAATCGCGCGGTCGGGCTGCGCGACACGTGGGCGAAGATCGAAAAGGGCTCGAGCTAGGGGAAGGGCGCATGGAAAAGCGGGTCGTCATCACGGGCCTCGGTGTGGTCTCTCCGATCGGCACCGGGGTTGCCGAGTTCTGGAAGGCGGCGGTGGCCGGAACCTCCGGGATCAGCGCCGTACCGCCGTTCGACACCCTGCCCATGGAGGCCTATCGCTCGCGAGTGGTCGGCCGCGTGCGTGATTTCGACCCCGCGGCGCACCTGGACGCGACGCAGGCGGAGCGCCTCGACCGGTACGCGCAGTTCGGTCTGGTGGCCGCCCGTCAGGCGATCGACGACGCCGCCCTCAAGATGGACCGGGAAGTCCCCCACAAGGTCGGCGTGATCGTCGGCGCCGGCATGGGCGCCATGACCCTGGCCGAGCGCGAGCTCACGCGGCTCTATCTCGAATTGAAGCCCAACCGCGTGGCGCCCGGGTTCATCCCGGCGATCACGATGAACTCCCT
>DASRIY010000427.1:0-16772 GCA_035649755.1 Candidatus Methylomirabilota bacterium
CTCCCCGACCGACGTGCAGCCGGTGTTCGACGCGATCGTGCGCAGTGCGGTGCGGCTCTGCGGCGCGTCGCACGGCGGTGTATATCGCTTCGACGGAGTGCTGGTCCATTCGGTGGCCCACGCGGGCTTTTCTCCTGAACAGCTGGAGCAATGGCGCAAGACGTGGCCACGGCCCGCGAGCGCGAACAGCAGTCTCGCCTGTGAGGCAATCCGGACTCGACGGATCGCACGGGTCCGCGACATCGAGGCCACTGCGAGCGTGCAATTGACAACCGAGGCGCGAGGGAATCTTCGATCCCGTGGGTCGCGTAGCGTTCTGGCTGTCCCGATGATCTCGCACGATGCAGTCGTCGGTGTCATCGGTCTTGCCCATCCGGGCGTTGACGCATTTTCCGACGCCCACGTCGAGCTGCTCCAGACCTTCGCCGACCAGGCGGTCATTGCGATTGAGAATGTGCGGCTGTTCAACGAGACGAAGGAGGCCCTTGACCGGCAGACGGCGACGAGCGAGATCCTCCAGGTCATTAGCGCGTCTCGCACGGATGTCCAGCCCGTCTTCGATGCCATCGTAACGAGCGCTGCACATCTATGCAGCGCCGAGGTTGCAGTCGTCCTCCGGCTGACCGGAGACCAGCTCCATCTCGCTGCACACTGGAACACGAATCCTGAGTGGATCGATGTCGCGCGGCGAGAGTACCCGATGCCCGCCGACGAGGGCATCTCCGGTCTCGCGCTCCGCGAGCGGCGGGTGGTGCACGTGCCGGATATCGAGGCAGACGACCGCTTTCCCTTTGCGCGGCGGCTGGCGCGGACAATGGGCTACCGGAGCATCGTGTTCGTCCCTATGCTCCACGAGGGTGTCGCCGTCGGCACGATTGGGGTTGGTACACGAGTGCCATTCTCTGAGAGCCAGATTGAGCTGTTGAGAACATTTGCCGACCAGGCGGTGATCGCCATTGAGAATGTGCGGCTGGTTACTGAGTTGCAGGTTAGGACGCAGGAGCTAACCCGGTCCGTCGGCCAGCTCACGGCGCTCGGGGAGGTCGGGCGAGCCGTGAGCTCCACGCTCGACCTGGAGACCGTTCTGAGCACTATTGTCTCTCGCGCCATTCAGCTCTCCGGGACAGATGGCGGCTCGGTCTACGAGTACGACGAGGCGACCGAGGAATTCTCGCTGCGGGCCAGTCGGGACCTGCCCGAAGCCTATGTGGAAGAAGTGCGGGATACCCGCCCACGGAAGGGCGAAGGTGCGGTTGGACGCGTGGCCCAGACACGCGAGCCAGTGCAGATCGCGGACATCTCCGATCCGGCTGCTTACGAGAGTCGTGTCCGGAACACTCTGTTGCAGATTGGGTTGCGAGCTCTCCTAGCCGTGCCGCTCATTGCCGAAGACCAGTTGGTCGGTGCACTCATCGTGATGCGGAAGCGTATGGGAACCTTCGCGGCTGAAGAGGTGGCGCTGCTCCAGACCTTTGCCACCCAATCCGCACTCGCCATCCAGAACGCCCGGCTCTTCCGGGAGATTGAGGACAAGAGCCGCCAGCTCGAAGTCGCCAGCCAGCACAAGTCCGAGTTCCTCGCTAACATGTCGCACGAGCTGCGCACGCCGCTCAACGCCATCATCGGGTTCTCTGAGGTGCTGGCGGAGAAGATGTTCGGGGAGCTCAACGAGAAGCAAGAGGAATACTCCAAGGATATCCATGCCTCCGGGCAGCACCTCCTGTCCCTGATCAATGACATCCTGGACCTGTCGAAGATCGAGGCCGGACGGATGGAGTTGGAGCTGTCAGACTTCCACCTCCCCACGGCGCTCGACAGCGCCCTGACCCTGGTCCGCGAGCGGGCCGGGCGACGCAGCATCGCCCTCCACCTGAGCATTGACGAACAGTTGGGCCAGATTCAGGCGGACGAGCGAAAGGCCCGCCAAGTCGTCCTGAACCTCCTGTCGAACGCCATCAAGTTCACGCCGGAGGGTGGGCGCATCGAGGTCAAGGCAGAGCCAAGAGATGGGTCCGTGGAAGTCTCCGTTGCCGACACGGGGGTCAGCATCGCCCCGGAGGATCAGGAGGCGGTGTTCGAGGAGTTCCGGCAGGTGGGAACGGCGGACAAGAAGGTGGAGGGCACTGGGCTAGGACTGACCCTGTGTCGGAAGTTTGTCGAGCTGCACGGTGGGCGGATTTGGGTGAAGAGCCAGGTCGGCGTGGGGTCGACGTTCACCTTCACGATCCCGGTGCGCACCACGTAAACAAGATCCGCCTCATCGACGAAGTCCTTTATCTCCGCCTCCGCCTGCTCCAGCCAGAACCGCATATCCGGAGCGCCTGCGGGAGGCGGTCGCCGCGCTGGATTTCAGCACAACGTCAGCACACAAGCCTGCTGACGCGAGGCAACTACCTGTCGGAATTAGTTAGCGCTACTTTTTCTTGAAGGGCAGGACCCAGTCGAGCCACGGCGCGGCGGCGGCCATGAACAGGCCGGGGATCGCGACGCCGGCGATCAGACCGACGACTCCCAGGAAGATGAGCGAGATGAGCGTGCTACACGCGTCGAAGAGCAGCGCCATGAACCCTCCCGTTCACTCGACCTCGAGAATCATTTCGATCTCGACCGGAATGTTCACCGGCAGCCCCCCCATCCCGACTGCCGAGCGCGCGTGCTTGCCGATGGCCTCGCCGAACACCTCGACCATCAGATCGGAGAAGCCGTTGATCACCTTCGGCTGGTCGCCGAAGCCGTCCGCCGAGTTCACCATGCCGAGCACCTTGACCACGCGCCGGACCTTGTCGAGGCTGCCGAGATTTGCGCGCACCGTGGCGAGCAGCGAGAGTCCCACCTCGCGCGCGACCTGATAACCCTGCTCGACGGATAGATCCTTGCCGACCTTCCCCTGGCTGATCGCCTTGCCGTCCCGCACGGGCCCATGGCCCGAGACGAAGAGCAGGTTGCCCGTGCGCACGGCGCCGACGTAGTTCGCCATCGGCGTGGCGGGCTTGGGCAGCGTGATGTTTCGTTCCTTCAGTCGCGCTTCAGCGCTCATCGACGGCTCGCCTCCACGAAGCGAATGACAGCGGCCCGGTCATCGTGTCACACTACCCCGTGCCCGTCAAACCTCCGCCGGTGACGCCGGTCCCGGCTGCCACCGTCGTCGTGCTTCGCGATCGTCCCGCCGGCGCCTTCGAGATTCTCCTGATCCGCCGGCACACCGCGAGTAAATTCGCCGCCGGCGACTTCGTCTTTCCGGGCGGCCGCATCGAAGCCGACGACGCGCCCGACGGCGCTGCGGCGTGGTGCCGTGGCCTCGACGCGGCGCGCGCCGCGCGCGCCCTCGGTCTCGAGGCGCCGGCGAACGCCGCCCTCGGCCACTGGGTGGGCGCCATCCGCGAGACGTTCGAGGAGGTCGGGCTCCTGCTCGCCTACGCCGCCGACGGTCGACCGGCCCGCCTGGACGACGAGCGTCATGCGGCGTACCGGAGAGCGTGCCAGCGCGATCATCGCGCCTTCGTGGACATGATCCGGGCCGAGCGGCTCACGCTTGCGACCGACCGCCTGGTGTACTTCGCTCACTGGATCACACCCGTGGTTCAGCCGCTGCGCTTCGACACGCGGTTCTTCGCGACCGACATGCCGGCGGTCCACGAGGCCGTCGCGGACGAGCACGAGATCACCGAGGTCCAATGGCTCACGCCGCGCGAGGCGCTCGACGCCAACGCCCGGGGAGAGCTCTCGCTGCGCAATCCGACCATCAAGAACCTCGAGCTGTTCGATGGCGCGGCCTCGGCCGCCGCCGCGCTCGATCGCCTGCGCGGCCGCGAGATCCGCGCGATTCTGCCGCGCGTGATCTTCGAGGGCGGCAAGCGGCGTGTCCTCAACCCGGGCGATCCGGGCTACGACGCCGCCGCGGGTGGCTGACCGGTCCCGTCAGAAGTAGGCGAGGAGCCGTCCGCAGGCGATCACGCCCGTCCACAGCGCCAGCGAGCAGCCCGCGGCGAACCGCGCGGTGAGGGGAGCGGTCGTACCGTGATCCCACTCGGTGACCCGCCGGAACGGCCGCAGATGAAAGATGGCCGCGTTGAGCGCGGCAGCCGCGAGCAAGAGCAGCTTGAGCCGGAACGCCGGGTTGCCGGCGAACTCCGTCGCGTGCGCGATGAACATGAGCGCCCCTGTCGGGATGATGACGAGCGCGGCCGCCCGCGCCCAGGGCAGGAGGTGGCGCTCCATGCCGGTGACCGGGAGCTGTCGCGAGAGTCCGAGGAGCCTCAGGTCGAACATCGCGGCGCTGCCCACGAGGACGACGAAGCCGAGGATGTGCAGGATCTCGACGACCGGATAGAGCCAGAGCCACTGGCGCATCGCGGTCGCCGCCCCGGTCGACTCGAGCCAGGCGAGCCAGCCCGCCTGGCCGGCGTGGGTCAACGGAGCTCCACCGTCGCGCCGTCGATCGTGATGCGCTCGGCGCGCATCTCCTCGTCGTTGGTCTTGTTCGGATAGCCCACGACCGTGGCGGTCGCGCCGACCGCGAGCTTCGAGGCCGGCAGGCCGCGGCTCGTCATGCGAGAAGGCGGCGCCAGGACGACCAGCCAGACCTTGCCCGGCGTCGCCAGCCGCACGTGGCCGTGGGGATGCTCGTATCCGGACTCCTTGATGGTGCCGGTGAGCGTCAGCTCCTTCGTCGAGTCGTAGCCGCTCCAGCCGTGGTGCGCCGCGGCCGGCGCGGCCGTCGCGGCGAGGAGGAGCAGCGCCGCGAGTCCCTTCACGACGCGCCCTGACCGGGCTGGCGGGCGTTGACGAGCACCGCCATGTTCCCGTATGGGTGCTTGTTCTCGAGCATCAGCTGGTGGCACTCGGGGATGTCGTCGAAGACGTAAGTGTGGCTGAGGCACGGGTCGACCTTGCCGTCGCCGACGAGCTTGGTGACGGCCGCCGCCTGGACGTCGTTGGAGAGGTGGCTGCCCTGGAAGCGCTTCTGGCGCATCCAGTGATACCGGAGATCCATCGTCGCGTTGTAGCCGGTGGTGCCGGCGCAGATGACGACCATGCCCCCGGTGGCGCAGACGAAGACCGACGTGGGCAGCGTCGATTCACCCGGGTGCTCGAAGACGAGCTTCGGGCTCACGCGCTCGCCGAGCCCGTCCCAGATCGCCTTGCCGAACGCGCGCGCACCCTTGGCCCACTCGCCGTAGGCCTTGGCATCCTCGGTGCTCGGCATGGCGCCCCAGTGCGAGAACTGGCTGCGGTTGATCACCGCAGCCGCGCCGTGCTCCTGACAGAACTTGCGCTTGGCGTCGTCGGAGACGACCGCGACCGCGCGGCCGCCGAGGGCGCGCGTGATCTCGAGCCCCATGCTGCCGAGCCCGCCGGCGGCGCCCCACACGAGGACGACGTCACCGGGCTCGATGACGTGTGGCGGCCAGCCCATGAGCATGCGATACGCGGTCGAGGCGCAGAGCAGGTAGCACCCGGCTTCTTCCCAGGTGAGCCGCTTCGGCTTGGGCACGCACTGGTGAGCCTGGCAGCGCGCGAACTGGCAGAAGCTTCCGTAGTTGGTCTGGTAGCCCCAGATGCGCGTGCTCTCGGCGAGCATCGGGTCCTTGCCCGAGCGGACCCACGGGTCGTCGGGGCGCCACCAGCCGCTGTGCACGACCACCTCGTCGCCGACCTTGACGCTCTTCACGTCCTTGCCGAGCGCCCAGACGATGCCGGAACAGTCGCTGCCGCCGGCGTGAAAGTCCTCGGCTTCGCCGGCGCGCTGGCGCTCGGCGATCACGTCGAGCGGGGTGCCCAGCGCGGCCCAGACGTTGTTGTAGTTGATGCCCGAGGCCATGACGTAGATCAGCACCTCGTCGGGGCCCAGCGTCGGCGTGGGAATGATCTCGCGCCGCCAGGCGTCCTTCGGCTGGCCGAAGCGGTTCTGGCGGACGAGGTACGCGTGCATGCGCTTGGGGACTTCACCCAGGGGCGGGCGCTCTCCGATGTCGCAAAGGTCGATCATGCGTTGAATTCCTTGATGAGGCGCGGGAGCCGGGGATCGTCGAGCCCCGGCTGGTAGGGTTGATAGAGTGCCGTGCTGTCGAGGAGCCCGGCGTAGCGCTCCTTGAGCCGGCGGCCGATCGTCTCGTACGTTCCGGTGACGGCGAAGGTGTCGAGCATCTCGTCGGTGATGAGGTCGGCCATGCCCTGCCAGTCACCCTCGACGGACTTTCGGTGGAGCGCCGGCGTGAGGTCCTGCCAGCCGTGCGCGGCGAGCACGGGCTCGTAGGTGCGCGTCGAAGCGTAGAAGGCGATCTGCTGCTTGACCGAGCGCCGGTTCCTCGCCAGCTCCTCCTCGGTGTCGCCGATCACCACGAAGCTCGCGGTGGTGTAGGTGAAGTCGGCGCGCTTGCGGCCGGAGGTCTTGAGCCCTTCTTCCACGGCGGGGTTGACGTACTCGCGCAGGTACTTCGGGCTGTTGAACGGATGTACGTGCAGGCCGTCGCACACCTCGCCCGCGATGCGGCACATGTACTGGTTGACGCCGGCGATGAAGATCGGCACTTTCGGATGCGCGATCGGGCCGGGATTGAAGAACGGCGTCATCAGGTCGAAGCGGTAGAACTGGCCCTTGAAACCGAGCTTCGTCCCGTTCTGCCAGCAATCCCAGATGTGCCGGAGGGCCAGGACGATCTCGCGCATCTTCGGCCCGGGCGACTCGAACTTCACCGAGAAGCGCCGCTCGTTGTGCCCCTTCACCTGGGTGCCCAGGCCGAGGATGAACCGCCCGTCGGAGGCCTTCTGCAGGTCCCAGGCGATGTGCGCCATGATCATCGGGCTTCGCGGAAACGCCACGGCGATGGCGGTGCCCAGCCGGATCGTCGAGGTGACGCCGGCGGCGACGGCGAGCGGCAGGAACGGATCGTGCTGGGTCTCGGAGGACCAGAGGCAATCGTAGCCGAGCGCCTCGACCTTGCGCGCGTACGCGGGGATCGACTTCAAGTCGTGGGTCAGCATGCCGACGTCGAGCTTCACTGGCCTCTCCTTGGCACGGGATAGGCCATTGTAGCGGACTCGGCGGCCTAGCGGCCTCTGGCGTCGTCTCCCCGGAGCGTCATGCAGGTGGACGACGCGCGCGCCACCAGTCTCTGCTGGTCGTCGACGATGTCACATTCGACGAGGCCGACGGTGCGCCCGCCCTTGACGGTCCGTCCGGTCGCGGCGAGCCGGCCGGTCCAGTGGGGCTTGAGGAAATTGATCTTGAGCTCGAGCGTGGTGAAGCTCTCGCCTTCCGCCAGGGTCGAGGCGTACGCCATGCCCATCGCCGCGTCGGCGATGTCGCAGAGGATACCGCCGTGCAGGGTGCCCATGGGATTGGCGTGGCGGGAGTCGGCCGAGAATTCGACGACGGCGCAGCCTGGATCGATCGACGCCAGGGTGAAGCCGATCAGCTTCGCGACGGGCGGCGGCGGGATCTCGCCTCGCTGCGCGCGGCGAATCATCTCGAGCATCGTGGCCATCTGGTCCTCAGCTCCTGCGCCTCAGGAGCATCGCGAAGATCATGGCGTGGCTGACGAGCAGGGCCGGGACGGCGACCGTCGGGATGTAGTAGGCCGCGCCGAGCTGGACGTTGTGCTTGAAGCCCTGATACAACGCGTTGATCAGGTCTAGCGTTCCTTCCAGACTGAACAGCCAGACCAGCGGGACCGCGATCGCCCAGCCCATGCGCAGGGCGGCGATGGCGGCGAACGCGAGCAGCGAGGCGAGCAGGTCGCCGTAGGCCGCGGCCGACGCGAACTCCGATGGGAGCGGCCCGCCTGTGACCGACGGGACGAGGAACACCATGCCGAGATAGCGCGACGCGTGGAGGAAGAGGAGCGGCGTCAACGCGCTCGCCAGCGGCAACGGCGCCAGGCGCGGGGCGACGTACCAGCGCGCCAGGACGGTGTAGAGCACCAGGCTCAGGACGAACTGGAGCCCGAAGATCTGCTGCGCATTCATGATCCCCTCTGCGGGCGCCAGGCGCCCTGATACATGGCGACGGAGATGACCGTGCCGAACAGCGCGAGCGCCAGCGCCATCACGACGAACACCGAGGCGAGACTCGGCCCGAGGAGTCGCAGAACGATCCAGCCGCCGCCGGCGGCCACGACCAGGCGGCTCAACCCCGCCAGCAGGGGCCACAGCAGGCGCCCGGCGCCCTGGGAGGCAAAGTAGAACGCGAGGCCGAGCCCGAAGAAGCCGTACGCGGGCCCGACGATGCGCAGGTACGTCGCGCCGATCTGGACGACCTCGGGCTCGGCGCTGAAGAGGCCGAGCCAATGCGACGGGAAGAGCGCGGCGGACAGGCCGATCAACTCCGTGACTCCCGCCGCCAGCGCCGCGCCCGTCCAGGCGACGCGCCGCGCGCGCTCTTGCTGCCCGGCGCCGATGTTGGTGCCGACCATCGTGACGAGGGCCGAGCCGAAGCCGAACACGAGCGGGATCTGGAGGTACTCGAGCCGCACGCCCACGCCGTATCCGGCTAACGCGAAGGTGCCGAACGATCCGACCAGCGCCGTGAGCAGGACGACCGTGAGGTTCGTCTGGACGTTGTTGACGAGGCTCGGCGCGCCCACGCGCAGGATGTCTCGGAACAGGCGGCGCTCGAAGCGCAACGTCTGGCCGGAAACCCGGACGAGGCTTCGACCGGACACGATGAAGGCGAAGAACACCAAGGCGCCCGCCGTGTAGTAGGCGATGACCGCGAGCGCGGCGCCGGTGACACCCAGCGCCGGAATCGGCCCCCAGCCGAAGATCAGCGCGGGCGAGGCCAGCAAGATGGGGCCGGCGCCGAGCACGACGGCGGCCGGCAGCACCATGTTGCCGGTGCCCCGGATCACGCTGGCCAGCGTGTTGAAGAGCCAGACCGCCGCGGCGCCCGCGAAGATCACGTTCGAATAGGCGAGGGCGGCCTCGAGCGCACCGCCCTGCGCCCCCATGGCGCCGTAGATCGCGCGGCCACCCGCCAGCACCACGATCGTGAACGCGGCTGCCATGGTGAGGGCGATGACGATCGCGTGGCCGACCAGCCGGCTCGCCTCCGCCGCCCGCCCGGCGCCGAGCGCCCGCGCGATCGCCGAGGCGACGCCGCCGCCCATGCCGCCGGCCGACATCGTCTGCATGAGCATGACCAGCGGGAAGGTGACCGAGACGCCGGCCAAGGCGTCGGCGCCGAGCCAGCCGACGAAGTACGCCTCCAGCACGCTGATGGCCACCTGGGCTACCAGCATGACGACGTTGGGCGCGGCCAGCGCCAGGAGCGTCGGCGCGATGGGGCCTTCCAGCAGCCGGCGGGTCCGCGCGTCCATGCCTTAGGGAGTCATATCCATCGACTATCGATTCAGATCTAACTACTAATTTTATAGTTACTAGCTTTTGTGTCAAGCGGCGAGTACACTGGTGCCGTGCCCAAGCGCTACGGTCAGGCGTGCCCGGTCGCGAAGTCGCTCGAGCTGGTGGGTGATCGCTGGACCCTTCTCTTGATCCGGGATCTCCTCCGGGGCCCACGCCGGTTCCAGGACTTCCAGGAGAGCCTGGCCGGTATTCCGCCCAACATCCTTTCCGATCGCCTGAAGCTCATGGAGGAGCACGCGCTGGTGACGCGCCGCTTCTACTCCGAGCATCCGCCGCGGGCCGAGTACGTCCTGACCGACAAGGGACGCGAGCTCCGGATGGTGGTGGGGGCACTCGCCGCGTGGGGCTCGCGACACGTCCACCGGCAGACGGCCCTCGTGCACGCCGAGTGCGGGCATCCGGTGGAGGTCGAGTACGTCTGCCGCCGCTGCGCCGGGCACGTGAAGGGTGCGGCGGTCGAGCTCCGGCGAACGGCGAAGGGCCGGGCCGCGAAGCGCCGCTAGCTCTGGCGGACCCGCTCGGGCAGCGCCTGCAGCACGGCGCGTGCCTCGCGGACGATGGCCTGTACTACCTCGCCCGCGCCGGGCAGGTCGCGGATGAGGCCGACGCTCTGGCCGCACATCATCGGGTAGTACTCGGCGTCACCCTGCTTGAGGGCGGCGATGTAGACGTCGTTGGCGGCGGCGCGCTGCACGAGCGGCGGGAGCACGGGCGCGCCGGCTTCGGTGTACTCGCGGGTGAAGCGATTCGCGAGGGCCCGCGCCCAAAGGCCGCTCAGCACGTCGGTGACGGTCGTCGCGTCGCTCTCGCTCTCGAGCACGCGCTTCTTGTAGAGCTCGGGCGCCAGCGATTCGCGGGTGGCCACGAAGCGGGTTCCCAGCAATATGCCGCTCGCCCCGAGGGCCAGCGCGGCGACGAGCCCGCGTCCGTCCGCGAACCCGCCTGCCGCGACCACCGGAACCCGCACCGCGTCCACGACCTGGGGCAGCAGCGCGATGGTCCCCACCGTGCTCGCCTCCGCGCTCGCCGGCTTGCCGTCGATCGAGCGGTGCCCGCCCGCTTCGCCGCCCTGCGCCACGATCACGTCGGCGCCCTCGGCGACGGCGACGCGCGCGTCGGCCACGGTCGAGACCATGGCCACGAGCTTGATGCCGCGGCGATGACAGCTCTCGCTGATCCGGTGGTCGAGCCAGCCGAGCGCGGCCGAGAACACCGCCGGCCGCTCCTCGAGCACGACCTGGATCGTCGCGTCGAGCAGATCGGGCGCCCGGGCCGGCCGGGCCGTCGTCGTCGGAATCCCCAGGCGCTCGCGGAAGCGATTGAGCATCGCCTGGGCTCCGGAGAGCGTCGCCTCCGAGACCCCGGCGGGATCGATCGGCGGCCGGAGATCGCGGTGCAGCCAGAGGTTCACGCCGAACGGACGGTCGGTCAGTTCACGAACGCGGCGGATCATCTTGCGCAGATCGTCCGGCGGCACATTCAACCCGGCCAGGATGCCGAGGCCGCCGGCGCGGCACACCTCTGCGACCAGTTCGGGCCCCGCGATGGCCCCCATGCCCGACTGGACGATCGGATACTCGATCTCGAGAACATCGCAGAGCGCCGTGCGGAAGCTCATGGTGCTACTCCAGCCGATAGAGCGCCATCGCGTTCTGGTGGGCGACGCGCTCGGCCACGTCGGGTCGAAGCTCACCGAGGATTCGACGGGTCCAGACGAAGAGACGGTCCAGCATGGCCGGCTCGAAGAGCCGCGCGGCCCAGACGTCGACGCCCATCAGGAAGCGATCGGGCATCTTCTCGATCAGAGCCTTCCAGCCCGGATCGAGCGGGCCGGTCTCGGTGGCCAGCGCGGGTGTCCGCTGGAAATGCATGCCGGAAAGATCCACGCGGAGATTCGGATTGCGCATCAGGAGCCGGTCGAGACGGCCGGGCGGGCCCTCGCCGCCGTGGGCGAGCACGATCGTCGCCTTGCGGTGCGCGGCCAGCGCGCGATCGAGCGCGTTCTCGGCCGCGTCGGTCAGCTCGTAGTGGATGACGATCGGGACTCCGAACTTTCCGGCGGCGTCGAGGATCCGGCCGAAGGCCCCGCCGTTCGGATCGCGATCGATCAGCTGGCGTCCGACCTGCCGCATGTGAACCTCGCCGATCACCCGCGGCCGCCCGCGCTCGAGCTGGACTTCGAGCTGGCTCGCCGCCGAGTCCGAGGTCGGGTCGGGCAGGGGCAGGCCGGCCACGACGCGATCGGGATACTTCTTGCTCGCCGCCGTCAGCCAGCTCGTGTCTTCCTTCTGGCGACCCCCGACGCCCAGGAGCACGACCTTGACGACGTTGTGTCGCTTCATCGCGGCCACGTACGCGTCGATCGCGGTGGCGTTGGGCAGGTGCGAGTGAGCGTCGATCAGCGGCCCGCCGTAGTCGGCGGCGTGAGCCGCCGGCGCCAGGCCGAGCAGCACGGTGAGTAGCGCGCCCGTGACGAAGCCGAACGCCGTGATCATACGATGCCCTCGCGGCTCAAGTTCTCCAGCTCGGTGTCGTCGATGCCGATCTCGCGGTAGACGTCCCGGTTGTGCGCGCCGAGCGGCGGGCCCGACGATCGGATCGTCGCGGGCGTCTCGGCCAGGCGCGGCGTCGGCGCCGTCATTCTCACGGAACCCAGCTCGGCGTCGGGCACGTCGACCAGGATGCCACGGCCGGCGACGTGGGGGTCCTTGGCGATGTCGGCGCTGTCATATACAGGGGAGGCGGTGAGGTTCGCGGTCTCGAAGAGCCGCACCATCTCGTCGAGCGTCCGAGAGCCAATGGAGCGCGAGAGCGCCGCGTCTACCAGGTCGTTGTGGGCGACCCGCGCGTCGTTGGTGGCGAAGCGCGGATCGGCCAGGAGCTCGCTGAGGCCCAGGCCCGCGAAGAGTGCGGCGGCCGAGGCGGGTGTGGAGGCCGAGAGCGCTACCCACTTGCCCTCGCGCGTCTGGTAGGTCCCGCGCGGGCTCGCGTTGTCCGAGCTGTTGCCGCGGCGCACGGCCACGGTTCCGTCGAGCGCGTATTCGGCAGCGGCCGGACCCAGCACCGACAGGAGCGGCTCGTAGAGCGACACGTCGATCACCTGGCCGCGCCCGGAGACGTGGTCGCGATGACGCAGGGCCGCGAGGACCGCGGTCGTCGCCGACAGCGCGGCGATCATGTCGGCCATCGGAAACGACGGGAGCGTCGGCGGCCCGTCTGCTTCGCCCGTCGTGGCGGCAAATCCGCTCATCGCTTCGACCATCGTGCCGAAGCCCGGCCGGTCGCGATAGGGACCGTCCTGGCCCCAGCCGGAGACGCGCGCGAACACCAGGCGCGGGTTGTCGGCCGACAGGACCTCCCAGCCGAGACCCCACTTCTCGAAGGTACCCGGCAGGAAGTTCTCGACGAGCACGTCAGCGCCGCGGCACAGCTGGCGCAGGAGCGCCTGGCCCTTCGGGTGGGCGAGATTGAGCGTGATCGAGCGCTTGCCGCGCGCGTAGACCTTCCACCAGAGCTCGCCGCGATCGCGGAGCCACGTGCGCAGCGGATCGCCGCCGCGGGGGTTCTCGACCTTGACAACGTCGGCGCCGTGGTCGGCGAGGATCGTCGCGAGCACGCCGCCGGCGATGAGGCGAGAGCAGTCGACGACCCGAAGCCCGGCGAGCGCTCCGCTCACTGGCCCGGGGTTTTCTTGAAGTGCTGCGCCAGCGCGTCCATCATGCGGGCGAGGGCCTCGTTTTCGGTGCGCCCGGTCGCCTCGACGCCCCATGCCACGGCGACCGCGACCCACTCGCCCAGCTCGTTGCGATGGACTTCGACCTCGAATTGCATGTCCGACACTTTACCTCAGAAGCGAGATCCTAGTGGGCGCGCGGGAGGACGGGATGGCCGGCGGCGGCGTCGGCGATGGTGTGATCGTTGTCGGCGGGCACCGCGCCGCTGACGCCGACGGCGCCCACGATGCGCCCGTCCTCTACCAGCGGCACCGCGCCCCGGCCGAAGACGAACTGGTAGTCGCCGAGGGTCGCGACGTTGTCGGCGAAGAGCTGGCGCTTGCCGAATCGCTCCTCGAGGTCGAGGGTGGTCGCGTGGAAGGCTGCCGCGGCGTTGGCCTTCGCGCGGGCGATCTCGGGCGTCACCCAGAGCGCCCCGTCCATCCGGTCACAGACGATCAGGTGCCCGGCGTCGTCGACGACCGCGATGGCGACCTTGAAGCCGAGCGCCTGCGCCTGGGTGACGCCCCGCTCAATACAGGCGCGGGCGCGATCGCGGGTGAGCGCCACCTCAGGCGATCTCCACCCAGATGTCACCGTTTTCGATCGTGACCGGGTAGGTGTCGACGCGCCCTCCGCGCGAGGGCATCAGGCACTCGCCGGAGCGCAGATCGAACATCCAGCCGTGCCAGGGGCAGGCGAGCCGCGTGCCGGTGAGCCGTCCCTCGCTGAGGGGTCCGCCCTGATGCGTGCACTCGTCGCTGCACGCGAACACCTCGTCCCGGACCCTCACCAGCACGACGCGGGCGCCGTTGGCCTCGACCAGCTTCAGCTGGCCCGCGGTCAGGTCGTCGAGGCGGCCGACGTGATGGCGGCTCACACCTCTTCCTTCGCGACGAAGGCGCGGTAGAGACCGGTCATGTACTGCCAGCGCATCTCGGTCGCCTGGCGAACCGCGTCGATCGCCTGCGCCTGGCGCTCCGGATTCGTGCAGTGCCGCTCGACGATCTGGTAGCCGCGCTCGCCGTGGACCTCGTCGGCCTCGATGTGGATCGCGAAGAACTCCACCTCGTGGTCGGTGAAGCCGTAGTGCGTCCGGAGCGGGGGCAGGTTGCGCTGGTAGATGCCCGGCACCTGCGACTCGAGTCCGACCAGGAGCCCGGCCGCCGCCACGTGGAAGGGCTGGTGCGACATCTCGAAGCACCATGCGGTGAGGCCGCGCGTGGTCGGGAGCTGCTGCTTGGACTCCACCTCGGCCCGCGAGACCCCGCACGCCTCGGCGAAGCGGATCAAGAGATCGACGTGCTTGGTGCCCGACTCTTCCTCGATGATGTTCTCGAGGAGGAAATCGCGTGCATCGGGGTCCGGGCACTCGCCGTACACCGTGGCGCACCAGCGCGGGAACTGCGAGACGTACTGATAGTGCTGGGCGGCCCAGGCGCCGAGCTGGGCTCGCGTCAGCTCGCCCTTCACCCACTTCTCGGTGAACGGATTCAGGCGGCTGTGACGGGCGCTGACAGCGGCCTCGAGCTGGGCGCGGAATGGGCTCTTGCTCATCGGCTCCTCCATCGATGCGTCGAACGGCGGTTGCGCTCGCGCGCGATCGAGGAACCTAATGACACATGAGCGGGAGACAAGTCAAGCGCGGGCGGAGCGAACGGCGCGGCGAAACGACCTAGAGCGCGACGACGCGGTTACGGCCCTGGTCCTTTGCGTCGCGCAGCGCACGCTGCGCGGCCGCCAGCAGGTCGTCGGCCGACACGGCGTCGGCCGGCAGGCCGGCCACGCCGAGGCTCGCGGTGACCGTGCCGTGCGCGAAGGCATGCGTCTCGATGACCGAGCGGATCCGCTGGGCGTACGTGACGGCGCCGGCCTTGGGGGTATTGGCGAGCAGCGCGGCGAACTCGTCGCCGTCCAGGCGGGCGATGATCGTGAAGCTCCGTGAATGCCGGATGAGCAGGCGCGCCACCTCGCGCAGCACCTCGTCGGCGGCCGCCTGGCCGTGCTCGACGTTGAGCGGCTTGAAGCGATCGACGTTCGCCACCACAAGCGACAGCGGATGGCCGAACCGGGTGTGGCGCTTGACCTCCTCCTCGATCCGCAGGCCGAAGTACCGGCGGTTGTACAGCTCGGTCACGCTGTCCTTGAACGAGAGGTCCTCGAGCCGGGCGTTGCGGATGGCGACCGCCGCGTGCGCGGCCAGCGTCCGGATGAGCTTCTCGTGCTCGCGGTGAAAGGCCACGGTCGCGCCCGAATCGTCGACGGCATTCAGGAGCTCGAGCACGCCGACGATGCTGCCGGTCACGTCTTGGAGCGGCACCGCGAGCACCGAGCGCGTGGCGTAGTCGCTGGCGACCTCGAACCGCTCGTTGAAGGCGCGGGTCTGGTGCACCCCGATCGTGTGCGCGTCGGCGATGTTGAGTACCTCGCCGGTCTGTGCCACGTGGCCGGCCAGGCTCGGCTCGCTGAGCCGCAGGGGCTCGGCCTCGAAGCGCTGCTGCAGCTCGGGCCGGGCCAGCTTCCGCTCGACCAGGTCGTTCTGCACCACCGCGAACCGGAGCCGATCGCCGTCACGGAGGAAGAGCGTCCCGGCCTCGGCGCGCGTGAAGCGCCGCGCCGCCTCGAGGATCCGGTTGAGCAGGGCGTAGAGATCGCGCTCGCTGGCGACGGCGAGCCCGATGTCGAGGAGCTCGTCCAGCATCTGCTCGCGGTCGACGGCGGTGTGAGAGCTCACGGGGCGGCCGCCCGGTTGCGGCCCAGACGCTTGGCGTCGTAGAGCGCCCGATCGGCCGCGACGACGAGATCGTCGACGGTCGTCGCGTCTTCCGGCAGGCTGGCGATCCCGAGGCTCGCGGTGACCGGCGAATGCGCGAACCGGTTCTGCTCGATGACGTTCCGGATGCGCTCGGCGTATGTGAGACCGCCGGCCTTGGCCGTGTTCACTAGGATGATCGCGAACTCGTCGCCGCCGTACCGGGTGACGATGCTGAAGCTTCGCGAGTGCTTGACCAGGAGCTGGGCGACCTCGCGCAGCACCTCGTCGCCGGCGCGGTGCCCGAAGCGGTCGTTGACCTCCTTGAAGTGATCGAGGTCCATCAGCGCCAGCGAGAGCGGCTCGCCGAAGCGGGAGTGGCGCTTGAACTCCTCCTCCATCCGGATCGTGAAGTAGCGACGGTTGTACACGTCCGTCAGCGCATCCTTGAAGGAGAGGTCTTCGAGCCGCGCGTTGCGCAGGGCGACGGCGGCCTGCGAGGCGAGCGATCGCACCAGCGATTCGTACTGCGAGTCGAACGGCACGACGCGGCCGCGGTCGAGCGCGTTGATCAGCTCGAGCACGCCGAGGATGTTGTGCGCGGGATCCTGGAGCGGCACCACCAGGATCGACTGGGTGCGATAGCTCAGGCGCGCGTCCACGCGCGCGTCGAACGCGTACGGCCGGTCCGGCGGGATCATGTACGTGTCGTGCAGGTTGAGGATGTCACCGGTGAGCGCGACGTGCCCGGCGAGGCTCAGCTCGCGAAGATGCAGGGGCTCGGCCTTGAGGCGTCGGCGCATCTCTTCCTCGCCCAGCTCCTTGGCGAGGCGGTCGTTCTGCACGACGGAGAAGCGGAGCAGGTCGCCCTCGCGGAGGAACAGCGTGCCGGCCTCGGCACGTGTGAATCGGCGCGCCTCGGTCAGAATGCGCTCCAGCAACGT
>DASRIY010000428.1:0-8717 GCA_035649755.1 Candidatus Methylomirabilota bacterium
GACCAGATCGTCCCGATCGCTGATTCCGCGCTGCTCTCCTCGAAGCTGCTGAGGAAGGGCACTCTGAAGGTGCACCAGGGGTTCCCACACGGCATGTGTACGACACACGCCGAGGTGATCAATCCCGAGCTTCTCGCTTTCGTAAAGAGCTGACCCGTATCCCCTAGGCCGTGCTGGCTGCGCTGGGCGTGAGCTCGCGATACTCGGCCACGCCCATCGCGGCGAGCGTCTTGCGGCCGAGCGGCGTGACGGAGAGGGCCCGGCTGTCGGGAATTCGCGCGACCAGGCGTCGCGCGAGGAAGGCTTCTGCCAGCGCCGCGCCCACCGCGCCGGAGATATGGTGGCGGCGCTCTGTCCAGTCGATGCAGCTGCGGCAGTAGTGACGCTTGGCGCCGCGCGCCTTCGAGAGGTCGACGCCGAGCCCCTCGAGGAATCGTTCACCGGTCGGAGTGACCTCGCCGCCGCCGTCGACGAGCACCACGTGGCGACGGCGCAGGAGCATGTCGCACACGGCGACCCCCAGGCGCCCCGCCATGTGGTCGTAACACATCCGCGCTTCCCGAAGCGCGGGCTCGACGCGATGGTGCGGCGGCCAGCCGTTGGATGGCATGGTCGCCACGGTCATCAATCCCTCGATGGCCCGCGCGACCTCCGCGGAGCGCAGACGATAGTAACGACAGCGCCCTTGTTTCTCCATGGCCAGCAAGTGGCCGGCGAGCAGGCGCGAGAGATGGCTGCTCGCCGTCGCCGCGGTCACCCCCGCGAAGTAGGCCAGCTCTTTCGCGGTCAGCGCGCGGCCCGTGAGTAGCGCGGTCAGGATGCGGGTCCGGGCGGGCTCGCCGAGGAGCGATGCCACCGTCGAGAGCATGTCAGTGTCGCCCATGACGAAAGAGTAGAGGGCTCGGGCATTCGCGGCAAGCGCGGACGCTTCGGGCCGGATCGAAGCGTTCGGTGTGGACGGCACGCGCGTCGCATGACGATACTCCGGAGCAAGGAGGACGTCATGCTCACACTGTGCACTCGCTACACGCTGGACGCTGCCAAGGTCGCCGATTTCGAAGCCTACGCGCGTGGTGTGGCCGGTCCCATCGAGCGCTGCGGGGGCAAGGTCGTCGGCTATTTCGCTCCGACGAAGTTCGCCGGGCCCACCAACGTCGGGCTCTCGCTCATCGATTTCCCGAGCCTTGCCGCCTACGAGCGATACCGCGAGGCGTTGGCCGCGGATTCCGAGCATGCGGAAGTGGCGCGGCGCGCCGCCCAATCCGGTGTCATCCTGGTCGAGGACCGCTCGTTCGTCCAGCGCGCCTCGTAGGCTCAGGCGGTCTCGAACGGATAGAGCGGCCGGCGGCGGTTGCGATACGTGAACAGCGCCAGGTCGGAGCTGGTGCAACCGTCGCCGTCGCACAACACGATGTGCCGCGCGATCGGCTCGAAGCCGGCCCGGAAGTGCTGGCGTGACTTGATCAGCACGTAGCGCTTCCGCCGCGGGTCGATCCCGCAGTGGGTGAACACGCCGAGGTCGATCGGCTCGCTGCGGCCCTCCGAGATCACGAGCTGGACGTTCCCGGTGTCGAGCACTGCCGTCCGCCCCATGCGCACGCGCGTGCCCGTCGCCATGGGCCCGGTAACGGTGAACTGGCCGTCGGTGATGCGCGTCACACGGCCCGTGAGCGTCAGCGGGGCGCCGGGCAGGTTGATCTGGGGCATGTCGATCTTGCCGCCGACGGGCAGCGTGACGCTGGCCGCGGTGCCCGCGTCGATGATGCGCGCTACGCTGGTCGGATCACAGATCGGCCCGGCCACGACGTCGTGGAGCCCCTGGCGCATCACCTCGGCAATCACGCTCATCACGTCCTGCGTGCCGCCGGAAGCGGTGTTGTCGCCGTGGTCGACCAGTACCACCGGGCCCTCGCCGAGGGTCCGCGCATGGGCGATCTGGCCGGTCAGCGGCGCGCCCTTGTAGAGGAACGCCTCGCGCCGCGACCACGCGAGGTCCATCAGGCGGTCGCACAAGGCCTGGCCCTGGTCGGCGCGCCGGTCGCAGACCACGACCGCCGAGCACGAGATGTGCGGGATATCCGCGTGCGGGAATCCGCCGAAGACGGAGGCGTTGAGCACGGAGCCGCCGGTCTCGGCGGCGTCGGCCATGTCCATGATGTCCTTCATCGGCTGGCGCGACGGCGTGTGCTCGAGCGTACTCGTCATCATCGGGCGCGAGGCCCAGGTGATGACTGGCACGACGTCGCCGTCGAGCGCGCGCAGCAGCGTGCGCCCGGCACGCGCCGACGTCTCGGCCATGTCGACGTGCGGATAGGTCCGGTAGCCGGTGATCACCGTGGCGTTGTCGATCATGCGCGAGGTCATGTGGGCGTGGAAGTCGAGCCCGACCGCGATCGGCAGCCGCGGCGCCACCGCGCGCACGCGGCGGAGCAGCTCGCCCTCGCCGTCATCCGTGTGCTCGGCGACCATCGCGCCGTGGAGCGCGAGGAACGCGGCGTCGCAGCCGCCGCGCACCGCGCCGACGATGGCCTCGGCCATGTCCTCGTAGGCGGACTTCTGGACATATCCCGACGGATGCGCGCCGCCCGCGACCGGCACCACGATCTCGGCCCCGGCCTTCTGCGCGACGCCGAGGAACCCGCCGAGCTGCGTGTTGGTGTCGCGGAACTCCTCGATCGCGGCCGCTCCGGACAGCGGCCGGAACGACGCCAGCGGGGTCGGCACCGGCGAGAACGTGTTGGTCTCGTGCATCATCATCGCCACGACGATCTTCCGGCGCGCCATGTGGTCCGTCCTTTCACCCCGTGTGCCGGTCGCGCCGGCGGCGCACCGTCGGCAGCGTCTGGGGCTACCGCTCGGGCGCGGCCGGGTGCTTGTAGGTCATTCCCGATGCGCGCTCGATCTCGACGCCATCGGCCGGGCGTGCGAACGGCGCGGGCGCCGGCTCGCCCGGCGTGCGAGGCCGGCCGATGGCCTTGAAAAAGTTCTCGAGCCCCGCCGGCGACACCAGCCAGAGCATCACGAGCTCCTCATCGGTCTCGTTGATGATCTCGTGCTTGACGTCGCAACCGAGGAAGCATGCGGTGCCCGGCACCAGCGGGTGGCTCACGCCGTCGACCACCACGCGTCCCTGCCCGCGGAAGCAGATCTGCAGCTCGATCTGATCGCCGTGCGCATGCTCGCGCACGCGACTTCTGGGCGCGATGGTCTGGTAGCCCATCGAGAGATCGCCGTACCGCGTGTTCGCGGGCGTGAGCTTCGGGTCGGCGTGACCGTTCGCGGGAACCGGCTGCCAGAAGGAATCGCCCTCGTGCGGCTGGATGACGGTCGCGCGGCCTCGGATAGGCTCGAATGGGGTCACGACGTCCCTTCCTCCCTGACCTTTTTCTGGATGCCCGCGAGGTAGCGGTCCAGATCGGCCACGCTCTCGAACACATTCAGCGACGGCAAGGCCTGGATGATATCGAAGACCTTGCGGATCTGGGGCTGCAGATTCGTCAGCGCCACATCGCCCCCGGCCGCCTTCATGGCCTTCTTGGCGACCAGGATCACCCGGACGCCGGCGCTGCTGATGTAGGTGAGGTTCTTCAGGTCGAGGACCAACGTGGTGGCGCCGTCCCTGCGGAGGCCCGCGAGATGGTCCTCGAGGATCGAGGACGTGTTGCTGTCCAGCGAGCCAGCGGGTCGAACGATGTGGATCCCTGGTGCTGTTCCCTGCTCGGACACGACCGTTAGTGGCACGTTGCCCTCCGGAGCCGCTTCGTCAGCGTCAGCACGTTGCGCCCGTCGTACACACGATAGTCCACTTCGTCCATGAGCCGCTTGATCAGGTAGACGCCCATGCCGCCCGCGGGGCGCGCCTCCACCGGAACGCTCAGATCCGGCTCGGGGTGCTTCAGCGGATCGAACCCCACCGCGGCGTCCTCCACGGTGACGACGATTGATTCGCCGGTAGCGCGAAACGTGACGGAGATCAGGCCGTCCGGGCGGTCTCCGTAGCCGTGCCGGATGACGTTGGAGACCGCCTCCTCGAGCGCCAGCGTCAGGTCGGACACGACCTCTTCGGGCAGGCCGTGCTCGCGTCCGAGGCGCGCGACCTCCACGGCCAGCCGCGGCAGCTCCGAGAGCCGGCTGGCCAGCCGCAGACCGGCCGGGCCGCGGCGCAGGACAAGCAGCGCGATGTCGTCGGCCTGGGGAGCCTCGCCCGCGAAGGCGGCCACCCGCGCCAGCACGCGCCCGGCGAGATCCCGCGCGTCGCGGAGGCCGGAGGCGGCCAGCTCGGTCCGCAGGCGGTCCTCCGAGAATAGCTCCTGCCTGACGTCCAGCGCCTCCGTCACCCCGTCGGTGTACATGACGAGCACATCACCGGGCTCCAGCGTGGTCGTGCCTTCCCGGTACGCGGCGTCCTCGTCGATCCCGAGCGCAGGCGCGCTGGCGATGTCGAGGAACTCGACACGGCCGTCGGCGCGCCGCACGGCGGGGGGGTTGTGCCCGGCGTTCGCGTAAGTGATCCGCCCCGAGCCGAGGTCCAGGATGCCGCACCACACCGTCACGAACATGCACTGGTCGTTGTTGCGGGCCGTGTCGCGGTTCACGCGCGTCAGGACGGCGGCCGGCGAGCTGGCCGCCGCCACCGAGGCGCCGAGCCGAGTCTTGGTGGCCGCCATGAAGAGGGCGGCGGGCACGCCCTTGTCGGACACGTCGCCGAGCGTGACGTAGAGGCGGCGCTCGTCCAGCAGCGCGCAGTCATAGAAGTCGCCGCCGACCTCGCGCGCGGGCTGCAGCACGCCGTGGATGTCCCAGCCCGGCAGCGCCGGGTACTCGTGGGGGATCGAGCTCATCTGGATCTCGCGGGCGATGCGCAGCTCACTCGCGATCTTCTCCTGCGCGGCCAGGCTCGCCTTCAGCTCCGCCGTGCGCAGGCGGACCTGCCGGCGCAGCAGCAGGTTCATGCCCACGATGAGGACCCCCACCGACGCCGCGCCGCCCACCACCCAGAACGGGTTGAGCCACTTCGGGAACACCAGCGTGCGCACGCCCTCGATCCACACGTTCAGCGCGCGGTAGTAGGCGGAGCGCTTGTCCGCCTTCAGCGCACCCAGCTCCCGGTCGAGCGTCTCGAGCAGCGGGCCCTGCATCCCCTTCGGGGCGGCGAAGCGCAGCTCAGTGGGGCTGAACATGATGGTGGTCTTCTCGACCGCGAACAGCCGCTCGTGATATGCGCCGAAGATGCGGGGCACCAGGGCCGCCTCCGCGCGCCCTTCGGCCACGAGCCGCAGCGTCTCGCGATAGGAGTCGACCTCGACGAAGGTCGGGAACACCTTCAGGATGGCCTGCGTGCGCTTCAGCGACTCGTAGTAGACGTCGCCCCGCAGGACCGCCAGCGTCCGGCCCGTGAGGTCCAGCAGCGAGCGGATGGGCGAGCGCGGCGCCACGTAGACCTGGCCCCAGTTCACCACGACGGGTTCGCGGCTGAAATCGAACAGCCGGCTCCGCTCCTCCGAGTAGCCGATGGCGACGAGCAGGTCGATCTCACCGCGCTGCAGCCGCTGTAGACACTCGTCCCAGGTCCCCTCTACGTAGCGCAGGGTCCAGCCCTGCTTGCGGGCGATCTCATCCAGGACGTCGATGTAGACACCCTGTGGGGCGCCGCCGGCGGCGCGGAAGACCAGGGGCTCGTTGGCGTAGATGCCGACGCGAACCGGTCTCGCCGTCTGCGCGGACACGGGGCTGGCGGAGAGGAGGACGAGAGCGACGAGCAGCCACTGCACACCGGTATCATAGCCAACCGCCACACTTCGGCCGCGCTTCCTCCTTCGGCGATCCCGCGGCCGGTCAGGCGTCAACGAGGCGCCGGGCGAGCAGCGTGTGGAAGTGGTGCACGCCGCGTTCGTGCCCCGGCGCGTACCGGCCGGGCCGCGCGAGGCGCGAGCGCATCCCGCGCTGCACGCCGAGGACGACGCCCTGGTCCTCCATCTCGACGCGGTGCAAGTCGCCGCCGGCCCCCTTCCCGCGCAGCGACGCGTCGGCAACCAGCGTCAGGTAGCGCACGCGCGTCCGCGACGGCCCGAGCGGCTGCACGACGTTGACCGAGAGTCCCCATGGGTACAGGTTGAGCATCGTGGCTGGGAAGAGCCATGCCCAGTACGCGCCCACGCGCCGGTCGTGATCGCGATGTCCCGCAGGCAGCGCGAACGCCGGCTCGCCGGGGGCGACGAACCCGACCTGGAGCACACCCTCGTCCGAGAGCTCCGTTGCGTAGGCGTCCTCGTCGAGCGTCTTCGCGAGGCCGCCGTGCACGAACGGCACGTGGAAGCCCTCGAGGTAGTTGTCGACGTAGAGCGCCCAGTTCGCGTCGATCTCGTAGTCGCGCGACCCCTCAGCGTCGCGACGCAGCGCGTTCCACGGGAAGAAGGCGAGACGCTCGGCGAGCGGCCTGACGAGCGCATCGAAGGAGGTCGCCGGCCGCGCGGCGACGAACGCGAGCGGGCCGAACGTGCCGAGTCCGAAGCGCCGCAGCGCGTCGGCGGCCGACGGGAAAGACGTTGCTCCCTCGAAGCCCGGCGCGGCCAGCATCGAGCCGTCGAGGCGGAACGTGCGGCCGTGATAGCCGCAGCGCAGCGTCCGCGCGCGGCCGGCCTCGGTCGCGACGACGTTGCCCCGGTGCGTGCAGACGTTGGCGAGCGCGTGCAGCGCGCCGGCTCCGTCGCGTGTGAGGACGACCGGCTCGTCGAGTGCTCCGGGGAGCAGTGTTACTGGCAGCGCTGACTCCGGCTGCGCCACCTCGTCGAGCCTGGCGACGACGTGCCAGGTCCGCGCGAGAATGCGTTCGCAGATCGCGTCGAACCACACGGGGTCGCCGTAGAGCTCACGCGGCGGGGTCGCGGCGGCGCGGATGTCGGGCTCGACGCGGAAGTCGTCGGGGCGCATCGGCGGCAGGCCAGCGCTCAGTGGCGCGAAGTCGGCACCCCGAGCGCCTCAGCTCCGGGCGCCGGATGGGCCGAAGACGGGCAGGTTGTACTCGCCGAACTTGTCCGTGGCGTCGATCCAGCGGAGCTCCAGCGTCATGCCCTCGCGGAGGTCGCTGGACTCGACGTCGACGGGATAGGAGATGAAGAGCGGGCCTTCGGCCAGCTCGACCGCGATGACAGTGTGGGGCGGCGGATACTCCGGAAAGTAGCCGCGGCGGAACGTCGTCCACGAGAGCACCTTCGCCTTGCCGCTGAGCGGGGACCACGTGAAGTCGTCGGACAGGCAGCGATCGCAGGTCGGGCCCGGCGGCCAGCGGAACTTCCCGCAGGCCGAGCACTGCTGCAGGCGCAGCTCTCGCGACAGCGTGAAGCCCCAGAACTGCTCGGCGTACGGATCCATCGCACGTGTCGGCCGGACCGTCGCCATGTCAGGCTCCCCTGGTGTAGATGAGGCTCTTGCACTTGCCGGCGACGTCGTGGACGTACTGGCCGACCTCGGCCCCCTGCACCTGTCGGTTGCCAAGACCGCCCCGCAGCTGACGGACCAGTTCGGGCTGGTGGTTCCAGCTCTGCATGTAACTCTCCGACAGCATCCCGCCGCTGGTGTTGCACGGCAGCGCGCCGCCGATCTCGATGCGGCCGCCCTGCACGAACGCCCCGGCTTCGCCCTCCTTGCAGAAGCCGAACCCTTCGAGCGAGGCCAAGAGATGCACGCTGAAGCTATCGTAGGTGGCAAACACGTCGACATCCTTCGTCGTGACGCCGGCCATCGGATAGACTTGGGCCGCCACGTCGTGATGGGCGCCGTGATAGAAGGTCTTCAGCCGCGGCCGCAGCTGGGTGGCGTCCACGTTCTCCTCGGACCATCCGAAGCCGCTCACCATGACGGGCCGCTGCTTGAGATCCCTCGCCAGGTCGGCGCGACGGACGATGATCGCCACCCCGCCGTCGTTGATGAGGCAGTAGTCGTTGAGCCGCAGCGGCTCGGCGATGTACGGTGCATTCAGATAGTCCTGGATTGTGAGTGGCTTCTGCATCACCGCGTTCGGGTTCAAGCAGGCGTGCTTGCGGAACGCCACCGCAACCGCGCCGAGCTGCTCGTCGGTGGTGCCGTAGAGGAGCTTGTGACGCTGGAAGAAGAGGGCGTAGAGCGCGCCCTGCGAGGTCATGCCCCAGGGCGCATAGTAGAAGTACGAGGTGATCGCCCCGCCGGTCACGCGCGCGCCGCCATAGGCAGTGTCCATCGATCGCTGGGCGTTGCCGTAGACCAGGGCGACGGTCGTGCAGAGCCCGGCGTTGATGGCCAGCGCTGCCTCGATGATGCATTGCGCGGCGTCACCGCCCCCGCTCCAGCGCGGGTTCAGGCCCCACTGTTCGCTGGCCCGCTCGCCGGACAGCGTGCCCCCGACGCACAGGCCGTCGATGTCGTCCTTCTTCAATCCCGCGTCGTCAAGGGCACGCTTGAATGCCCTCGACGCCAGCGTGTACGAGTCGTAGCGGGCCTCGCCCTTGCTCACGGCCTGGCCGCCGGCTCCCCGGTAATCCTTCCGGTAGTCGGTCTCGCCGACACCGACGACCGCCACGGTATCCTTCAGCGGCGCGAGCCGCGCCCGATCGAAGCTCACCGCCATCGCCGCCTCCTCAGATCACCTTGTCGTTAGCGAGCGACTTCATCTCCTCGTCGCTCAGACCGAGCAGCTCGCCGTAGACGTAGCGGTTGTGCTCGCGCAGCAGCGGCCCCCTTCC
>DASRIY010000429.1:0-2156 GCA_035649755.1 Candidatus Methylomirabilota bacterium
TTCGTGGCACCTGCCGGCGCGTCTGAGGGCCTTGTGACCGGTCACAAGCTAGCAGTAGGATCTCCCCGGTGTCAACGACCCCGCGCGTCATGCGCCCGCTGGCGAAAGGACATCTCGATGAGTGAGGCCGGCCACATCGCAGAAGCGACGGTGCGTGTGGGCGCGGGGGCAACGCTCGGCCCCATCCGAAGAATCTGGACCAGCTTCGGTTACGACGAGATCAACTGGACGTCGACACCGGCCGGCAAGCGGCATCTCAAAACCATCGGCGCGTTCGTGGAGCAGCCGTATTTCGTCCGCTCGCACTATGTCTTCAACAGCGGCATCGGCTGGTCGCTCCCACACTGGGGCGCGGGCAACGTCTATCACGAGGATGCCGCGGGCCAGCCGTTCTATGACTTCACGATCGCCGATCAGGTCTACGACGCCGTCGTGGAAGCCGGCCTCCGGCCGCTGGTCGAGCTGGCCTTCACGCCACGCGCGCTCGTACCCGACGACGCCGAGAAGCGCTTCGCGTACGAGCCGAGCCCGACGCAGTGGAGCCCGTACGAGGCGGGTCTCTGGGCCACGCCGCCCAAGGACTACGGCAAGTGGGCCGGCCTGGTGCGGTCGCTCGTCGAGCACTGCGTGGCGCGCTACGGCGCCGCCCACGTACGCGGCTGGCTCTGGGAGCTGTGGAACGAGCCGGACATCTTCTACTGGCGCGGTACGCCGGAGCAGTTCTATGCGCTCTACGACGTCACCGCGGCGGCGGTGAAGGCCGCGCTGCCCGACGCCGCCGTCGGCGGCCCGACCACCACCGGCGATCTCGGACCGGGGCGGCGCGGCAACGAGTTCCTCCGGGGCTTTCTCGCCCACTGCGCGCGCACCCGCGCGCCGCTCGACTTCGTCTCGTTCCACACCAAGGGCGCGCGCTTCACGCCGTGGCGGGTGTACGGTCCGCTCGGCGGGCCGGCGCCGACCCAGCAGTCGCCCTCGAGCCTCAAGATGCTGCGCGAGGTGCGCGCCGCGCTCGCCGCGGTGTCGGCGCACGCGGAGTTTCGCGACCTGCCGTGCATCGTCGACGAGTGCGACGCCTCGGTGCCGGCGCACTGGGGTGTCTACGACAACGCCAACTTCGCCTACCGCAACACCGAGTACTTCGCGGTGTTCCAGTGCAAGCTCATGAAGAAGCTCCTCGACCTGGACGTGCGCGGCGGCGCCCGCGTTCATCAGGCGACGACGTGGAGCTTCTACTTCGAGGGCGAACGGTTCTTTGAAGGCACGCGAAGTCTCTTCACGGCGCAGGGCATCCAGAAGCCGGTGCTCAACGCCTACCGGATGCTAGGCCGGCTCGGTGACACGCGCCTGGCCGTCGAATCGACCCGCGCGTGGTCGATGGACCAGCTCGACGACGACGCCGCGGGCATGGCCGAAGAGGTCGACGCGCTCGCCACCGCCGGCGGCGACGGCGTCAGCGTGCTCGTGTGGCGGCACGCCGACGACCAGTACGCGACCGATGCGCGCGACACCGCTGTGACCGTGAGGCTCGAGCGCCTGCCGTTCGCCGGCAACGTCCGGGTGAGCCACTGGCGCATCGATTCGGCGCACAGCAACAGCCACACGGCATGGCGCGAGCTCGGCGGACCTCAAGATCCGTCGCCGGATGAGCTCGCCTCCATCGAGGCGCGTCAGGGGCTCGAGCGGCTCGAGCCGGACTCGACCGCCGCCGTGCGCGACGGCGCGCTGACCTTGCGGATCGCCCTGCCGCTGCCGAGCGTGTCGCTGATCGAGATTCGCCGCGACACGCGCTGATCCCGCCGCTCGTCATTGACTCGCCTACGCGGTGAGGCTATGGTCCGCCCAACCGACCTGACCCGAGTCGCCCGCTGGGTATGGAGACGACGATGACCCCGACACGGAGACTCTCGAGATGGTCCGTGGCAGCGGCCGCTTCCGTCCTGTGCGCTCTGCTCGCGCTCGTTCCGTCCGGAGATGCCGGCGCTCAACCTCGCCCGGGCGCGCAGACCAAGCCGGACGGCGAGATGCGCTGGGCGCTGTACGTGACCTTGTCTCCCGTGTGGTTCGATCCCGGCGAGTTCCAGGGCCTCACGGCGTTCTGGGTTTTGTACGCCATCCACGATGCCCTGGTGAAGCCGATGCCGGGCAACCTCATG
>DASRIY010000430.1:0-12448 GCA_035649755.1 Candidatus Methylomirabilota bacterium
CGGCGGGCTCATCATCCGCGGGACGCCCGCGGAGCGCGAGCGCGGCGTCGCCCGGGCGATGGAGCTCGGGGTCAACTATTTCGACACGGCCCCGTCGTACGGCGACGGAGAGTCCGAGCGAAATCTCGGGCAGGTGCTCAATGCGTTGCGCGCGCGGGTCTACGTCGGCACGAAGTTTCGCCTCGATCCGCCCGACCTGTCCGATATTCCTGGTGCGGTCGCCCGCTCGCTCGACGCAAGCCTACGCCGGCTTGGCATGGAGCGCGTCGATCTCTTTCAGCTCCACAACCGGATCGAGCCGGCGCGCGGGAAAGGGGCCCTGAGCCTGGCCGACGTCCTCGGCGAGGTCGTGCCCGCCGTGCAGAAGCTCCGCCAGCAGGGGAAGGTCGGCTTCTGCGGCATCACCGCGCTCGGCGAGACGCCCTCGCTGCACCGGGCGATCGAATCGGGCGCGCTCGACACGGCGCAGGTCTGCTACAACCTGCTCAACCCGAGCGCGGGATTCCCGGTGCCGGCGGGCTTTCCGGCGCAGGACTTCGGCGGGCTGCTCGGCCGGACGCGGCAGAGCAACGTCGGCGTCATCGTCATCCGCGTGCTCGCGGCCGGGGCCTTGAGCGGGGTGGAGACGCGCCATCCGGTCGCGGTTCCCTCGGTCGATCCGATCGCCACGGCGCCGGACTACCGCACCGACGTGGCGCGGGCGCAATTGCTCGGCGCGCTCGTGCGTGAGGGGCACGCCTCGAACCTGGTCGAGGCGTCGATACGCCTGGCGGTGGGATCGGACGCGGTCTCGACGGTTTTGGTGGGTTATTCGAGCGTCGAGCACCTCGAGGCCGCCGCGGCGGCGGTGAATCGCGGCCCGTTGCCGCCGGCCGCGCTCGACCGTCTCGCCGCGCTCTGGTCCGGGCTCGCCGGACGCTGAGCCCGGCGTCGGACGCCGCGCCGACTAGGCGCGGTTGACGCGCACGACTGCCCAGCCGAACGTGCGCACGCGCTCGTCGATGTCGGGCCGCGCTCGCCGTCCGGCGGCGCGCCGGTCGATCATCCACGGCGACTGGTGCCGCCGCCGCTCGTTCGTCCGCCGATCGAAGATCACCTCGGCCCAGTCGACGTCGGCGAACGCGCGCTTGAGGTAGCCGTGATAGCTCGCCGCGCGCGGCGACACCACGAAGAGGAGCCGGTGCCGCCAATGCTTGAGGACGTGGGTGACGTTGAGCACCCGGATGAGCTCGCCGAGACTCGTGTGGATCACGCCCGCGTCGCCGCCGTCCACGCGGGCCACCATGCCGATCTGATCGACGCGCAGGCGGCTCGTGCGGCCGTCGTGCGTCCTGAACTCGATCCATCGCGCGTCTGGATCGTCCATACTTTCCCCCGAAGAAGATTCCGTCGGGGAGACACGCTAACAACCACCCGCGCCGACTCACGAAGTAATTCTGACACGCGAGGTGTTGGCACGCGCGCGGCGCGCCGCTACCGCATCTGGGGCCTCCTCAGGCCGCGCGTTGGAAGTGCGCGCCGCAGGCCGTCGCGGGGCTGGGGTCCCCGCCGGCCGAGGTGCGCTTATGGATTGCGGACGCGGCTGTTCACGAGCGCGCCCCACGTGGCGACCAGGAACGGCACCAGGTAGGTGAGGGGAATCTTCCACAGCAAGGCGTGAGGCCACGAGGCCGACAGCAGCACGTCGCCCTGATTGATGATCAGCAGCAGCGTGCCGACAACCGACGCGACGGCGAGCGATCGCTCGAGCATCGGCCGGTGGCGCAGCGCGCAGCGGCGGCACTTCACGAGCGCGCCGGCGCGCGTCTGGAAGACGAACGCGGTGGCGCCGCGCACGGCGCCGCAGGCGTCGCAGCGGGAGCCGGCCGGAGATTCACTCACGGCCCGATTCTAGTCCGGCCCGAGGCCCAGGCCACGACGGCGTCCGTCGGAGCGCCGGCGTCCAAGTGTGGTATACGGGAGGTCGCCAAGGAGGCGTGCATGATCGGTCTCCGCTTCGGCCAGGAGGCTCCCGGCTTCTCGCTGCCGTCCAGTGCGGGCGGCCAGACGTCGCTCGCCGACTTCAAGGGCAAGTCGGATGTCGTGCTCGTCTTCTACTGCTACGACTGGGGAGGGATCTGAACTCCCGAGCTGACCGACCTGGGCCAGGTCGCGAGTGAGATCGAGCAGCGAGGGGCCACCGTGCTCGCCATCAGCGGCGACAGCCCCTTCTGTCACACCGCGTTTATGAAGGCGCGGAACTTGCCCTTCCAGCTCCTGAGCGACGTGCACCGCACGGCCATCCGCGCCTACGGCGTCCTCGACGCCGACCGTAACGTCGCCTACCGCTCGACCTTCGTCGTGGACCGGGCCGGCGTGCTCCGCTGGGGGCAGGCCGGCGACCGCGAGATGGTGCGCGATGGCCGCGAAATCATTCGCGTGCTCGACGTCATCGAGGGGCTGCGGCGAAAGCGCTAGGTTGCGCTAGATTGGAGGTATGAGCCTCCCGCCGCAGGAGGTCTTCCAGAAGCTCACCCAGAACCTCGAGACGGTCATGCGGGGCCAGTCCGCGACGATCCGCAAGCTCCTGGCGGCCTTCGTGAGCGGCGGCCACGTCCTCCTTGAGGATTATCCCGGTACCGGCAAGACCACGCTCGCCAAGGCGCTGGCCCGGTCTCTCGGCGCGCGCTTCAAGCGCGTGCAGTTCACGCCCGATCTCCTGCCCTCGGACATCCTCGGCGTGTCCGTGTTCGACCAGCGCGATCACGTGTTCCGTTTCCACGAGGGCCCGATCTTCACCAACGTCCTCCTGGCCGACGAGATCAACCGCGCCTCGCCGCGGACCCAGTCGGCGCTGCTCGAGGCGATGGCCGAAGGCCAGGTCTCGGTCGAGGGCAGCTCGTATCGGCTGTCCGAGGTCTTCTTCGTCATCGCGACCCAGAACCCCGTCGAGTTCCGCGGCACCTATCCCTTGCCCGAGGCGCAGATGGACCGGTTCGCGGTGCAGCTCTCCCTCGGCTACGTGGCCCCGGAGGAGGAAGTCGAGATCCTCTCGGCTCAGGCGCAGCGCCACCCGATCGACACCCTGACCGCCTGCATCTCGATCGAGGATGTGCTCGACGTCCGCCGACGGGCCACCGGTGTCCGGATGAGCGACGAGCTCAAGCGCTACATCGTCGACCTCGTGCGCGAGACGCGCGCCGCCACCGGCGTCCAGCTCGGCGCGAGCCCGCGCGCCTCGCTCGCGCTCATGAAAGCGTCGCAGGCGCTGGCCCTCACCGAGGGCCGTGAGTTCGTCGTGCCCGAGGACGTGCGCGAGATGGCCGTGCCGGTCATCGCCCACCGCATGATCGCCGAGCCCCAGGCGCGGTTCGCCGGCGTGACCACCGCGGGCATCGTCGAGGAAATCCTCACGAAAGTTCCGTCGCCGTCCTAGCGCCGGCGACGCCGTGAAGCGCCTCCTCTACCGCTGGTTCAGCTCCTTCTCGGCCTTTCAGTACCGGCTCGACCGGCGGTTCACGCGCGCGGGCTTTCTGGCCCTGAGCGTGCTGGGCGCCGCGGGGGTGATCGGCCTCGACACCAACCGCACCGTTGGCTATCAGGTGCTCACGCTCGTCTTCGCCCTTCTGGTGATCTCGGCGGTGTCGAGCCTCGTCTTCCGCGGCCGCTTCGCCGCCCGCCGCGCCCTGCCGCGCTTCGCCTCGGTCGGGGTCCCGCTCACCTATCGCGTGGCGATCGGCAACCAGACGAGCCGCCGCCAGGAAGGCCTCGTGCTACTGGAGGAGCTCGCCGATCCGCGGCCGTCGTTCGAGGAGTTCACCACGGCTCGCGAGCCGGGTGAGGAGCGGCGCAACTGGTTCGATCGGCAGGTCGGCTATCCGCGCTGGGCCTGGCTCGTCACGCAGAAGCGCGGCGCCGTCGTCCCGCCGCGACCGCTGCCCCCGCTCGCGCCGTCGGCGGAGACCGACGTCACCGTCGAGCTCACGCCGCTGCGCCGCGGACACGTCCGCTTCACCGGGCTCACGCTCGCGCGGCCGGATCCACTGGGGCTGGTGCACGCGCTCAAGACGATCCGCCTGCCGCAGTCGCTCCTGGTCCTGCCGCGGCGCTACCCCATGGCCCAGATCCAGCTCGGCGGCTATCGGAAGTACCAGCCGGGCGGCGTCGCGCTCGCCTCGTCGGTCGGTGACTCCGAGGAGTTCATGTCCCTGCGCGATTACCGGTCCGGCGATCCAATGCGCCGCATTCACTGGCGCAGCTGGGCCAAGGTGGGCCGGCCCGTCGTTCGCGAGTACCAGGACGAGTTCTTCGTGCGCCACGCGCTGGTGCTCGACACGTTCGCCGCGCCGGAGGCGCACGTGGTCTTCGAGGAAGCGGTCTCGGTCGCCGCGTCGATCGCCGTCTCGGTGGAGACGCAGGAATCGCTGCTCGACCTCATGTTCGTCGGGCCCGAGACGTACTGCTTCACGGCCGGCCGCGGCGTCGGCAACACCGACCGGCTGCTCGAGGTGCTGGCGTGCGTGAGCGCGTGTCACGACAAGCCGTTTCGCGCCCTGCACCGCGCGGTGATCGACCGCCACGACGCGCTCAGCAGCTGCGTGTGCGTGCTGCTCGCGTGGGACGAGCCGCGACAGGAGCTGGTCCGCCATCTCGAGGCGCTCGGCACGCCGACCCGCGTGTTCGTGGTCGGCGAGCCCGGCGCCCTCGAGCGGGTTCCGCCTCACGTCCACCGGCTCGAGGTCGGGCGGATCGGCGAAGGACTGGCGCGCCTGTGAGCCCGCCGCCCCTGCTGCTCGGCGCCGGGCTGATCTTCTGGGGGTGGCAGACCGGATTCTTCCTGGTCGCGATCCCGCTCGCGGTGCTCATCGAAGCGGCCCGCGCGCTCACCTGGCGCCTCGATCTGTCGTCGACCGACTTCCACCGCGTGACCGATCTGTGCACGCTTTTGATCGTCGTGGCCGGCGTCTATCTCTTTTCGACGACCGGCACCGCGCGGACCACCGGCGGCCCGCGGGCGATGACGCTCCTGTTCCAGTCGCTGCCGCCGCTCCTGTTTCCCCTCATGGCCAGCCAGGCCTACAGTGTCGCCGGCAAGATCCCGCTGACCGCGTTCTTCTGGGGGTTGAGACGCCAGGCCGCTCGCGACCCCTCGGCCAAGCCCGTGCCGGTGGATCTCGGCTATCTCTACTTCGCGCTCTGCGTCCTCTCGGCCAGCGCCGCGAACCAGCGCACGCTCGCGTTCTACGCGGGCCTCTGCGCCCTTGCGGGCTGGGCGCTCTGGTCCTGGCGCTCGCCGCGGTTCTCACCCTTCTGGTGGGCGCCGCTCGTGGTGGCGGCGGCCGTGGCGGGCTACGGCGGCCACATCGTGCTCCACCAGCTCCAGCAGGCCCTCGAGCAGACGGCGTTCGACTACATCTTCAGCCTCGTCAGGCGCGACCCGGACCCGTTCCGGGTGACGACGGCCATCGGCCACCTCGGAAACCTCAAGTTCTCCGATCGGACCGTGCTCCGCGTCGAGCCGCGCGACGGGCTGCCAGTGCCGCTCCTCCTGCGCGAGGCAACCTACGACGTCTACAACTCGTCCACGTGGCTCGCCTCCGGCGCCGGCTTCACCGCCGTCCAGCCCGACGCCGACGGCGAGACGTGGAAGTTCGCGAGCGGACACGGCACCGGTGAGCGCGTGACGGTGTCGGCGTATCTGAATCGCGGGCGCGGCGTCCTGGCGCTGCCGGGCGGCGCGTTCGAGCTCGAGCGCCTGGCGGTCGTCAGCGTCCGCCGAAATCGCCTCGGGGCGGTGAAGGTAGAGGAAGGCCTCGGGCTCATCACGTACACCGCGCGCTTCGATGCTGATGGCCCGCTCGACGGGCCGCCGATCGACACCGACCTGCGCATTCCCGCACAGGAAGCGGCGGTCATCGCGCCGATCGCCAGCGAGCTCGGGCTCGTCGGCGCGCCGCCGGCGGAAGCGGTGAAGCGCGTGGAGGGATTCTTCCGGCAGAACTTCAAGTACTCGCTCTGGCAGCGCGAGCGCCCGCGGCACGGCACCGCGCTGGGGGAATTTCTACAATCCTCGCGCGCCGGCCACTGCGAGTACTTCGCCAGCGCCACGGTCCTGCTCCTGCGCGCGGCCGGCGTGCCGGCGCGCTACGCGGTCGGCTACTCGGTGCAGGAGTGGAGCCGGCTCGAGCGCCGCTGGATCGTCCGGGCCCGCCACGGGCACTCGTGGGCGCTCGCGTACGTGGACGGCGCCTGGCGGGACGTGGACACGACGCCGTCGATCTGGGCCGACGCCGAGCGGGACGAGGGGTCGATCTTCGAGTCCTTTCGCGATCTCTGGTCGTGGGGCGGATTTCTCTTCTCGCGCTGGCGCTGGAGCGAGGGCGAAAGCGGAGTCGGCGAGTATGCGGCCTGGCTCCTGATCCCGCTCGTGCTGCTGCTCGTCTGGCGTCTGTACTCGCGTCGTCACGTCCGCCACGGCGCCGGCGAGGCGCGCGCGATCGGCGCGCTGCCGCTTCATCCGGGTCACGACTCCGAGTTCTATCTGATCGCGCGCCGCCTCGAAGCGGAGGGCCGCGGGCGCCGCCCGGCGGAGCCGGCCTCGTCGTGGATCGACCGTATCCAGGCCTCGGAGCTTCACCCCATCGTGGCTCTCCACTATCGGTACCGCTTCGATCCCGCCGGCCTCGACGCGGGCGGGCGCACGGCGCTCAAGGAGCGCGCCCACGCGTGGCTTCGCGATCACGAGGACGCGGCCGCCACCGCGGGCACGCCGGCGACCGACTGACGCCGCCGCGCCCCGAGGGCGGCGGCGCGGCGATCGTGCTAGAGTTCCCGCCATGACATTCCCACTGGCCACGTCCACCGTCGAAGCGCTCGGTCTCGATCCGAAACCCCTGGCGCGGCTCCGCGAGCTGATCACGGCGCACGTCGCCGAGAGCCGTTATCCCGCCGCGCAGATCGCCGTCGCGCGCCACGGCAAGCTCGGACTCCTGTGGACGATCGGCGATGCGCGGCTCGAGCCCCAGCGCGCGCCCGCGCGAGACGAGACGCTCTGGCTCCTCTACTCGAACACCAAGGTCATCACCGCGTGCGCGGTGTGGATCCTGGTCGAGCGCGGCGCGCTCGCGTTCACCGATCGGGTGGCCGATCACGTGCCCGGGTTCGAGGCCAACGGCAAGGGCGATGTCACGATCGTCCAGCTTCTGTCGCACCAGGGCGGGTTCCCGAGCGCCGACGTACCAAAGGAAGCGTGGGAGGACCACGAGCTGATGCGCCGCTCGGTGTGCGCGTTCACGCTCGAGTGGACGCCGGGCTCTCGGGTGCACTATCACGGGGGCGCCGCGCACTGGGTCGCAGCGGTCTTGATCGAGGCGCTCACCAAGACGGACTACCGGGCGTTCATCCGGGAGAACATCGCCGAGCCGCTCGGCCTCGGCAACGACCTGTTCGTCGGACTGCCCGACAAGGAGCACGCGCGCGCGGTCGACATGCACGAGCCCGCCCAGGACGGCGGCCGGTACGTGCGTCGCGCCGACGACAACACGCCGGAGGCCCGGCGCGCGGGGCGGCCGGGCGGCGGCGGCTACGCGACAGCGCGCGGGATGGCGGCGTTCTATCAGATGCTGCTGGCCGGCGGCCAGCTCGGCGGGGCGCGCGTACTCTCGCCGCGAACCATCGCGTACGTCACGCGCAACGTCACCGGCGACCGGGTCGACGGCAACATGGGCATGCCGATGCACCGCGGCCTCGGCCCGCACCTGCGCGGAACGACCGACACCATCCGGGGCCTCGGCTCGCTCGCGTCGCCGCGGACGTTCGGTCACGGCGGCGTCGGCTCCTCGTACTGCTGGGCCGATCCCGACTCGGGCGTCTCGTTCGCCTATCTGACCAACGGCCGGGTGCCCGATCCGTGGCATTCGGCGCGCTTGGATCGCGTCAGCAACTTCGTTCACACCGCGATCGTGTAGCCCCGTCCGGCCATGGCGCCGCGCTCGGTGCTGGTGACCGGAATGAGCGGGCTCATCGGCGGCGCGCTCCGCCGGCACCTCGAGGGGAAGTACGCGCTCTCCGCGCTGAACCGGCAGCCGGTGCCCGGCGTCCCGTGCCATCGGGCCGACATCGCGGACCTCGACGCGATCGCACCCGCGTTCGAAGGCGTGGACACGGTCGTCCACCTCGCCGCCCGCACCGGCTCGAGCGAGTCGTTCGACGAGATCCTCGGCGCGAACGTCATCGGGACCTACAACGTCTTCGAGGCAGCCCGCCGCGCGGGCGTCTCGCGCGTCATCTTCGCCTCCAGCGGCGCCACGGTCAGCGCCTGGGAGCGCGATGCGCCGTGGAGCGCCCTGGTTTCCGGGCGCTACGGCGAGGCGGGCCCGTTCACCAAGATGACGCACGAGACGCCGACGCGGCCGGCCGGGCTCTACGGCGCCAGCAAGATCTGGGGCGAGGCGATCGCGCGCCACTACGCCGACCGCCACGGCCTGTCGGCGATCTGCATCCGGATCGGCCGCGTGAAGGCCGAGGACCGGCCGGTGGAGACCCGCGACTACGCGGTCTGGTGCAGTCAGCGCGACATCGTGCGGCTGATCGAGCTCTGCATCGCGGCGCCGCCGACGCTCCGCTTCGACGTCTTCTTCGCCGTCTCCGACAACCGCTGGGGCTATCGCGACCTGGAGCACGCGCGCGCCGTCCTCGGCTTCGAGCCGCGCGACCGTGCGGAGGACCATCGATGATCCGCGACGTGGTGAGCGTGCGCGACCGGACTCGCATCCACTATCGAAAGCTCGGGCAGGGCCCGGGCATGGTCCTGCTCCACGGCTATCCGCAGACCGGCCACATGTGGCGCAAGGTGATGCCCGCGCTCGCCGAGCGCTTCACCGTGGTGGCGCCCGACCTGCGCGGCTACGGCGACTCCGACCGGCCCCTCGGTGGCTACGACAAGCGCTCGATGGCCGCCGACATCGCCGACGTCATCCGGGCTCTCGGGATCGCGCCGGTCGTGCTGGTCGGCCACGACCGGGGCGCGCGTGTCGCGCACCGGTTCGCGCTCGACCACCCGGCGCTCGTGACGCGGCTGGTGCTGCTCGACATCGCGCCCACCTTCGACGTGTTCGCGCGCACCGATCAGGTGAGCGCCCGCGCGCGCTGGCACTGGTACTTCCACCAGCTTCCGGATCTGCCCGAGGCGCTCACGGCTGGGCGCGAGGAGATCTACCTCCGGTACATGTACCGGACCTCGGCCTACAATCCCGCTGCGATCGAGGAGGAGGCGGTCCAGGAGTACGTGCGCTGCTTCCGCCAGCCCGGCGCGATGCGTGCGGGCTTCGAGGACTATCGCGCGGGCGCCACGATCGATCTCGAGCAGGACGGCGCCGACCGCGACCGCAAGGTGGCGGCCCCGACCCTGGTGCTGTGGGGCGAAGCGGGAGGGCGCCGGCCGCAGGTGCCCGACATGCTCGGCGTCTGGAAGGAGCGGTGCGAGCGGGTCGAGGGCTATCCGGTGCCCGGCTCCGGCCACTTCATTCCCGAAGAAAAGCCGGCGGCGGTCATCGAGGCGATCCTGAAATTCGCGGGCGTGCCCGCGCCCCCGGCCTGACGCCCATGCGTCTCACCAAGGCGGTGGCGCGATTCTTCGAGCGCGAGCGGGTCTGCCGCGTGGCCACCACGGGCCTGCGCGGGATGCCGCATCTGGTCCCGGTGTGCCAGGTGGTGTCCAACGGCAAGATCTACTTCGCGTCTGGCGACGACGGCCGGAAGGCGCTGAACCTCGCCGAGAACCCCCGCGTGGCGCTGACGATCGACATCTATTCCGACGACTGGACGCTCATCAAGGGCGTCATGGTCCAGGGCGCGGCGCGGCTCTACCCGCGCGGGCCGCGCTTCAGAGCCATCCGCCGCCTTCTCTACAAGAAGTACCCGCAGTATCCGCGCGAGGCCGCGATCTCCGAGTCCGACTCGGTCGTCGTGGAGGTCACGCCGACGCGCGTCTTCACCTGGGGCATGAAGTAGCCGGGGAGTGGTGGATGTGCGCGCCGCAGGCCGTCGCGGGGCTGGGGCCCCGCCGGCCGAGGCGCGCCGATGGATCAAGGACCGTTAGTCGGCGACGACGACCCGGTTGCGGCCGCCGCGCTTGGCCCGGTACAAGGCCTGGTCGGCCGCGCGGATCACCTCGTCGGGATCGGAGCCGCCGGGCTCCGGCTCGGCGACACCGATACTGACCGTGATCGCGACCCGTCCCCGGCCCCCGGACGAGCGGGCCGGCTTGGGCTTCAGCTTGGGCCGGTTGCGCGCGCGCACGATGAAGGTCGAGGCTTCGATCGTCTCGCGCAGGTCCTCGATGTAGGGCAGGGCCTCCTCCACCGACTTGTTCGGGAACAGGAGCGCGAATTCCTCGCCGCCGTAGCGGAACGGCCGGCCTCCGCCTTCCGTGCGCGTGAGGGTCGAGCCGATGAGCCGTAGCACCTGGTCGCCCGCCGCGTGGCCGTGCTCGTCGTTGAGCTTCTTGAAGTGGTCGATGTCGATCATCGCTACCGTGTAGAACTCGGGCAGCCCCATGAGCGCGTCGGTCAGCGCGCGGCGCGACGGCAACCCGGTCAGCTCGTCGCTGAACGCCATGCGGTGCGAGGTCTCGATGAGCGACACGACCAGAACGAGGCCCGCGGTGGCCAGGTACACCGTCAGCGCCGGGCTTCCGCCGTTGAGCCCCAGGAATGCGGCGATGAGCGTCCACGCCAGGCTCGACTGGATGATGGTCGGGTGCATCAGGAAGCGCATGAGCGCGAGCCCGAATGCGGCGGCGAAGGCCAGCACGGCCGGCTGCGGCATCCGGAGCCAGGGCAGGGCGATCGGAACGAAGGTGTGCTGGAGGAGCGGCGCCAGATGCTGCAGCTCGGGGCGCGCCAGCAGCGGTACGGCGAGCATCTGGAGCAGGATCAGCGCGAGGACAGCCTTGCCGGCCCCCGAAGAGATCGACCGTTCGCTGAGCCAGGCCAGGAGGGCCAGGTCGAGCGGCAGCAGGAGCGCGATCGCGGCGAACACGGTACGACCGGGTGACGCGACACCGCCGTCGGAGTAGTGGACCAGCGCTTGCTGGGCCGCGAAGAGGACCAGGAGCCCGACGAAGAGCTGGCGCCGCTTGAACCGCCAGCCCAGGAGGAGGCCCACCGCGAAGACGATCCACGCGTACACCGGCGCGAAGACCGCGACCGGCTCCCGGAGCGCCGCAGTTTGCAGGACGACCGTGGCGCCGAGGAGCAGCACGGCGCCGGGCCCCAGGTGGGGCAGGAGTCTGTCCAGAAGCGTTCGCTACTGCGGCGGGTACCGGAACGGCGCCCAGCCGTCGCCCTGGACCGGCTTGGGTGTATAGGTCGCCGCCGTCTGCCTCCGCGCCGCCGGCTTCTTGGCGGCCGGCTTGCGGGCCGCGGTTTTTGACGACTTCTTTTTCTTCATGCGGCGCACTTTACAACAGCGGTGGAAACGTGGTCAATGAAACCTCGTGACGGCAGAGTCGCTCCAGAACGTTCGCGATCGGCGCTTCCGCCGCTCGGCGTCGCGTCGCGTGACGGGCGAGCGCGCCGCCCTCGCCTTCGTCCGCGACGTCGGCTTTTGCTCGACGTTCTACCGGTTCCCCGAGGGCGTGGCGTGCCTGTGGGAAGCGGTGGCCGGTCGCGCGAACCCGCGCTGGCCGCGCCATTCGCACCATGACGCGGGCGTCGGCCTCACCTGGGAGCTGAAGGACACGCTGCCCGCGTCCCGCCGCGTCTACTACGGCAAGCTCCTGAAGGGCCGGCCCTTGCTGGTGGCGCTCGATCTCTTTCCCGCCTTTTACGCACTGATCCGCGGCCGCCAGCGGGCGCGCGACTATCGCGTCGAGTACGAGGCGGGGCGGCTCTCGCACACCGCGTGCCGGATCATGGACGCGATGATCGACGAGCATCCCCAGTACACGCGCGAGATCCGGGCCAACGTGTTCATGCTCGAGCCCGCCAAGACGCGCGAGTTCGAGCGGGCGATGGCCGAGCTCCAGCAGGGGCTCTGGCTCGTCAAAAGCGAGGAGCGCTACGAGCCCACGTTCTCGTACCGCTGGGACCTGCTGGAGGCGTGGCTGCCGGGGCCGGTCGCCGAAGGCCGCCGGCTCTCGCGCGCCGCGGCCGTCGAGCGCGTGATCGAGCGGTACGCGCGCGGCGCCGTCTTCACCACCGAGCGCGACCTGGCACGGCTCTTCGGGATCGCCCGCGACGAGGTTGCGCGCGCGGTGTCGAAGCTCTGCCGGACCACGGCACTGCGCGCCGATTGCGTGGTGGACGGCTGGCCCGGGCGGTGGGTCATCCACGCCCCGGGCGCCCGCTGAACGGACGGCGCGTCAGCAATCGATCAGGGGTCGCTACAGTCGCGGTACGCGCCGCAGTTGCGGCAAACGATCTTGCACTGGCGCTCCTCCATCCGCTCGCCGCAGCGCTCGCAGTAG
>DASRIY010000431.1:0-3020 GCA_035649755.1 Candidatus Methylomirabilota bacterium
CGTCGACGCGATCGAGCAGGGCGTCTCGGACGGCTACTGGGGCAACGGTCTGCGAGCCGACCTGGGCGTGAAGCGCGGCATCGCCAAGATCCTGCTCGACGTGCGCCGCGGCGATGGCCCGCCCGCGGCCCGCCACTGGACCTTCCCGGCGCTGGCGACCACGGAGCGGCTCGTCAAGGAGCAGCCGGACGTCGCGACCGGGGCCGTGCGGGCCATCGTGAAGACGCAGCGGGCGCTGCGGGCCAATCCGCAGCTGGCCGTGAAGGCCGCGCAACGCCTGTTTCCCGCCGAGGAGGCGAGCCTCATCGCGTTCGAGGTGGCGCGTGACACGCCCTTCTACGACCCCACCATTACAGAGGCGATGGTCGCCCACATCAGCCGGTTCGCCCGCGAGATCGGCGCCCTGCAAGGTGAAGTCAGGTACGACGAGCTGGTCGCGACCCAGTTTGCCGGTCTCTGGAAGGGATAGGGCGCGAACCCGGCCGCGAACTCAGCCCCGCGATCGGGAAAAGAGAAGCAGATGAGCTCTCCCTCCGACGCGGAAGTGGTCGGCCGCTCGCTGGCCGAGCCCGAGGCTTTCGGGCTGATCTACGACCGCCACGCAGCCACCCTGCTGCGCTTCCTGGGTCGCCGGGCGGGCGCCAGGGCCGCGGAGGGGCTGGTCGGCGAGCTCTTCCGGATCGCGTTCGAGCGGCGCCAGACGTTCGATCGCTCGCGCGCGAGCGCGCTCCCGTGGCTATACGGGATCGGCGCCAATCTATTGCTGAAGCACCGGCGGGCCGAGGCCCGGCGGCTGCGTGCGAGCGCGCGGATCATCCCGAGTCTCGAGGCGCCGGACCGGCGCGCGAGCGCCGCGGCTCTCGACGCGCGCCTCGTGTTCCCGCGCGTGGCCGACGCCATCGAGGCGCTGCCGGACGACGAGCGCGAGGTGCTCCTGCTCTTCGCCTGGGAGGAGCTGCCGTACCAGAGCATGGCCGAGGCGCTCGAGCTGCCGATCGGCACGGTGCGCTCACGACTCAACCGCGCCCGCGCGCGCCTGCGCGAACTGCTCGAGCCGAAGGGGAAAGATAAGGTGAGGTCGCGATGAAGCCGGTGGACTTGGCCAGGAAGCTCCGGCGCGACGCCGCGTTCGAGCCGGCGGCGCTCGACCGAGGAAAGGCGGCACTCATGACGGCAATCCGGCAGGAGGGCGAGCGGCGGCGCCGACCGACGATCGTTCCCCAGGTTCCGTACCAGAACATCGGCGCTGCGGTCGAGTTCCTGGAGCGCGCGTTCGGGTTCCGCGAGCTCCGGAGCTCTCGGCTCGTGGGCAGGGATGGCGTGATCCATCACGCCAACGTCGAGTTCGGTGACGGCGTGATCGGGATCGGCACGCAGGGCGCTCACGGCGCGATCAGCCCGCAGAGTGCCGGCGTCGCGAGCCAGTACATCAGTATCTCCGTTGCCGACGTCGATGCGCACTACCAGCAGGCAGTCGCCGCTGGGGCCCCGATCGCAGACGAGCCGCACGACGAATCGGGGGGCATTCGCGCGTACGAGGCACTCGACCTCGAGGGCCACCGGTGGCGCTTCCTCCAGGGAGCGCGCGAGATGCCGCGGTACGAGCGGCGCGGACGGCCGTGAACAAGAACATCCGGCTCCTCTACGGCTTCTCGTTCTTCGATCCGTTCATGATCGTGATCCCGGTGTGGGTCCCCTATCTGGCGACGCAGGGGATCACGATGCGGCAGTTCATGGAGCTGCAGGCCGTGTTTGCGATCGTCATCCTCTGTGGCGAAGTACCCTCGGGGCTCTTGTCGGACCTCTGGGGAAGGAAGAAGACCTTGCTGCTGGGCGCGATGCTCAAGGCGGTCAGCTTCTCCCTGCTGCCGCTCTGGAGCAGCTACGAAGGGTTTCTCGTCTACCACCTGACGATGGGCATCGCCCTCAGCATGATCTCGGGCGGCGATGTGGCGCTCCTCTATGAATGGCATCTCGCGTCGGGCGGCGAGAGGTCTCGGGGCGCGGCGGTCCTCGGAAACATGAAGCTCGCGGGCCAGACCGGGGCGGCGGTCAGTGCGCTCGTGGGCGGCGCGGTCGTCACCCTCTCCTACGGACATCTCCTGTGGGCGAACGCGATCCTGAGCTGGATCCCGATGTTGCTCGTGCTGGGGGTCACCGAGCCGCCCGCGGCTCTGGCCGACGGAAAGACCGTGGTTGAAGGAAAGAAACGGAATCGCTCCGAAGACTTCAGGGAGGTGCTCTCCACCACGCTGGTCACGGACGGCACGACGCGGCTGGTGTTCCTCAATCTGGTCGCGTCGGGGGCCGCCGGGCTCGTGATGGTCTGGACGCACCAGAAATACTGGCAGGACAGCGGTCTGCCCCTGGCCTACTTCGGCGTGCTGTTCGCGGCCTACAACCTGATCTTCGGCTTCGCCGGCAGAGCCGCCGCGCTCGCGAGCGCGAGATATGGTCGGCGAACCTTGTTTGCCGCGATCGGTGTCTTGCCCGTCATCGCGTGCTTCGGGATGGCGTCGCTCGCGGGCTGGAGTGGGATCTTGCTCGGGAGCCTCGGCCAGGTCGGTCGGGGCCTGGGCTCCGTGGTCTTTCTGAATACGCTGAACGAGAAGCTTTCGTCCGCGTTTCGCGCGACCGTGATCTCCATGGCGCAGCTGGGAACTCGGGCATCCTTCGCGCTCGTGGGTCCTCTCGTCGGTTATGGGATCGACGCCTGGGGATTGTCACCGGTCCTGTCGGCGCTGGGCGTAGTGTTCGCGGTCGTCTTCGTGTTGCTGCTGCTGCCGCTGCTGCTACGCGAAACGCGGCTGGGCCGGGCTGCTGTGTCGAGCGCCTGACCCACGCCGTCAGCCGTCACGCGCCGTCACCAGCGGGGCACCGGCACCGCTCACCGCCGCTCGTACTCGTCGTGGCGGCGCCACCAGACGCCCGTCTCGTTGCGGCCCCGGGGGGCGCGGTCGAGCCACTGGTACATGCCCCAGAGACCGTCCACGCCGCGCGCATAGGCTGAATACGTGTGG
>DASRIY010000432.1:0-7058 GCA_035649755.1 Candidatus Methylomirabilota bacterium
GGATGCGCGTCACGAGCCCGTCGCGCAGGCCGGTCGGCGCCACCAGCAGGTGATTGAAGCGGCGGGGCCGCGTGTAGCCGGTGAGCAGATTGAACAGCTCGGTCAGATCCTCGCCAAAGGACGGCCGGCAGGTGAACATCCCGATATCGCCGTAGACGCCCGCCGTCCGCACGTTGTAGTTCCCGGTCGCCAGATGACAGTAGCGGCGGATCCCATCCGGCTCCTGACGCACGACCAGACACGCCTTGCAGTGAGTCTTGTAGCCGACGAGTCCGTAGACCACGTGGGCGCCGACGGCCTCGAGCGCGCGCGCCCAGCGGATGTTCGCCTCCTCGTCGAAGCGCGCCTGGAGCTCGACGAGCACCGCCACCTCCTTGCCGCGCTCGGCGGCCAGCCGCAGCGCCTGGGCGATCGGCGAGGCAGGGCTCACGCGATAGAGCGTCATCTTGATCGCGAGCACCTTCGGATCGATCGCCGCGTCGTGGACGAAGCGCGTCACCGCGTCGAAGGCGTGGTAGGGGTGATGGACCAGCACGTCGCCGCCGCGGATCGCGGTCCAGAGATCGGGCGCCGATTCGAAGGCCGCGACCGGCTGGGGCGTCAGCGGGCGGTCCTTCAGCCGCGGGAGGTCCACCGCCGAGTAGAGCTGGAACAAGTCCGCGAACGCGATGAAGCCTTCCGCCTCGTAGAGATCCTCGGGCTGGAGCTCGAGCTCGTCCACGATGGTGGCGAGGATCGCCGGCGGGAGGTCGCGGTCGTACTGGAGCCGCACGGCCGTTCCCATGCGCCGATCGCGAAGGCTCTCCTCGACCGCGGTCAACAGGTCTTCGTCGCGCCCACGCGGAGCCGTGAGATCGGCGTCGCGGGTGACGCGCATCGCGTGACAAGACTGGACGCTGTACCCGTGATAGATGCGCGGCAGGTACAGGCGGATCACGTTCTCGAGCAGGATGAACGCGTGCTCGCCGGCCGGAGCCGGCAGCGGCACGAAGCGCGGCACGACCGGCGTTGGAATGTGAACCACCGCCAGCACCGCCTGCGGAAGCGGCGACGCCGTCGTGGGCGTTAGCGACGCGATCAGGCAGAGCGAGCGGTTCGCCAGGTGCGGGAACGGGTGGCCCGGATCGATCGCCAGCGGCGTGACGACCGGCAGCAGCGTCTTCTGGAAGTATTCGTCGAGGAACCGCTCCTGCTCGGCGGTGAGCTTGCTCGGCTCGAGCAGGCGGATGCCCTCCGCGGCCAGCAGCGGCTCGAGCTGATCGAGAAAGCACCGGTGCTGCTCGTCGCTCAGCCGGCGTGCGCGCTCGGCGACGGCGGCGAGCGTCTGCGCCGGGCTCAAGCCGTCGGGCCCAGCGGCGCCGTCGCCCTCGCGGATCCGGCGCCGAAGGCCCGCGACGCGCACCATGAAGAACTCGTCGAGATTCGAGCTCACGATCGCCAGGAACTTGACGCGCTCCAGCAGCGGGACCGTCGGGTCTTCCGCCTCCTCGAGGACGCGACGGTTGAAATCGAGCCACGACAGCTCGCGATTGACGAAGGCTTCGCTGTTCACGCGCTCGACGCCCGCCGGAAGGTTTCCTCGATCAGGAGCCCCTGGCGGACGCCCTCGCTCGCCACGGTCAGCACCTCGTAGCCGCCGAGCGTCATCAACTCCTCGATCACCACGACGCCCGCGAGGATCACGTCCGCTCGCTCCGCCTTCAGGCCGCGGACGCGCCGGCGCTGACGCGCGCTGAGTGGCTCGAGTCGCGCCCGCACCGCCGTGACGTGCTCGCGCCGCAAACGGAGCCCGCGCAACGAGGCGCCGCGGCGACTGACCGATCGCAGCAAGATTCGGCCCAGCGCGCGGATGCTCCCGCCGATGCCGATCAGCGCGTCGCCCGCCTCGGCGCGGGGCAGCACGCCGAGCAGCCGGTCGCGCGTCTCGCGGCGGAGCGCCCTGATCTCCCGCGCCTTCGGCGGGTCGTGCTTGAGAAAGCGCAGGCTCGTGCGCACGGCGCCGAGCGGCACGCTCGCGACCCGCGCGATCCGCCCCCCGCGAACGCGGGTGACTTGAAGACTACCGCCGCCCAGGTCGACGATCGTGCCGCGGCTGAAGGGACGGCTCCAGAGCACCGCGGTCGCTCCGAGCCGCGCTTCCTCGGGCCCGCTCAGAACCCTCACGTCGACCCCTAATTCGCTTCTGAGCGCACCGAGCAGGCGCTCGGCATTCGGCGCGTCGCGCACGGCCGCCGTCGCCACTGCGAGGACGCGCGGCGCGCTGGGCCGGCGGACGTCGGCCAGAAAGCGCCGGACGGCGCGGATGGTCTGATCGACGGCGGCGCGAGGCAAGAGGCCCGGGCGGTGGCCGGCCAGCCTGGTCTGGACCCGGTTCTGACGCAGCACGCGGAACTCGACGCCCGGGGTGACGCGCGCCAGGACCAGGCGGACAGCGTTGGAGCCCACGTCGAGCACCGCGACCCGCTCGGACATGGCCGGAGTATCGAGAGGGGTGGAGGGCCAGTCAAATCACGGGATCGTTACGCCACACAATCTCAATCTGTTCTTAACAGAACGGTAGCAAACGGCGCGGTAGTGTCTGGGCAACTCGTCGAAGCAATTACGCGGAGGATTCTCTGTGAAACGACTGACGATCGCGCTCCTGCTGGTGACCGGCCTCTCGATGCTCGCGCTCTCGACGGTTGACGCGCCGGCTCAGGAGCGTGTGCGGCTCACCGGCTCCGGGGCGAGCTTCCCCTTCCCCCTCTACTCGGCGTGGTTCAAGTCGTTCAGCGGCAAGCAGGCGACCATCTCGGTCGACTACCAGGCGAAGGGTAGCGGCGCCGGCATCCAGGACTTCATCAACAAGACGGTCGACTTCGCCGCCAGCGACGCCGCCATGACCGACGAGGAGATCGCGAAGGTCCCGGGCGGCGTGCAGCTCGTGCCGCTGACCGGCGGCGAGATTGCGCTGGCCTACAACGTCGCCGGCGTGAAGGGGCTCAAGCTCCCGCGGGACGTCTACTCCGGAATCTTCCTCGGCAAGATCACGAAGTGGAGCGACCCGAAGATCAAGGCCGCCAACCCCGGGCTGACTCTTCCCGATCAGGACATCACCGTCGTCCGGCGCGCCGACAGCAGCGGGACCACGTTCGTGTTCACCACGCACCTGGCGGCGATCAGCGAGGAGTGGAAGAAAGGGCCCGGGGTCGGCACGACTGTGAAGTGGCCGGCCAGCGACAAGTTCGTCGCATCGCCGAAGAACGACGGGGTCGCCGCCACGCTGCGCCAGACTCCCGGATCGATCGGCTACGTGGAATACGCCTTCGGGAAGTTCTCCAAGATGGAGATGGCGCTCCTGCAGAACAAGAGCGGCCAGTTCGTCGCGCCCGGCGGCAAGGGCGGCGAGGAGGCCCTCGCCAGCGTCAAGCTGCCGGCCGACCTGCGCGCGTGGCTCCCCGACCCCGAGGGCGCGCAGGCCTACCCGATCGCGACCTACACCTGGCTCCTGCTCTACAAGAAGAACTCCGACCCGAAGAAGGCTGCTGCGCTGCGCGAGCTCGTCGACTACTGCCTGACCGAGGGGCAGAAGATGAGCGCGCAGATGGGGTACATCCCGCTCCCGGAGAGCGTGTCGGCGACGGTGCGGAAAGCGGCCGCGAGCGTTCAGTGAGCATCGTCCTCGAGGGGGCGCGGAGCCCGGATTCGGTCGCGACCGATCCGTCGAGCTGGGACGTCCTGGCCGACCGCTTGTTCCGCGGGCTCGCGAAGGCGGCCGCGGCTCTGATCCTGCTGCTCCTGGCCTTCATCCTCTGGCAGATCGGGCGCCGGGCGTGGCCGGGCATTCTCGAGTACGGCGTCGGGTTCCTCACCTCGACCACCTGGGACGTCGGCCGCGGCCACTTCGGGATCCTGCCGGCGATCTGGGGCACGATCTACAGTTCGTTCCTCGCACTCCTCATCGGTGGCTTCTTCGGCGTCGTCATGGCGATCTTCCTGACGCAAGACTTCCTGCCGCCGCGGCTCGCCGTGGTGTTCCGCACAACCGTCGAGCTCCTGGCGGCGATTCCGAGCGTCGTCTACGGGCTCTGGGGAATCTTCTTCGTCGTGCCCGCCATTCGCCCCACCGCGAACTGGCTATACGAGCACTTCGGGGCCATTCCGATCTTCGGCAGCACGCTGAGCGGGCCTGGGCTCCTGCCGGCCGCGCTCGTGCTCGCGATCATGATCCTGCCGACGGTCGCGGCGGTCTCCCAGGATGCGTTGCGACAGGTCCCCTATCGCGTGAAGGAAGCCGCGTACGGCATGGGAACCACACGCTGGGAGGCGATCCTTCGCGTGATGCTCCCGACCGCCGCGACCGGCATCTTCGGCGCGCTCGTCCTCGGCTTCGGACGGGCGCTCGGCGAGACCATGGCGCTGGCGATGCTCATCGGGAACTCGAACCAGCTGAGCCTGTCGCTCTTCTCGCCGGCCAACACGCTCGCCGCGCTCCTGGCGCTGAACTTTCCCGAGGCGGGTCCGCGCGAGGTCCAGGTGCTCATGTACGCGGCGCTGGTGCTCCTGGCCATCACGCTGCTGGTCAACGTCGCCGGCGGCATGATCATGAATTTCGCGACGCGGAGCATCCGCAAGTGAGCCCCAAGTGAGCCCCGCGCTTCCGGCGGTAGAGGGCCGCGCGGTTCAGGCAACGGGCGCGGGCGCTCTACCCGCCGCCCCGCGACTTCGCCGCTCTCCGTGGGAGACACGGGCTCTGCGCAGCACGCTCCTCACCGCGGGCGCTTGGCTCGCGGCGATCGTCGCCAGCGTGCCGCTCTTCTCCGTGCTCTACATGCTCATTGTCCGCGGCGGGTCGCGGCTGAGCTGGGAGGTTCTGGTCGAGCTGCCGCCCGCCGGATTCGAGATGGGCGGCGGCTTCGGTAACGCGATCGTAGGCACGCTGGTCATGGTCGGCCTGGGCGCGCTCATCAGCGTGCCGGTCGGCATCGCCGGCGCCGTGTTCCTGGCCGAGCTCGGTCCCAACAGCTCGCTGGCCGCCGCCGTCCGCTTTGCCGCCAAGACGCTGACCGGCCTGCCCTCGATCCTCGCGGGCGTTTTCGCGTACGCGAGCGTCGTGCTCGTGACCGGTACCTATTCGGCGCCGGCCGGCGCGGTCGCCCTGGCGGTCCTGATGGTGCCCACGGTGCTGCTCACGGCCGAGGAGGCCATGAAGATGGTGCCGCGCATCACCAAGGATGCCGCGTACGGCCTGGGCTGCACACGAAGCCAGGTGATCTGGAAGATCGTCCTGCCGACGGCGATGCCCGGCATCCTGACGGGCGTCATGCTGGCGGTGGCCCGGGCCGCCGGCGAGACGGCGCCGCTCTTGTTCACGGCTCTCTTCAGCAGCTACTGGCTCGTCGAGCACGGCGCTGTGGGGCTCATGCGGCCGACCGCGTCCCTGGCCGTTCTCATCTACAACTTTGCGGGCATGCCTTTTGAGAACCAGATCGAGCTGGCCTGGGCGGCCTCGCTCGTTCTCGTCATGATCGTACTGTTTATCAACATCGCCAGCCGGCTCCTCGGGCGTCGTCGGGCGTGAGCGATATGGGAGGACTGGCGGTGATCAACCAGGTGGCGACGAACGGGCACGCGACCTCGAACCAGAACGGCATCGTGATCGATTGCAAGCTGAAACAGGTCTACTACGGGGACTTTCTCGCGGTGCGGGACAGCGACGTGCCGATCGAGAAGGGCAAGATCACGGGCTTCATCGGTCCGTCGGGCTGCGGCAAGAGCACCGTGCTGCGAAGCCTCAACCGCATGAACGATCTGATCCGCGGCTTCCGCTTCGAGGGCCACGTGCACTTCCACGGTCAGGACGTGTACGCGCGCAACATCGATCCGGTCGTGCTGCGCCGCTACATCGGCATGGTGTTCCAGCAGCCCAACCCGTTCCAGATGAGCATCTTCGACAACGTTGCCTTCGGTCTCCGGCTCAACCGCTTCCGCGGCAAGGTGGGCGAGCGGGTCGAGCAGGCGCTCACGCGCGCCGCCCTGTGGGACGAGGTGAAGGACAAGCTGAAGAACAACGGGCTTTCGCTCTCCGGGGGCCAGCAGCAGCGCCTCTGCATCGCGCGGGCGATCGCCACCGAGCCCTCGGTGCTCCTGATGGACGAGCCGTGCTCGGCGCTGGACCCGATCGCCACCCGGCGCATCGAGGAGCTGATGATCCAGCTCAAGCAGAACTACACGATCGCCATCGTCACCCACAATATGCAGCAAGCGATGCGCGTCGCCGACACGACCGCTTTCTTCTCGGTCGAGATGTCCAAGGGCGGGCGTACCGGGTACCTGGTGGAGATGGGCCCGACCCAGCAGATCTTCGAGAATCCCCAGCAGAAGCTCACCAAGGACTACATCTCCGGTCAGTTCAGCTGAGGCACTCCGTGGTCATCCAGCTCGGCTCGGTGGCTCTGTCTCTCGCGACCGCGGTCGCCCTGCACCTGGCTCTCGTTGGGCCGGCGGCGGGACAGACCGGCGCGGGCGCCAAGATCGTGCTCCAGGGCGCAGGCGCCACGTTCCCGGCGCCGCTCTACAAGAAGTGGATCGGCGTGTTCACCGCGCAGAACCCCGACGTCGCGGTCGAGTACAAGGACGTTGGCAGCGGTGAAGGCGTCCAGCGATTCCTGGCGCGCACCGTCGACTTCGGAGCCAGCGATGGCGCCCTGACCGACGAGCAGATGGCCCGCGTGGAAAGCGGCGCGCGTCTGGTGCCGGCCACCGCGGGCATGGTCGTCCTCGCCTACAACCTGCCGGGGCTCGGCGGCCCGCTGAAGCTCAGCCGCGACGTATACGCGGACATCTTCCTGCGGAAGATCGCGAAGTGGAACGACCCGCGCATCCAGGTGATCAACCCGGGGCTCAAGCTCCCCAATCGGAACATCGTGATCGCCGCGCGCCAGGACCGGAGCGGCACGACCTTCGCGCTGGCCAATCACCTGAGCGCGATCAGCCCGGAGTGGCAGCGCGGACCCGGCGTCGGATACGCGGTCGACTGGTCGGGGCGGGCGATGCTGGCTCGGGGCAACGAGGGCGTG
>DASRIY010000433.1:0-3394 GCA_035649755.1 Candidatus Methylomirabilota bacterium
GAGCTGGCCGGCCGCGGGGGACGCTTCGCGGCCCTTCTCGAGCTCGAAGCGGCGGGTTGGGACTGGCGCTCGGGTCCCTAGCGGCGCGATAATGCCGGCCATCCGCATCACCTCAGGGAGGGCGACATGGCCAAGAAGATCCTGTTCGTCGGCGCCGGAGCGATCGGAAGCTACATCGGATCATTTCTCTCGCGGGCCGGCCACGACGTGACGCTGGTCGATCCGTGGGCCGAGAACGTCGAGACGATCAGAAAGAAGGGCATCTCGGTCACCGGGCCGCACGATCCGTTCGAGGCGCACCCGAAGGCCTTCCATCTGGGCGAGTCGCAGCGCCTGCCGCGCGACTTCGACCTGGCGTTCGTCGCGATGAAGGTCTATGACACGGCGTGGGCGGCGCAGGTGGCTCTGCGGCACATCAAGCCCGAAGGCTTCATCGTCGCTTCCGAGAACTGCTGGCCCGATCCGATCGTCGCCTCCGTCGCCGGCCCCTCGCGCGCGCTCGGTCTCATCATGTCGAAGATCGGCGTGGCGCTGTGGAAGCCCGGGCAGGTCGAGCGCGGCGCCGAGAAGGGTCAAGGCACCGGCCACGACGTCTTCCGCGTGGGCGAACACGACGGTCGCATCACGGCGCGCGCGAAGGAAGTCGCCGAGATGCTCACGGTCATCGACGGCTCCCTGGCGACCGATAACCTCTGGGGCGAGCGCTGGTCGAAGCTCTGCGCCAACTCGACGGGCAACCCCGTGCAGGCCATGTCTGGCCTCGGCTCGTTCGAGATCGCCTCGAGCGAAGTCGGCCGCGCCATCACGATCCACCTCGGGGCGGAGTCGGCCCGCGTGGGACTGGCGCTCGGCTACAAGATTCCCAAGTTCAACGGCAACACCGCCGAGCAGTGGGCGGCCGCCAACCAGCGCGACGTCTACGACAAGCTGGACCGCCAGCTCACGCCGACCGAGGCGGGCGGTCGCAACTGGCGTTCGTCGATGGGACAGGACGTGACCAAGGGGCGGCCGACCGAGATCGACTACATGAACGGCCACGTCGTCATGAAGGGCCGCGAGGTGGGCGTGTCCACGCCGGTCTCCACCGCGACCGTCGAGATGGTCCGCGAGATCGACGCCGGCACGCTCAAGCCGGAGGCGAAGAACATCGAAACGGTCCTTCGCCGTGCGGGTGTCTAGCCGGCGGCTGTACGGCGCGGCTCTCCTTCTCGCGATCGCGGCACTGACGGCGCCGGCCGGGGACTCGCAAGCGGCGAGCCCGGCCGGCCAGGCGACGTATGCCTTCCACGTCACGCTGGCGCCGCGCTGGCTCGACCCCGGCGAGACGGAGTCGGCCATCACGCCGTTCAAGGTCCTGTACGCGATTCACGATGCGCTGGTGAAGCCGATGCCGGCGGGCCAGACGACGCCGAGCCTGGCCGAGTCGTGGACGATGGCGCCCGACGGCGGCAGCTACACGTTCCTCCTGCGCCAGAACATCAAGTTCCACAACGGCGAGCCGGTGACGCCGGACGACGTGAAATTCTCGTTCGACCGGTACAAGGGCGGCGCCGCCAAGCTCTTGAAGGAGAAGGTCAAGGAAGTCCAGGTCGTCGACGCCCGCCGCGTGAAGTTCGTGCTGAAGGAGCCGTGGCCCGACTTCATGACGTTCTACGGGACGACCGCGACCGGCGCAGGCTGGGTCGTGCCGAAGAAGTACGTCGAGAAGGTCGGCGAGGAAGGGTTCCTCAAGGCGCCCATCGGCGCGGGCCCCTACCGCTTCGTCAGCTCGACGCCCGGCATCGAGATCGTGCTCGAAGCGTTCGAGGGCTATTGGCGCAAGGTGCCGAGCGTGAAGCGGATCATTCTGAAAAGCGTTCCGGACGAGACGACGCGCGCGGCCGCGCTCAAGCGCGGCGAGGCCGACGTGGTGTACTTCCTGGGCGGTCCCGTCGCCGAAGACGTCCGGAAGACCGCCGGGCTCAAGCTCACCGCCGTGCGCACCAACACCGTCTTCTTCCTCGACTTCACCGAGCAGTGGGACCCGAAGTCGCCCTGGCACGACCGGCGAGTCCGCCTCGCCGCCAGCACGGCAATCGACCGCAAGACCTTGAACGAGGCCGAGCAGCTCGGCTTCGCCGGCATCACCGGCAACATCGTTCCGCGCCACATGGAGTTCGCGCTGCCGATCGATCCGCCGGCCTACGATCCCAAGCGCGCCAAGCAGCTCCTGGTCGAGGCCGGCTATCCCAACGGCTTCGACGCCGGCGACATCACGCCGAACCCGCCCTATTTCTCCATGGCCGAGGCCATCTCCGGCAACCTCGCGGCGATCGGCATCCGCACGCGCGTGCGGACGATGGAGCGTGCCGCGTTCCTGTCGACCTGGGGGGAAAAGAAGATCCGCGGCATCGTGCTGGGTGCCCAGGGCGCGGGTGGTAACGCGGCCACGAGGATCGAGGGGCTCGCCACGAAGGAAGGCCGCTACGCCTACGGCGTCCTGCCGGAGGTCGAAGACCTCTTCCAGCGTCAGGCCAAGGAGCTCGACCGGAAGAAACGCGAGGCGCTCCTGCACCAGATCCAGAAGATCCTGTCCGAGCGCGTCGTGTTCGCTCCGGTCTGGGAGAACGGATTCATTCGCGCCGTCGGACCGCGCATGCAGGAGCCGGCGCTGACCCTGATTCCGGCGTATCCGTACGCGGCGCCCTACGAGGAGATCCGGCTCAAGTAGCCGCGTCAGCGGCCGAGGTCGCGCACCACGCCGCGCCAGAGGGCGACCGTCTCGGCGCCGGCCGGATCGACCGGCAGCTTGCGCACGGCGGTATGGACCATGACGAGCCGGCGAGACTGATCGACGAAGATCGTCTGGCCCCGGATGCCCAGGAGCGCAAACATCCAGGGCTCGTCCGGGAAGATCCAGGTCTGATAGCCGTAGCCGTAGAATCGCGTCGCGGTGCGCGGCGCCAGGTACGGCTGCTCCCGCCGCACGCTCGTCGCCTCCCGGATCCACGTTGCCGGGATGATCTGACGGCCCCGCCAGCTTCCCTCGTGCGCCAGCAGCAGGCCGAGCCGACCCCAGTCGCGCAGTACGGCGTTGAGACAGCAGAAGGTCGCCTCCTGGCCCGCCCGGTCCACGAGCCAGGTCGCGTCGGCCTCGGCGCCGATCGGCTGCCAGATCTTCTCTTGAAGATAGGCAGAGACCGAGCGTCCGACCGCCTGCGCCAGGACGAGCCCCAGCACCTGAGTCTCGGCGGAGGCGTACGAGTAGCGGGTTCCGCTCGGCGCGATTCGCTCGTTGAACTGGGACACCGCCGCGGCGCCGCCGGGCCCGCGCAGCCAGAACGTGTCCATGGCCAGCTTCGTGACGTCGTCTCGCCCCGAGTACTCCTCCAGGAAGCGAACGCCTGACGACATC
>DASRIY010000434.1:0-3507 GCA_035649755.1 Candidatus Methylomirabilota bacterium
AGATCCCGTACCTGTCGCGGTACTTCCGCGTGACCACCATGGACCCGCGCGGCAACGGCCGCTCGGATCGTGCCCTGACGGGCTACGACTTCGACACGCACTACGGAGACCTGGTCGCCGTTCTCGACGCCGGCGTTCGGCCGCCGTTTGCGTTCGTCGCGTTCTCGTGCGCGAGCATGCTGGCCGTGCGCTATGCGATCGAGCATCCCGAGCGCGTGTCGCACCTGATCTTCATCGGCGCCCAGTATTCCCAGTCGCTGCCGCAGCCGTTCGACGAAAAGGTCGTTCCCATCTTCCGGAACGACTTCGACGGCTGGCGCACCCGGCTGTTCCAAAAGATCCATCCCGAGCCCCACTCGCTCAGGGGCATCGAGGACGGCATCGCCTGGGCCGGCGAGACCTCGCCGGAGATCTTCATCGAGGCCCTGCGTCAGATCGAGAAGGACAACGTCTACGACCTGCTGCCCCGGCTCACCGCGCCGGTGCTGATCCTCCACGGCACCAAGGACGAGGTCGTCCCCTACCGCCACGGCAAGAAGTTCGCGGAGGCCACTCCGGGCGCGCGGCTGGTGACGTTCGAAGGCGGCGGCCACAATCTGCCCGGCCGCGAGGCGGCCAAGGTCAACCGCCTCCTCCGCGACTTCGTCCGCGGCGAGGCGGTCGACTCGGCCACGATCCCGCCGGCCACCGAGCGGCGCCCGCCGGCCGCCCAGCCGCGACGCCGGGGACGCAAAATTCTCTGGCTCTCGAGCCCGATCGGTCTCGGCCACATCCAGCGCGACATCGCCATCGCCCGCGCCCTGCGCGAGATCCATCCCGACGCCACCGTCGACTTCCTGGCCGCCGATCCGGCGCGGCGCGTGGTCGAGGTCAGCGGCGAGCGCGTGCACCCGGCCACCAGCCTCCTCCTCAACGAGAGCGCGCACGTCGAGAGCTGGGCGACCGCCGATCATCAGCTCCACGCGTTCAACGCGCTGTGGGACATGGACGAGATCATGGCGGCGAACTACATGGTCTTCGCCGATGCCGTGGAGGCGGGCGACTACGACCTCTGGGTCGGCGACGAGGGCTGGGACCTCGACTACTATCTGCACGAGAACCCGGAGATGAAGCGCGCGCCGTACGTCTTCATCACCGACTTCATCGGCATGCTGCCGATGCGGGAGGATCCGAGCTCGACGGAGTTCAGGCGCGCGTGGGAGAAGAACGCCGAGAACGTCGATCATCTCCGCCTTCATCCCGACGTCCGCGACCTCTCGCTCATGGTGGGCGACGAGCAGGACGTGCTCGACCGCCCGTTCGGTCCGGACCTGCCCAACATGCGCCAGTGGGCGCGCGAGCACTTCAAGTTCGCCGGGTACACCTATCACTTCGACCCCGCGGAGTTCCGGGACAAGGCTGCGCTCCGCGCCTCGCTCGGCTACCGTCCGGATGAGCGCGTGATCCTGGTTTCGGTCGGTGGCACCCGGGTCGGCAAGAAGCTCCTCGAGAAGTGTGCGGCGGCCTTCTCGCTGATCGCCCCGCGTGTCCCCGACACGCGGATGGTGCTGGTGACCGGCCCCCGCCTGGACGGAGTAGACCTGCCCGCGACGCCGCGCCTCGAGGTGCGCGCGTTCGTACCGCATCTCTTCCGGCATCACGCGGCCGCCGACCTGGCCATCGTGCAGGGCGGGCTCACCACCACCATGGAGCTGGCCGCGTTCCGGACACCGTTCCTCTACTTCCCGCTCCGCAACCACTTCGAGCAGCAGTTCTTCGTGTCGCGCCGCCTCGAGCGGCTGGGCGCCGGCATCCGGATGGACTTCGACCGGACCTCGCCGGAGGAGCTCGGCGCCTCGATCCTCGATCACCTGGGCAAGCCTGTTCATCCTCGCGACGTGCCGGTCGGTGGGACCGAGCGCGCCGCCCGATCGATCGCCAATTTGCTCTGAGAGACCAGGAGGGTGTCATGGGAGAGCAGATCAACGACGTCAACGTCGCGAAGTTCAAAGAGCTGGACGGCATGATGCGGGCGAATCCCGCTCTGACGAAGGCGACGTTCAAGGTGAAGTCCAGCTGGCGCCGGGGAACCAAGACCCTCGTCGAGATCGGCACCGTGCAGGCGGTCGGGCAGGACCTGTTCCCGGCGACGCGGCGGTTCTGGATCACGACCGACGATCCTGACGTGCTCGGCGGCGTGGACAGCGCGCCGACACCCGCCGAGACGTTGGTGGCCGCGCTGGCCGGCTGCGTCACGTCCGGGATCGCCAGCAACGCCGCGATGTTCGATGTGCCGATCGACGGGATCGACATCGACATGCAGGCGGCGCTCGACTTCCGCGGCTTGCTCGGACACGACAAGTCGGTCCGTAGCGGCTTCAGCGACATCCACTACACGGTCACGATCAAGAGCCCGGCGCCCGAGGACAAGGTGCGCCGCTGCAAGGAAACGATCGACCGCAAGTCGCCGGTGCGGGAGACGCTCGCGAACCCTGTGCGCATCACGTCGGACTTCGTGTACAAGCCACGCTAGGAGGACTACCGGCGACGATGTCGGGCGAGATCAACTGCCTCATCACGAAGGGGCTCATTCCCTTCGTGGAGCGCTCGGTCGGTCCGGAGGGCGTCGCGGCGCTGCTCCGGACCGCCGGGCGTCCGCGCGAGTATTTGACCGCGGAGTACAACCGGATCCCGCTCGTGCTCGCCGACGAGCTCGCGCGCCAGGCCATGCAGCTCATGAACGAGCCGGACGAGGACCGCTGGGCGCGGCGCTTCGCCGACGACTTCATGGACTGGAAGCCGTCGCGCGAGGAGCGGAGCTGGGTCGGTGCGTACACGATGAGCCTCGGCAGCCCGCGCGCGGTCTACGCGGACCGCATCAGCATGATCGTGCAGCAGGACTGGGCCCGTTCGGAGATCGTCTCGATGGGACGGCGACGCGCGGTCCATCGCGCGACGCCGAACCCCGGCGTCACCGTGCCGCGCTGGCTGTGCGCCATGGCGCGCGTCGTTCACGAGCGGTACCCGACCAACTGGCAGCTTCCGCGCGCGCGCGTGACGGAGTATCGCTGCGCCGCTCGCGGAGACGCCTACTGCGAGTGGGAGATTCGGTGGAAGAATCCGTCGTTCGGCGCCCGATTCTGGGCGCCCACCGTGGTCGGTCTGGCCGCCTCGGCCGCGCTCGGCGCGGTTCTCACGGCCACCGCCGCGCTCCCGTGGCCGGCGACGGCGGCACTGGCCGCGTTGCCCGCACTCTGCGGCGGCGCCTTCGGGTATGGGCTCCTGCAGCATCATCGTCGCGGGCATTTTCAGCGGCTCCTGAAAGTGCAGGGCGACGAGATCGTCTATTCGAGCCTCGAGCTCGAGAAGAAGTTCCGCGACCTCGCCACCAAGGTCGAGCAGCTGTCGCTCCTGAGCGACCTCGGCGCGGCAGTCAACGCCACGCTCGACCCCGAGCGGATCTATCAGCAGGCCCTCGACCAGTTGGTCCATCGCATGGGCTACCAGGGCGCCAATCTGTATCTGGTC
>DASRIY010000435.1:0-2367 GCA_035649755.1 Candidatus Methylomirabilota bacterium
GCGTCGAAGAACGGCTTGATCTCGGGGTTGACGGCGGGCGCCGGATACTTGCGCTCTGCGGTGGCCATCGCTCTACTCCCTGCCCATGATGATGGTGGCGCTGCCGTGGCGGGTGCCGAGCGAGCCGCCGGTTCCGTGCGCGAGCGCGACGTCGCAGTTCTTCACCTGCACCTTCGGATGGGCTTCGCCACGCAGCTGCCGCACCGCCTCCACCACCTTCGTGAGGCCGCCGCGGTTGGCCGGGTGGTTGTTGCAGAGTCCGCCGCCGTCGGTGTTGAACGGCAGCTTGCCGACGCCCGCGATCAGATTGCCGTCGGCGACGAACTTGCCGCCCTGGCCCTTCGCGCAGAAGCCGAGATCCTCCAGCGTGATGAGCACGGTGATCGTGAAGCTGTCGTAGATCGACGCGTACTTGATGTCGGCATGCGTCACGCCGGCCTCGGCGAACGCCGCCGGGCCCGACCAGACCGCCCCCGAGTACGTGAGGTCGATCTTGCCGCCCATCTGGTGCTTGGGCGCCTCGCCCGCACCCAGGAGCTTCACCAGCGGGCGCTTCAGGCTTCGCGCGATCTCGGGCTTCACCACGACGATGGCGCCGCCGCCGTCAGTGATAACGCAGCAGTCGAGCCGGTGCAGCGGGTCGGAGATCATCGGCGAGTTGATGACCTCCTCGACCGTGACCACGTCGCGCAGGAGCGCGTGCGGGTTGTGCTGGGCGTGCTGCGAGGCGGCCACCTTGATCCACGCGAGCTGCGCGCTGGTGGTGCCGTACTGGTGCATGTGCCGCATGGCGGCCATCCCGTACTGGTTCACCACTGTCGGGCCGTAGGGGTGTTCGAACGGCGCGTCGGGCGACGCGGCGACGGGCGCGCGCGGCGCGGTGCCGGTGGCCACGCCCTCGGCGCGCGGGCGGCCCGCCAGCGTGATGAGCGCGACGTTGCACTTGCCCAGCGCGATCGCCTCGGCGGCGTGCGCGACGTGGATGACGTAGGACGACCCGCCGGTCTCCGTCGAGTCCATGTGGCGGAGCTTGAGCCCCATGTAATCGGCCATCGAGAGCGGCCCGAGGCCGGGCGCGTCACCGGCGCAGAAGTAGCCGTCGACGTCGTCCTTGGTGAGCCCCGCGTCGGCCAGCGCACCTATCGCGGATTCGGCGTGCAGCTGAGCCAGCGACTGGGTATCGGCCTTGCGCGTGGGATGTTCGTAGACGCCCGCGATGTACGCCTTGCCCTTGATCGTCATCGACATACCGCCTTCCTCGCTCTCGCTTCGAGCCTCCGCATTCTACCCCCAGACCGAGGGGCGAGGCAGTGGGATACACTCTCGCCATGATCGAACCGCTGCTCGCCTATCTGCACTACCTGAGCATCATCCTCACCGGCGGATTCCTGATCGCCGAGCTGGTCATGTGCCGTCCGGAGATGACGCCGGAGCAGCGCCGCCGCCTACCGGGCATCGACGTCGTCTTCTTCGTCTCCGCGCTGCTCGCGCTGGCCACCGGCCTGCTCCGCCTGTTCTTCTATGCGAAGGGCGTGAGCTTCTACACCGGCAATCCGTTCTTCTGGACGAAGATGGCCCTCTACGTGGTCATCGCGGCGATCTCGATCGCGCCCACGCGCGCGTTCGGCCGCTGGAAGCGCGCGCTCAACTCGGGCGGCCCTGCGCCGGCCGGTCCGGAGATCGCGGGCGTGCGGCGTCTGCTCCATATCGAGCTTGGCTTGCTGGCGCTCATTCCGCTGATGGCCGTGCTCATGGCGCGCGGCATCGGCCGCTGAGGCGGGAGGCAGACATGCGTGTTCTCGTGACGGGAGCGGCAAGTGGTATAGGTCGGGCGACGTGTCTTAGACTGGCGCGCGACGCCGGAGCTCAGGGCCGGAAGGCGCAGATCGCAGCGGTCGACATCGGGCCGTCGGCCGGTCTCGACAGCCTGCTCGACGAGCTGCGCAAGCAGAACGCTGAGCCGCTGGCGCTCCACGCCGACATGGGCACCGCCGACGGCCCCGGGCGCGTCGTCGCCGACGCGGCGAGCCGGTTCGGCGGGCTCGACGGCCTGGTGAGCAATGCGGGCATCAACCGGCCGGGACCGCTCGTGGACTACGCGGTCGACGACTGGGACCGCGTGTTCGCCGTGAACACGCGCGCGACCTGGCTCCTGGCCAAGGCCGCCCACGCCGCGCTCAAGACGTCGCGCGGCGCCATCGTCGCCATCGGATCCATGTCCGGCTCGAACCCGCACGCGAACCTGGGCGCCTACGGACCCAGCAAGGCGGCGGTGATCATGCTGGTGCAGGTGCTCGCGCAGGAATTCGGGCGCGACGGCGTTCGCGTCAACGCGGTCTCACCCGGCATGGTCCGGACCGGAATGAC
>DASRIY010000436.1:0-13828 GCA_035649755.1 Candidatus Methylomirabilota bacterium
CGCGCCAGCTCCGCCAGCACCTCGCGAAGCGAAATGCCTCGCGCGCCGAGCAGGACGAGAGTGTGGAACCACAGGTCGGCGACCTCCTCGGTGACGCGCCGGTCACCTTCGCCGCCGAGCGCCGCCGTGATCACCTCTGTCGCCTCCTCGCCGATCTTCCGGCACACCTTCGCCTCGCCGGCCGCGAGGAGCCCGGCGACGTACGATCCAGCGGGGCGCTTCGCCTTGCGCTCCGCGATGGTGCGCTCGAGCCGCTCGAGCATCCCCGCTGGCGCCGGACGCATATCGCCGTCGGCGCCCGCCTCGAGCGTCGTGAAGAAGCACGTTCGCTGGCCTGTGTGACAGGCCACGCCCTCCTGGTGCACCTGGACGAGCAGCGTGTCGCCGTCGCAGTCGGCGTAGACCGACTGGACGTGCTGCACGTGCCCGGACGTCTCGCCCTTCGTCCACGGCTTGCCTCGCGAGCGCGACCAGAAGTGCGTCAGGCCGCTCGAGAGCGTCGCCTCCACGGCGGCGCGGTCCATCCAGGCGACCATCAGGAGCTCGCCGGTGTCTGCCTCCTGGACGACCGCGGGGATCAGGCCCTGGGCGTCGAACTTGAGCTCGTCGAGCGTCACGCCTCGCTCCGCACTTCGACCCCACGCCCGCTCAGGTAGGCCTTCGCCTCGGCGATGGTGTGGGTTCCGAAGTGAAAGATCGAGGCGGCCAGGGCCGCGTCGGCGCACCCCTCTACGAGTCCGTCGTAGAGATGCTCGAGCGAGCCCGCACCGCCCGAAGCGATGACGGGCACCGACACCGCCTCCGAGACGGCGCGAGTAAGCTCGAGGTCGTAGCCGTCCTTGGTGCCGTCGCGATCCATGCTCGTCAAGAGAATTTCGCCGGCGCCGAGCCCCACCGCCTCGCGCGCCCAGTCGAGCGCGTCGCGGCCCGCCGGGTGGCGCCCGCCGTGCGTGTAGACACCCCATCGGAGCGCGCCGCCCTGCGGAACCGTCTCGCGCCGGGCGTCGATCGCGATGACGATGCACTGGCTGCCGAACCCTTCGACGGCCTCGCGGATGAGCGCCGGCCGCGCGAGCGCGGCGGTGTTCAGGGAGACCTTGTCGGCGCCGGCGCGCAGGAGACGACGCACGTCGTCGACGGAGCGGAGCCCGCCGCCAACGGTCAGCGGCATGTAGATCCCCTCCGCCGTGCGACGGACGACGTCGAGCATGATGTCGCGCGCCTCGTGCGAGGCCGTGATGTCGAGAAAGACGAGCTCGTCGGCGCCCTGGGCGTCGTAGGCGAGCGCGGCCTCGACCGGATCGCCGGCGTCGCGCAGATCGACAAACCGCACGCCCTTGACGACGCGGCCGTCCTTCACGTCGAGGCACGGGACGATCCGTTTGGCGAGCATGCCTACCTCGCGCCGACCCCGGCGGCAGCCGCGGCCTCGCGGAGATCGATCGCGCCGGTGTACAGTGCCCGCCCGACGACGGCGCCGACGACACCGGGAATGGCCGCGAGCCGCTTCAGATCGTCGACACGGCCAACGCCGCCCGAGGCGAGGATGGGCATCGCGACCCGGCGCGCGAGATTCTCGGTCTCCTCTACGTTGGGGCCCGTCTCGGTCCCGTCGCGGCTCACGTCGGTGTAGAGCAGCGCCGCGGCGCCCGCGTCGCGCGCCCGCGCGCCGACTTCCGCGACGGTCTCTTCCACCACCTCGGTCCAGCCTTTGATGGCTACGCGCGCACCGCGGGCGTCGACCGCGACGATGATCCGGCCGGGGTGGCGGCGGCAGACGTCGCTCAGGAACGCCTGATCGAGGGCCGCGCGCGTGCCGACCACGGCCCACGCGATGCCGGTCGCCAGGGCGGCGTCGACGGCGCGCAGGTCGCGCAGACCGCCGCCGAGCTCGACCGGGACCGGCGCCACCGCGGCGACGATCTGGACCACCAGGGCGCTCTGCTTGGGCTCTCCGGCGAAGGCCCCGTCGAGGTCGACCACGTGCAGCCGCTCGGCGCCGAGGTCTTTCCACCCGCGCGCCACCGCGACCGGGTCCTCGGAAAACACCGTCTCGCGATCGCTCCGGCCCTGGTGCAGGCGAACGCACCGCCCCTCGCGCAGGTCGATCGCCGGGATGACGATCACCGGCCGTCCTTCACGATGGCGGCGAAGTTCTCGAGCATGCGAATGCCCCACGCCTGGCTCTTCTCCGGATGAAACTGCGTCGCGTGAATCCGCCCCACCTCTATCGCCGCCGCAAACCGCACGCCGTAATCGCACCAAGCGATTCGAAGTGGTGCAATTGAGCGGGCATCCGGCGCCACCCGCTCCTGACTAAGGCCACCCTCGGTCCAAGCCGGCCTCACGGCCCCCCCTACAACGGTCCCCGCTACAACCGGATAAAAGGAGTGGACGAAGTAGAACCGCGTGCCCGACGGGATGCCGTCGAAGATCGCGAGGTCGCCGGCGTGCTCAACTCGATTCCATCCCATGTGGGGAATCTTCTGACCGGCCGGCAGGCGGCGCACCGCACCCGGCACGACGTCGAGCCCGCGCCCCTCGCCGAATTCCTCGCTCGTTGAGAACAAGAGCTGATAGCCGAGACAGATGCCGAGGAACGGCCGCCGGCCGTCTAGCGCGCGCCGAAGCGACGGGACGAGGCCCAGACGGTCCAGGTTCGACATCGCGTCGTGAAACGCGCCGTCGCCCGGAAGGACCACCGCCTGCGCGTCGTCGACGGCGCGCGGATCCTGTGTAATCAGGGCGGGGCTCCCGACCCGGCGGAACGCCTTCTCGACCGAGCCGAGATTGCCCCGTCCATAATCGATGATCGCGATCACAACATTCCCTTCGTCGAGGGCAGGACACCGGCGATCCGCGGATTGAGTCGGGTCGCCTCGGCGAGCGCCCGCGCCACCGCCTTGAACACGGCCTCGGTCACGTGGTGGAGGTTGTGGCCGTAGTGCATGGTCACGTGCAGCGTGATCTCGGCGTTGAACGCGAAGGCGCGGAAGAACTCCTGGAGCAGGTCGAGATCGAAGTTGGACACGCGCGCCCGCGCCACCGGCACGCTGAAGACCAGGAACGGCCGTCCCGAGAGGTCGACTGCGGACGAGACCAGCGTCTCGTCCATGGGAATCGACGCCGTCCCATAGCGCACGATGCCCTTCTTGTCGCCGAGGGCCTGCCGCAGCGCCTGACCAAGAACGATGCCCACGTCCTCCACCGTGTGGTGCTGGTCGACCTCGACGTCGCCCTGGGCGTCGACTGCAAGGTCCATCAAGCCGTGCTTCGACCACGCCTCCAGCATGTGGCTGAAGAACGGGATCGGCGTCTGCACCTTCGAGGCGCCGGTGCCGTCGAGGTTGAGGTGAATCGTGATCTCGGTCTCCTTCGTCTTGCGCTCGACGCGCGCTTGCCGGCCCGTCGTCTCGGCGCTCATGCCGTTCCTCCTCCGTCCATACGCAGTCGCAGCTCGGCGGCGTTACCGTGTCCGTCCAGGCCCTCGACGCGCGTCAGGGTCCTCAGGTGCGGCGCGGCGGCGCGGAGCCCGCCGGGCGAGTACTCGATGACGCTCGAGCGCTTCACGAAGTCCTCCGTCCCGAGCGGCGAGGCGAACCGCGCGGTGCCGGCGGTCGGCAGCACGTGATTCGGGCCCGCCACATAGTCGCCCACGACCTCGGGGGTGTGGCGGCCGAGGAAGACGGCGCCGGCGTGGCGTACGCGCGGCAGCACCGCGGCCGGCACGGCGACCAGCAGCTCCAGGTGCTCGGGAGCGAGCCGGTTCGCGAGCGCCACGGCGTCGTCGATGCTGTTCACCCGGATGAGCGCGCCGTTCGCCCGCAGCGCCTCGGCGGCGATCGCGCGGCGCGGCAGCGCGGCGAGCTGCCGCTCGAGGGCGGCAGCCACCTCCGGGATGAGCTCGGCCGCATCCGTGACGAGGAGCGCGCGCGCCATGGGGTCGTGCTCGGCCTGGGCCAACATGTCGCTGGCGACGCAGTCCGCATCGGCGCTCGCGTCGGCGACGACGATCACCTCGCTGGGCCCGGCCACCATGTCGATCCCGACCTCGCCGAAGACCCGCGCCTTCGCGAGCGCGACGTAGATGTTGCCGGGCCCCACGACCTTGTCGACGCGCCCGATCCGGGCGGTGCCGTACGCGAGCGCGGCGATCGCCTGGGCCCCGCCGATGCGGTAGCCCTCGGTCACCCCCGCCAGGCGCGCGGCGGCGAGCACGACGGGCTCGATGCGGCCGCCGGCCGCCGGCGTGACGAGCACGATCTCCCGCACGCCCGCGACACGCGCCGGAACAACCGTCATCAGCACGGTCGATGGGTACGCGGCGCGGCCGCCCGGAACGTAGACCCCGACGCGATCGAGCGGGCGAATCTCCTGGCCCAGCACCGATCCGTGCTCGTCGGTCATGCGCCACGACTTGGGCATCGCGGCGGCGTGATACCGCTCGATGCGGTCGGCGGCGTACTCGAGCGCCGTCCGCACGTCGGCAGGAATGGCTCGCTCGGCAGCCTCGAAGTCGGCAGCGGTGAGCGCGAGGTCGCTGGCGGAGGCGGGGCTCCATCCGTCGAACCGGGTCGTGTACTCGCAGAGCGCCGCGTCGCCACGCGTACGCACCGCGGTGAGGATCTCGTCGACAGTCCGATGGATCTCGGGCGCCACCGCCTCGGGCGCGCGGGTCAGCGCCGCCACGACGTCGTCGATCCCGCGCCGCGCGTCGAAGGTGCGGATCATGGCCGCGAGCCCGCCTGGGCCCGGATCACGCCCTTCATGTCGGTGATGAGCTCGTTGACCGCCGTGTGCTCCGTCCGCATCGAGGCGCGGTTCACGATCAGCCGCGCGGTTGACCGCGCAATCTCCGCCACCTCGACCAGGCCGTTGGCCCTGAGGGTCTCGCCCGACTGGACCAGATCGACGATGCGCTCGGCCAGACCCACGAGCGGCGCCAGTTCGATCGAGCCGTCGAGGCGCACGAGCTCGACCTGGATGCCCCGGTCGGTGAAGTATTGCTCGGCCATGCGCGGATACTTCGTGGCGACGCGCACCCACGACCATTTCGCCGGATCGTCGCGCTCCCACAATTCGCGCGGCTCGGCGACGACCAGCCGGCAGAATCCGAAGCCGAGATCGAGGGGCTCGTACACGTCCGGCTCCTGCTCCAGCAGGATGTCCTTGCCGACGATCCCGAGGTCGGCTGCCCCGTAGAGGACGTAGGCCGGGATGTCGACCGGCTTCAGGAAGAGCAGCCGGAGCCCGCGCTGCGGGTCGCTGAAGATGAGCTTCCGCGAGTCCTGATCGATCCCTTCGACGCCGAGCGTGCTCAGGATCTCGAGCGCGCCGTCGAGCAGACGTCCCTTCGGCAGGGCGAGCGTCAGCCGCTCCTTCATACGCGGGGCACCTCCGGCATCAGGCCCTCCCCGCGACGAACCGTGTGACGCCGGCCAGGTCGGCGCGCATCTCGACCCGCGAGAAGTCCTCGGCGCGCAGCAGCGTCGCCGCGGCGGTCGCCTGGACGTCGCCGGCGGTCTCGACGACCAGCGCACCGGACGGACGCAGGACGCGGCGCGCGTGGACAGCGATTCTCCGGATCAGGGCGAGCCCGTCAACACCGCCGTCCAGCGCCAGGCTCGGCTCGTGGCGGCGCACTTCCGGGAGCAGCTCGGGCACGAGGCCGGTCGGCAGATACGGCGGATTGCTCACGATGAGATCGGCGCCGAGATCGCCGACCCCGTGGAGCAGGTCCGTGACGACGACGCTGATGCGCGACTTGAAGCCGAGGGCCTGCGCGTTCTCTCGCGCCACCGCCGCGGCGGCCGGGCACAGGTCGAGCGCGAGCACGTCGACGTCGGCCCGCTCGGCGGCGAGCGCGCAGGCGATGCAGCCCGAGCCGGTGCCCAGATCGACCGCCAGGAGCCGGCGACCCCCCGCCGGCGGCAGGAGCTCGAGCGCCCACTCGACGAGGGCCTCGGTCTCGGGCCGCGGCACCAGCACCGCGTCGGTGAGCCGCAGGCGCAGGCCGCGAAATTCCTCCCAGCCTAGGATGCGCTGGAGCGGCTCGCGCCGCGCGCGCCGGCTCACGGCGTCGGCGAAGCGCCTGGCGAGACCCGCGGAAACCTCGCGCCCCAGTTCCATCCGGAGGCGGGCGCGGCCCAGCCCCATGAGACCGGCCAGGAGCCATTCGGCATCGACCCGCGCTTCCGGGACGCCGGCTGCTTCCAGCGCCGACGTGGCGGCGTCGAGCTCGTCGCGAAGCGTCGCCGTGGTGCCCATCAGTGCTCCACCCGCTGCAGGCGGTCGGCTTCCTCGGCCGCCACGAGCGCGTCGATCAGCTCGTCCAGATCGCCTTCGAGCACGGTCGGCAGACGATGCAGCGTGAGCCCGATGCGATGATCCGTGACGCGGGTCTGCGGAAAGTTGTACGTGCGGATCCGCTCGCTCCGCTCGCCGGTCCCGACCTGGCTGCGCCGGTCCGCGGCGATCGCCGCTTGCTGCTCCTCCTGGGCGCGCTCGAGGAGCCGCGCCTTGAGCACGCGCATGGCCTTCGCGCGGTTCTTGATCTGCGAGCGCTCGTCCTGGCATGTCACGACCAGGCCGCTCGGCAGGTGGGTGATCCGCACCGCCGAGTCGGTCGTGTTGACGCCCTGGCCGCCGGGCCCGGAAGACCGGTAGACGTCGACCCGGAGGTCTTTCTCCTCGATCTTGACGTCGACGTCTTCGGCCTCGGGCAGCACCGCGACCGTGACGGTCGAGGTGTGGATGCGCCCGGAGGCCTCGGTGACTGGTACGCGCTGCACCCGGTGAACACCGCGCTCGAACTTCAGCCGGCTCCACGCGCCCCGGCCGTGGACGAACAGGATCACGTCCTTGAAGCCACCGACGCCGGTCGGGCTGGCGTCCATCATCTCGACCCGCCAGCGCTGGCGCTCGGCGTACTTCGTGTACATGCGAGTCAGATCGGCGGCGAACAGCGCCGCCTCGTCGCCGCCGGCGCCGGCGCGGATCTCCACGAAGACGTTCTTCTCGTCGTTCGGGTCACGCGGCAACAGGAGCCGCTTCAGCTCCTCCTCGAGCACGGTCTGCTTGGCGGTGAGGTCGTCGATCTCCGCCTGTGCCAGCTCGGCGAGCTCGCGGTCGCCGCCCTCGGCCAGGATGTGGCGCGCCTCCCCGATGCGGCGGAGCACCTCCCGGTAGGTCGTGAAGCGCTCGACGATCTCGAGGCTATCGGCGTGCTCCTTCCGGAGGCGGGCGTACTCCGCGGGCTGGCTGAAGATCGCCGGGTCTGACAGGAGGCGGGTGATCTCGTTCGACCGCTCTTCGATCCGGCGGAGCTTGTCAAACAGCATCGTGCCTCACCGCCCCCTCGGCGGGGTTGGGCTCGCTGGACAAAGAAAAACCGGCGGGTATCGCGACACCGCCGGTTTCCGAGCTCCAGCTACGAGGTCGTGGTCTGACGCTTGTATTTCCGCTGGAAGCGCTCGACCCGACCGGCCGTGTCCATGAGCTTGTGCTTACCCGTGTAGAACGGATGGCACTTCGAGCAGACCTCCACGTGGATGTTGGGCCGGGTGGAACGGGTATGAACCACCTCTCCGCACGCGCACGTGATGGTCGTGTCCACATAGTCCGGATGAATACCCACCTTCACAGTCGCCACCCCCTCAGGACCACTAAGGATACCAGCCTCGCCCGCCTCAAGCTAGCCCATCGAGTGCATCGAGGCGAGGAACTCCTTGTTGGTCCGGGTGAGCTTGAGCTTGTCGAGCAGGAGCTCCATGCCCTCCACCGGGTTGAGCTGGGAGAGCGCCTTGCGGAGGAGCCAGACCTTCTGGAGCTCATCCTTCTCGAGGAGCAGCTCTTCCTTCCGGGTGCCCGACTGCTCGATGTTGATCGTCGGGAAGATGCGCTTGTCCATCAGGCGCCGGTCGAGGTGGACTTCCATGTTGCCGGTGCCCTTGAACTCCTCGAAGATGACGTCGTCCATCCGGCTGCCGGTGTCGACAATGGCCGTGGCCATGATCGTCAGCGAGCCGCCTTCCTCGATGTTCCGGGCCGTCGCGAAGAACCGCCGCGGCCGCTGCAGCGCGTTGGCGTCGAGACCGCCCGACAGCACCTTGCCCGACGAGGGAATGACCGCGTTGTGGGCGCGCGCGAAGCGCGTCAGCGAGTCCAGCAGGATGACGACGTCCCGCTTGTGCTCGACCAGCCGCTTGGCCTTCTCGATCACCATGTCGGCGACCTGGATGTGCCGTTGCGGCGGCTCGTCGAAGGTGGACGAGATGACCTCGCCCTTCACCGAGCGCTGCATGTCCGTGACTTCCTCGGGCCGCTCGTCGATGAGCAGCACGATCAGATAGACCTCGGGATGGTTCGTCGCGATCGCGTGGGCGATGGACTGCAGCATCATCGTCTTGCCGGTACGCGGCGCGGCCACGATCATGCCCCGCTGGCCCTTGCCGATCGGGCACAGCAGATCCATCACGCGGGTCGTGAGGTTCTCGGTGTCGTGCTCGAGCCGGAGCCGCTCCATCGGATAGAGCGGCGTGAGGTTGTCGAAGAAGATCTTCTCGCGCGCCTGCTCCGGCGTCTCGAAGTTGATCGCCTCGACCTTGAGCAGCGCGAAGTAGCGCTCGGTGTCTTTCGGCGGCCGCACCTGTCCGGAAATGGTGTCGCCGGTGCGGAGGTCGAATCGCCGGATCTGGGAGGGTGAGACATAGATGTCGTCCGGCCCTGGCAGATAGTTGTAGTCCGGCGCTCGCAGGAATCCGAATCCGTCGGGAAGAACCTCGAGAACGCCTTCGGCGAAGATGAGACCGTCCTTCTCCGCCTGCGACTGGAGGATCTTGAAGATCAATTCCTGCTTTCGCAGGCCGCCCATGTTCTGGACGTTCAAATCACGGGCGATCACGTTGAGGTCCGAGATGCTCTTTTCCTTTAATTCGGAAAGATTCATCCCGTTCACTTCAGGGTTCTGCTGGGTCGGGTTCGGGTTTCCCTGACCTCTCTCTCGGCGGGCACTCATCAAAGGGCTCCGGGCGGCTGGCGCCGCAAGCAAGTGAGTCGGTTAGCGTTTGCCTAGATTTTCTGCGGGGTTGGAAAGCTAACGCCGGAGATTATGTTGCCATCCAAGCAGTATATTGTCAATGATTTTTCACAGCTGGCCATCCAGCCGCACGTCGATGATCGCGCGCTGTTTGATCTCTTTGATCCACGCGTCGTACCGCGCGTCGAACTTTTCGCGGAAGAGAATCTCGCGAATCTGCGCCTTGACCCGCGCGAGCCCCTCGCCCTCGAGGCTGTCCTTCGACTCGAGCCGGAAGATGTGATACCCGAGCGCCGAGCGATGGGGCAGCGAGACCTCCCCGGGAGCGAGGCTCAGAATCTGCAGTTCGATGTCCTGGGCAAGCTCGCCGCGCTTGAGCGTTCCGAGATCGCCGCCGTCCCGGGCCGTCGCGTCCTGCGAGTTCTGCTTGGCGAGCTCGGCGAAGTCCGCGCCCTCGAGCAGCTGACTGCGGATGAGATCGGCGCGGATACGAGCGTTCTCCCAGGCCACGTCGGTGGCGCCCCCCGCGTCGGGCTGGATCAGGATGTGCCGCGCGTGGTAGGTCAATCCTGTCTCGAGCTTCGGGCGGTTGGCCTCGAGATACTGCGTCACCTCCGCCTCCGTCACCGAGATCCGGAGCCGCACCTTCCGCCCGACGACCCGATTGCGCCGGATCTCGTCGCTGATCCGCCGCTTGACTGCGTCGATCGAGAGCCCCTGCGCCTTGAGCATCGAGTCGAACTCCTCGCGGCTCTTCACGTTCATCTTCTTGAGCCGCTCGGAAAGCTCCTCCTCGATCTCGGCGTCGTCGATGACGATCTTCTCGCGCTCGGCCTCCTGGATCTGCAGGCGGTTGTCGATCATCCGCGTGAGGAACTGCGGGGCGAGCTCATTCGCCGGCGCCGGCGCGCGATCGCGATTCTCGTACTGGTAGACCGCGATGGCTTCCTGGAGGTCCGAGAGGGTGATCGCGTCGTTGTTGACGACGGCGAGTACACGGTCAGTCACGCTTTCGTCGGGCGCGGCCGGATTCGCGGGGGCGTTGGGCCGCAGGGGCACCGGCGAGTTCGCGAGCGGCTTGGCCGGCTCGGGCGGCTTGGACGGTCCGCTGCCGAAGAACGGTACCCAGCTGGGCATCGCGCAGCCGCCCAGGGCCAGCGTCAGCATGGACGCGAGCGCGAACGCGCGCCTCACGTGCGGCTCAGCTCGCCGAGTAATCCGAGCAAGGAATCGCGGACGCGCGGCCATTCGCCGCGCGCGATCTGCGCCTCGAGCACGAAGTCGCGCTTCATCTTGAGCCGGCCGCGGCTCTTCGCGATCGTCCGCACCAGCCGCTCGGGCTCGATCGGCGTCGCGGGAGAGAACGTGACGAGGGCCTTGCCGTCGCCCGCCTCGATCTTCTCGATTCCCACGGGGCGCGCGGAGACGCGGATGCGCACGATGTCGAGGAGCTGCTCGGCGGGAGCGGGCAAGGGGCCGAACCGGTCTGCCAGCTCGGCGCGAAGATCGTCCACCTCGGTCTCGCCGGCGGCGCCGGCCAGGCGCTTGTAGAGCGCGAGTCGCTGATTGACCTCGGGCACATAGTCGTCGGGCAAGAACCCTTCTACGTTGACGCTGATTACCGGATCGACCGTGGTGGCGGTCGGACCGCCGGCCAATTCTCGCACGGCCTCGGCGAGAAGCTTCGAATAAAGATCGTAGCCCACCGCCGCGATGTGCCCGTGCTGCTGGGCGCCCAGGATGTTACCGGCCCCCCGGATCTCGAGGTCGCGCAGGGCGAGCTTGAACCCCGAGCCTAGCTCCGTCAGCTCCTGGAGGGCCCGGAGGCGTCGCTGGGCCGACTCGTCGACACGGCCATCGGCCGGCACCAGCAGGTACGCGTACGCCTGCTGCCGCTCGCGCCCGACCCGGCCGCGTAGCTGGTAGAGCTGGGCGAGGCCGAAGCGATCGGCGCGGTTGACGATGATCGTGTTGGAGGCCGGGATGTCGAGCCCCGACTCGACGATGGCCGTGGAGACGAGAATGTCGGCCTGACCGGTAACGAACTTCACCATGGTCGCCTCGAGCTCGCGCTCCTTCATCTGGCCGTGGCCCATGATGACGCGCGCCTGGGGGACCAGCTCCTGCACCAGCTTCGCCATCGACGGCAGCGACTGGATGCGGTTGTGGACGAAGAAGACCTGCCCGCCGCGCTCCAGCTCGCGCTCGAGCGCTTCCTTGATGACGCCCCGGCTGAAGCGGCGAATGACCGTCTCGACCGGCAGCCGGTCGAGCGGCGCCGTCTCGATCACCGACATATCGCGCACGCCCGAGAGCGACATGTAGAGCGTCCGGGGAATCGGCGTGGCGGTCATCGAGAGCACGTCCACGGCCGCACGCAGCTGCTTCATCCGCTCCTTGTGCGCGACGCCGAACCGGTGCTCCTCGTCGACGACCAGGAGGCCCAGATTCTTGAAGGCGACGTCCTTCGACAGGAGCCGGTGCGTGCCGATGACGACGTCGACGGTGCCCTGACGCAGACCCTCGACGACCGCCTTCTGCTCCTTCGGCGAGCGGAAGCGCGACAGCAGCTCGACCTTTGTCGGGAATGGCGCGAACCGGTCGGCGAACGTCGACCAGTGCTGCTGGGCCAGCACCGTCGTCGGCACCAGCACGGCAACCTGCATCCCGTCGGCCACCGCCTTGAAGGCGGCGCGAAGGGCGACCTCGGTCTTGCCGTAGCCCACGTCGCCCGCGACCAGCCGGTCCATCGGGCGACCGGCCTCCATGTCCTTCTTGCTTTCCTCGATCGCCCGGAGCTGATCCGGCGTCTCCTCGAACCGGAATGCCGTCTCGAACTCGCGCTGCCAGGGCGAGTCCCCCGCGAACGCGTGACCGTCGGCCACCGCCCGCTCCGCGTAGAGGCGCAGGAGCCCTTCGGCCATCTCGCGCAGGGCCGCGCGGACGGACTCCTTCACCCGCTGCCAGGAGGCCCCGCCCAGACGGTCGAGGCGCGCCGCCGCGGCTTCTCCGCCCAGATATTTCGAGATGCGATCGAGCCGCTCGACTGGCAGGTAGAGCTGGTTGCCTTCCGCGTACTCGAGGAGCAGGAAGTCGCCCTCGCGATCGCCGATCTTCATCGTCCTGAGACCGAGGTAGCGCCCGAGGCCGTGGTCCTCGTGGACGACGATGTCGTCGATCGCGAGATCGCTGAACGCGGTCAGCGCGGCGCCGCGCTGGTACTTCGGCCGTCGCAGCGAGCGGCGGCGGGATCCAAAGACTTCCGCCTCGGTGAGCACGATCATACCGAGGGCGGGAATCGCGAACCCGGTCGAGCACTCCCCGACGACCACCGCCAGCGATTCGGGCCCGTCGAGCGAGGCGACCAGCGCCTCGACGCCGTGCTCGCGCAGGATCTGGCGCAGGTGCTCGGCCTGGCGCTCGTCGGCGGCGGTCAGGCGGACGCGGAATCCTTCGACGCGCCAGCGTCCGATCTCGGTGGCGAGCTGGTTGAACCGCCCGGTGAAGCGCGCGACCTCCTGGGTCTCCAGGACGAACTCCGTCGCGTCGGGCGAGGGGGCTCCACTGGAGGTGCCGGCCACCAGGCTCAGCTCGACGAGCTGACGGCCGGCGAGCCGCTCACGGAGCGGCGGCTCCGCCGGCGCCTCCTCGTTCGGTCCGTCGAGCAACTTCGGCGCATCGACGATGACCGGCGCCGCCGCCGGCAGATAGTCCAGCAGCCGCGCGTCGCCCGCGGGCTCGCCTTCCTCGGGAACGAGCGGGAGCACCAGCAGCTCGTCGAGCGCCGTCACCGAGCGCTGTGACGAGGGATCGAACAGACGGATCGACTCGACATCGTCGCCGAAGAACTCGAGCCGGGCCGGGCTCGATTGGCTGGGCGAGAACACGTCGACGATGCCGCCGCGCAGGCTCCACTGCCCCACCGCCACGACTGTATCGACACGCTCGTAGCCGCATCGCTCGAGCGCCTCGAGGAGGAGCTCCCGGTCGAGGCGATCGCCCGGCGCGACCCGGAGCGTTCGATCGGCGAACTCGGCGCGGCTGAGCAGCGGTGCGCCGAGCGCCGCAGGGGTGGCGACGACCGTGATCGGCTCCGCCACCGTGAGCCGCCGCGCGATCATCGCGCGCTCGGCGTCCGCTTCCCGGTGATGGCCCCCGCGCCACAGTCGGGGCTCGGGCGACGCGAACTCGAGCGCCTGCGTACCGAAGAGCTTCAGGTCCTGGGTCCAGCGGTGGGCATCGGGCATGGAGGCCACGACGACGAGGGCCGGCCGGGGGTGGGTCTGGAGGAGCTCGGCTACGGCGAGCGCGCGGGCCGCTCCGGTGAGGCCGGCGACGCGCAGACAGACTTCTCCCTCGGCGAACGATTTCGCCAGCGCTTCGAAGGCCGGCCACTCTCGCAGCATTTCCGAACGCTCTAAGTTACCACGAGGCTCCAGCGGGGCCGCAGGGCCCTCAGGTTCATCCTGAGGTTGGATGGTTCTGCGCTGGTGCGGACTCTTACTTCACGCGGGTCCATGTGACGAAGACTCTGGTCGTGTACCGAGAAGGTTGGCTCGATCATCCGCGACCGCGGGTCCGACCGGCAAAGCCAAGCAGAGGAGAGCTACAAGCCATGTGGACATCGTCGTCTCCTTGTATGTCGCTACTAACGAGGAACGTCGGGCTACGCAGATAACCCCGTCGCGGCGCGCCCGGCACGGTTAGCGCGGCGACTTGGCGAGATAGAACGAGAGGGTCTCGAGCTCGATCGAGAGGTCGACGTTCTTGAAGCGGACGTCCTTGGGGACT
>DASRIY010000437.1:0-10707 GCA_035649755.1 Candidatus Methylomirabilota bacterium
GCCGAGGTGACGTAGGTCTGGGCGTTCGCCTTGATCTCCGGCAGGAGGTCCGCCGACACGTTGCGGATCAGGTCGACGCCCCCGGTCTTCAGCTCGGCGAGCTGCGTGGCGACCTCCGGGATCTCCCGGAACACGAGGTTCTTGAAGGCGGGCTTACCGCGCCAGTGGTCGTTGAACGCCTCGAGCCGCAGGTGCTGGCCGCGCTTCCACTCGACGAGCTTCCAGGGGCCGGTGCCGACCGTGGCCGACTCGGCGAACGCGGCGTCGCCGACCTTCTCGATGTGCTTCTTGGGCACGATCGGGAAGAAGACGAGCCGCTCGAGCAGGAGCGGGAACGGCTTGTCGGTCACCAGGTGGATCGTGTCCGGATTGACGATCCGGACTTCCTTGATCGCGCGGACGTTGCCGTACTGCGGCGAGCGCTTCTGCTCCTTGCCGGGCTCGAGCACCCGGTCGAAGGAGAACTTCACGTCCTCGGCCGTCAGCACGTCGCCGTTGTGGAACTTCACACCCTTGCGGAGCTTGAACTCCCAAGTCGTGTCGTTCAGCGCCTTCCACGACGTCGCCAGCGAGGGCTCGTACTCGAGCTTCGTGTTCTTGTGCAGGAGCGAGTCGAACATGTTGATGTTGATCAGGATGCCGACCCGCTGGAAGTGCATGTGCGGGTCGAGCGTGTCATTGATCCACACCAGGCCGACCGTCAGGGTGTCCTTGGTCTGCGCGTTTACCGGTGACACGGGCAGCGCGAGCAGCGCCGAGAGCAGGGCCACCGCCAGCAATTTCAGCATTACGTGGGGCCTCCTTCGACGGGGTTGAGTGGCGAACCTATATCACGTCCGGTGTGAGGTCGCCAGCGTGCTCGGCTGCCTCGGAGTGAGGCAGGACGGTTGTTGACTGCACCTCGGCGGTCGGGCAGTATGGCGCTCCGCGATGCCACGTCTCGACCGCTTGCCGCAGATCTCCCGGAACAACCTCCTGACGTTCCCGGCCCAGGTCAACGAGACCGCGCCGTTCAGGCTCCCGGCGAAGCCTCTCGCCGCGTGCCGGCTCGCCGTCGTGACCACGGCCGGCGTGCACGTCCGCGGTGACCGGCTCTTCACGCCGGGCGATCAGACGTACCGCGTGATTGCCGCCGACACGCCGACGGTCGACGTCATCCAGAGCCACACGAGCATCGGCTTCGACCGGGTCGCGATCATGCGCGACATCAACGTCTCGTTCCCGATCGACCGGCTGCGCGAGCTGGTCGCGCGGGGCGAGCTGGGCGGGCTCGGGCCCAATCACTACTCGTTCATGGGCGCCCAGCGCGAGGTCGCGCGCATCGAGAGCCAGACCGGTCCCGAGGCGGCCCGGCGCCTGGTCGACGAGGGCGTGGACCTGGCGCTCATCACCCCGACGTGACCGAACTGCACGCACACCGGCGGTGTGCTGGCGCGTGTCCTCGAAGCGGCGGGCGTCTCCACGACGTCGATCAGCCTCGTGCGTGAGCACACCGAGAAGGTGAAGCCGCCGCGCGCGCTCTGGGTCCCATTCCCCTTCGGCTACGCGCTCGGGCGGCCCGACGACCCGGCGCTGCAGCATCGCGTTCTGCGGGCCGCGCTCGACCTCCTGGCCGAGCCGGCCGGGCCGGTCCTGCGCGACTTCCCGGACGACGCGGAGCCCGGCGACCAGCCGGGAGCGCCGCCGCAGGCCTCGGGCATCAAGCTCGCGGACACGGCGCCCTCGGACGTCGCGATGGAAGCCACGCAGATGCGCCGCTACCACGAGGTCTGGGTCGAGAAGAACGAAGGCCGCACGCTCCTGGGGCTCAGCGGCATTCCCGCCACGCGATTTCGCGGCGTGGTGCGCTTCCTCGAGGAGTTCGCCGGCGGCGGAGAGGCCGACATGGCCGAGCGCCCGGCGGAGGTGCCGCTGCCGAACTTCATCCGCTACTGCGCCGACGATCTCAAGACGCTCTATTTCGAGGGCCATTTGGCGATGAAGCCCGGCGCCGGCGGCGAGGAGATCGCCCGGTGGTTCTGGGGCGAGACCGGCGCCGGCCGGCTCCTGCGCCGCGTCCGCGACCGGCTCGACGCCTCCGACGATCCCCGCTGGAAGGCGGCTGCCTTCGGAATCGCGCGCTAGGCCAGACTCAAGGAGGATCTCCCATGCGATCAGCCCGACTGAAGCTTGCGCTGCTCCCGACGCTCCTGGTCCTGGCGGCCGTGTCGCCGGCCAGCCCGCAGGGCGTCGTCAAGATCCCGATCGTCGCCGAGATCACCGGCGGCGGCGCCAGCGTCGGCGCGATGTGGCGTGACGCCGTCAACCTGGCGGTCGAGGACATCAACAAGAAGGGCGGCATCCTCGGCATGAAGCTCGAGACGTCGGTGCAGGACACGCAGACCGATCCCCCGACGTCGGTGGCGGTCATGCGGCGGGTGCTCAACGACAAGCCCTTCGCGGTCTTCGGCACGGTGTACAGCTCGAGCACCGTCGCCAACATGGACATCGCCAAGCAGGCGGGTGTGCCGCAGTTCACGGGGTCGGAGTCGATCATCATCACCCAGAAGGGCAACGACAACATCTTCCTGACGTCGTTTACCCAGGACACCGGCATGGCCAAGATGGTCCGATGGCTGCTCGACGACCTCAAGGCGGAGAAGATCGCGCTGGTCTGGGTGAACAACGCCTTCGGCAAGGGCGGCCACGACATGTTCGTGCAGTTCCTGAAGGAGCGCGGCAAGACGCCGGTCGTCGACATCTCGACCGAGGTGCAGCAGGCGGACTTCACGCCGGAGCTGACGAAGGTGCGCGCCTCGGGCGCCACCCACGTGATGGTCTACAACCACGAGGAAGAGAACGCCCGCTTCATGATCCAGCTCCGGAAGATGGCGCTCACCGTCGAGCCGGTCGGCGAGACGACCCTGTGCGCGCAGACCACGATCACGCCCGCCGGCGCCGCCGTCAACGGCTCGCGCTGCCACGTCGGCCTGACCGCCGGCGCGCCGGTGCCGCTCATGGTCGACATGAACCGCCGCTTCCAGGAGAAGTACAACCGGGTGCCCGACCACAACGCGTTCAAGGGCTACATCGGCGTGCACATGCTCAAGGCCGCGGTGCAGCGGGTGGGCAGCTGGGATCAGGCCAAGGTGAAGGCCTGCCTGCACAACAACCTGTTCACGACCAACGAGGAAGCGGGCCTCCTCATGGACCTGTACGTGAACGAGAAGGGGAGCCTCGACCGGCCGAGCTTCATCGTCGAGGTGAAGGACGGCAAGTCGGTGGTGGCCAAGACGGTCGGGATGCTCGGCGGCCCCTACAACCTCCGCCCCTGTAAATAGCGGAGACGGCCGAGGGCGACGTGGCCGACTTCGTCCAGCTCTGCATCGCCGGCGTGTCGATCGGCGCGATCTACGCCATGGCCGCCATCGGCTTCGTGCTCCTCTGGCAGACGTCGAACACGATCAACTTCGCGCAGGGCGAGTTCGTGGTGCTGCCGGCGTTCGCGATGGTGCTGTTCTTCGTGATCCTCAAGTTCCCCTTCGTCGCCGCCATGCTGGCCACGGTGATCGTCTCGACGCTCCTGCTGGGCGTCGGCGTCAAGGAGCTTCTGGTGACGCGCCTGCTCAAGATGGGCGTGCTCCCGCTGGTCATCGCCACCATCGGGCTCAGCCTGCTCATCCGCTACTCGCTCCAGCAGTTCTGGACGCCGCTGGCGCTGCCGTTTCCGGCCATCTTCTCGCGCGAGCCCATCTTTCTCGGGACGATCGTCGTCTCGCTGGAGGAGATCGGCAACATCCTGTTCGCGGCTGTCGTGATCGCCCTCCTCCAGCTCTTCATCACCCGCACCAAGCTCGGCTGGGCCATGCAGGCGGTGGCCCAGAACCGGGCGCTCGCCTCGGTGCTCGGCATCAACGTGGCGCGCCTGGTGACGATCACATTCGTGCTGAACGCGGCGCTCACCGCGATGGCCGCCATCCTGATCGCGCCGGTGTACCTGGTGAAGTACGACATCGGCGTCGGCCTCGGGCTCAAGGCGTTTTACGCGGCGATCATCGGCGGCTTCAACCAGATTCGCGGCGCGCTGCTCGGCGGCCTCCTGGTCGGGGTGGTGGAGACCCTCTCGGCCGCCTACATCTCGAGCCACTTCCGCGACGCCTTCGCGCTCATCATCCTCATCGCGGTGCTGCTGCTCAAGCCCGAGGGCATCTGGGGCGTCAAAGAGGAGTGGGCCTAGTGGCGCGCGCCCGCTGGCCGCTGCTGGCCGCCCTCGCGCTCTGCCTGCTGCTGCCGCTGGTCCTCGATCAGTACAAGCTCTACGTGCTGAGCCTCACGCTGGTCTACGTCATCCTCGCCATCGGGCTCAACCTCACTCTCGGCTACGCCGGCCAGATCTCGCTCTGCCACGCGGCCTTCATGGCGTTGGGCTCCTACGCGGTCGCCATCCTCGGTCAGCACCGCGTGCCCTTCGAGGTCGGGTTGGTGCTCGGCGTCGCGCTCGCGTTCACCTGGGGCCTGGTGCTCGGCTTCCCGGCCCTCAAGGTGAAGCATCACTACCTCGCCATGGTCACGCTCGGCTTCAATATCATCGTCTTCTTGGTGCTGCGGAACTGGGAATCGCTGACGGGCGGCTCGTTCGGGATCTCCAACGTGGCGCGCCCGGTCTGGGGACCGGTGAGCTTCAAGTCCGACCGCGCCTTCTACTTCTACATCCTCGGGTGGACGGCGGTCGTGGTCGCATCCGCCTACTGGATCCTGCATTCACGCTGGGGGCGGGCCTTCCGCGCCATCCGCGAGAACGAGATGCGCGCCGAGGTGGTCGGCGTCAGCCTGCGCAACTACAAGCTGATGGCCTTCGCCATCGGCGCCGCCTACGCGGGGACGGGCGGCGCCCTGTTCGCACCGCTCCTGGGCTACATCGACCCCGGCGCCTACACGCTCGACCGCTCGATTCAGTTCCTGATGATGGTCGTGCTCGGCGGGCTCGGGCGCTTCGAGGGGCCGTTCATCGGCGCCCTCGTCGTCACCATCTTGCCGGAGGTGCTCCGGGGCTCCGAGGGCCTCTATCTGATCATCTACGCGCTCGCCGTGATCATCATGATGCTGTTCATGCCGAAGGGGCTCGTGGGCCTCTGGGACCTCGCATGGCGCTTCTCGAGATCGAGAAGCTCACCAAGCACTTCTTCCGCCTCTCTGCGCTGAGCGGCGTCAGCCTCAGCGTCGAGCCGGGGGAGCTGCTCGGCGTCATCGGCCCCAACGGCTCGGGCAAGACCACGCTGTTCAACTGTGTCACCGGGGTCTTGCCGCCCTCGGGCGGCCACGTGCGCTTCCGGGGCGAGGACATCACGGGCCGGACCGCCGACGCCGTCTATCAGCGCGGCATCGCGCGCACGTTCCAGCTCATCCAGCTCTTTCCCGAGATGACCGTGCTCGAGAACATGCTGGTGGCCGCGCAGGAGAAGACGGGCACGCTGCTCTCGCGCCTTCTCCGCCGCGAGGAGACCCAGGAGACGGCGCGCGCGCGGGAGCTGCTCGAGTTCCTGGGTATCGCGCGCCTGCAGGACAACCTGGCCTCGAACCTGTCGTACGGCCAGCAGAAGCTCCTCGACTTCGGGATGGCGTTGATGTCGGATCCCCAGCTCATCCTGCTCGATGAGCCGATGGCCGGCGTGAATCCCACGATGATCAAGAATCTGATGGGGCACATCCTGGAGCTGAACGGGCGCGGCTACACGTTCGTGGTCATCGAGCACAACATGGAAGTGGTCATGTCGCTCTGCCGGCGCATCATCGTCTTGAGCCAGGGCGAGCGCATTGCCGAGGGCACGCCGGCCGAGATCGCCGACAACCCGCTCGTGCTCGACGCGTACTTCGGGAGGTGACGGTGGCCCTGCTCGAGGTACGCGACCTCCACGCCGGCTACGGCAAGCTCGAGATCCTGAAGGGCGTGTCCCTCGACGTCACGTCCGGCCAGGTGGTCTCGATCATCGGGCCGAACGGCGCGGGCAAGTCGACGGTGTTCAAGACGCTCTTCGGCCTGCTGCCCGCCCGCCAGGGGCGCGTGACGCTCGACGGCGAGAACGTCACCAACCAGTCGCCGGCCGATCTCCTGCGCCGCGGCATGGCGTACGTGCCGCAGGGCCGCAACGTCTTCCCGCTCATGACGGTGGAGGAGAACCTCCGCCTGGGAGCCTACACGCGGCCGCGTTCGGCCGAGCTCGAGGCCGAGATCGAGCGGCTCTACGAGACGTTCCCCGTGCTGCGCGAGTCACGGCGGCGCCGGGCCGGCGATCTCTCCGGCGGCCAGCAGCAGATGCTGGAGATGGCGCGGGCGCTGCTCCTCAAGCCGCGACTCATCCTGCTCGACGAGCCCACGCTCGGCCTGGCGCCGCTCGTGTTCAAGGAGATCTTCCGCATCGTCGAGAGCCTCCGCCGGCTCGGTCAGACGATCCTGATGGTCGAGCAGAACGCCGCCAAGGCGCTGGAGATCTCCGACTACGCGTATGTGCTGGAGCTCGGGCAGAACCGCTACGAGGGCGCGGGCGACGTGATCCGGAACGACGAGCGCGTGCGCCGGCTCTACCTCGGGCGGTAAATGCGGGTCAGGGCGCCAGGCGGCCCGCGACGCGGAAGCGGCCGGCGCCGTCGGGCGTGAGCACGACCATCTCGCCGGGGGCCGGCTGGATTCCGGTGAGCGGCTGGACGACCGAGCCGTGGGTGACGAGCAGGAGATTACCGCCGGTGGGCCGCCGGCCGGTGATCTCGCGCAGCGCGCGCAATTGCTCGGCCTCGCGCGCGCGATTGTCGAACAGGTTGCTGAGCGGCGCCCAGACCTCCGCGGCGCCGAAGGCGAGCCGCGAGGTTTCCAGGCAGCGGCACCACGGACTCGACAGCACGCGGCCCACGGGAATCGAGCGCTGGCGGAAGGCGGCGCCGATGCGCCGCGCGTCCTCGCGACCCGCGTCGGTGAGGTTGCGCTGGGTCGCGCAGTCGTCGAGGCGGAAGCCGGCCGGATCGCCGACGCCGGGCGTCGTGATCGTGTGGCGCATGAGGACGACCTGCGCGCCGCCGCGCAGCAGCTCCCACACGGCATCGTCGGCGACCGCGCGGGCCGGCGTGACGAGGACAAGCACGGCGAGCAGCAGGATTCGCATTCCAGGACTCGCGGGTGAGTGGAGTGTAGCATTGGGGCCCATGGGTTCCTTCGGCCGGCGACAGCTCCTGCACGGCGCGACCGCCGCGGCGATGCTGGCGGCCCTGCCGCGGCCGGCGCTGGCGCAGATCCAGGACGGCGCGCGCGCGGCGATGGCGCGCGCCGCCGCGGCGTTCGTGCAGTCGCTCGAGCCCGCGCAGCGCCAGGCCGCGACGTTCCCGCTCGGTCACGAGGAGCGACGGAACTGGCACTACATCCCGAGAAGCCGCGCCGGGATCGCGTTCAAGGACATGTCGCCCGCCGCCCGCGCGGCCGCCCACGAGCTCATGAAGGCGTCGCTCTCGGGCGTGGGCTATGCGAAGGCGGTCAACGTGGTGAAGCTGGAGGAGGTCCTGCGCCAGCTCGAGACCTTCGGCGGGCTCCTGCGCGACCCCGAGAAGTACTACGTGAGCCTCTTCGGCGCGCCCGACCCGAATGCCGCGTGGGGCTGGCGCCTCGAGGGGCATCATCTCTCGCTCAACTTCACGCTAGTCCCGGGCCGTCCCGTCTCGGTCACGCCGGCGTTCTTCGGCGCCAATCCGGCCGAGGTGCCGTCGGGCCCCCATCGCGGCCTGCGCGCGCTGGCCGAGGAGCAGGATCTCGCGTTCGCCCTCGCGCGCGGCGTCGACGCGAGCCTGCGCGGCCGCCTCGTCATCGCCGCCGAGTCGCCCGGCGACATCGTGAGCGGGCCGGGGCGCGCCGACAGCCTGAAGACGCCGGCGGGCGTGGCGCTCGGCGAGCTCGGCGCCGAGCCGCGCGCGCTAGCGCTCCGCCTCATCGAGACCTACGCCCGCAACATGCGGAGCGAGATCGCCGACGAGGAGCTCCGGCGCATGCGCGAGGCCGGAAGCGAAGAGGTGCGCTTCGCGTGGGCCGGCCCGATCGACCCGAAACAGCCGCACTACTATCGGCTGCACGGCCCGACGCTGCTCATCGAGTACGACAACAGCCAGAACCGCGCCAACCACGTCCATTCCGTGTGGCACGATCCGCGGAACGACTTCGGCGCCGACCTCCTCCGCGCCCACTACGAGCGGAGCCACGGAGAGCTGATCGCATGACCGAGCTCAGGGGAGTGATCCCGATCACCGCGACCCCGTTCGACGCCGAGGGTCGGGTGGACGAGGACAGCATCGTCACGCTGGTGGAGTTCGAGGCCCGCTGTGGCGTCCACGGTCTCAACGTCCTGGGCATCATGGGAGAGTTCCACAAGCTGACCGAGTCCGAGCGCCGACGAGTGGCCGACGTGTTCATCAAGAGCGCCGCCGGGCGCTTCCCCATCGTGGTCGGAACCTCGCACGCCGGGACCGGCGCCTGCATCGAGCTCTCGCAGGCGGCGGAGGCGGCGGGCGCCGCGGCCGTCATGGTGGCGCCGCCGCCGGGTCTGAAGGGCGACGCCGCGATCCTCGCCCACTACCGCGCGGTCGCGGGCGCGCTCTCGATCCCCATCGTGGTCCAGGACGAGCCGGTGACGACGGGCGTGATCATGCCGCCCGACCTCATCGTGAGGATCGGCAGCGAGCTGCCCGCCTGTCGCTACGTCAAGCTCGAGGAGCCGCCGACCCCCACGAAGATCACCGCGCTCAGGCGGCTTGTCGGCAGCGACCGGCTCCTCATCTTCGGCGGCATGAACGGGATGTACTTCTTCGAGGAGCTGTCGCGCGGCGCCATCGGGATCATGACCGGCGTGGCGGTGCCCGACATCCTCGTGAAGATCTACGACCTGTTCGCGGCGGGCAACACGGCGGGAGCCGCCGAGATGTACGACCGTTACGCTTCCTATATACGGTACGAGGGCCAGGTGGGAGTGGGCATCGCGCTGCGCAAGGAGGTGCTGCGCCTGCGCGGCGCCATCCGGTCGAGCTACGTCCGGCCTCCGGGTCCGGCCCTCGACGACGTCACGCGCGCAGAGCTTCGCGCGATCCTCGAGCGCGCCGGCATTCTCGAGACGCGCAGAGGCATATAAGGAGATCTTCCATGGCGATTCCGAACGTCAAGGCGCTCACGTTCGACGTCTTCGGCACGGTGGTCGACTGGCGGTCGAGCCTCATCCGGGAAGGCGAGGCGCTTGGCAAGGCGAAGGGCCTCGGTCTCGACTGGGCCAAGTTCGCCGACTCGTGGCGCGGTCTCTACCAGCCGGCCATGGACGAGGTGCGCAGCGGCCGCCGGCCGTGGACGAAGCTCGACGACCTCCACCGGGAGAGCCTCGACAAGCTCCTGGTTCAGTTCGGCATCAAGGGTCTCTCGGAGGCCGAGATCGATCACTTCAATCGCGCCTGGCACCGCCTCGATCCCTGGCCCGACTCGGTGCCCGGGCTCACGCGCCTGAAGCGGAAGTTCGTGCTGGCGACGCTCTCGAACGGCAACGTGGCCCTCATGGTGAACATGGCCAAATACGGCGGGCTTCCGTGGGACGCGGTCCTCGGCGCCGAGGTGGCGCGGCACTACAAGCCGCAGCCCGAGTGCTACCGGACAACTGCCGAGCTCCTGGGGCTGGCGCCCGGCGAGTGCATGATGGTCGCCGCCCACAACGGCGACCTCGGCAAGGCCAGCGAGGTCGGCCTGTGCACCGCGTTCGTGCCGCGGCCGAACGAGCACGGGCCGGGCTCGAACCGCGACGTGACCCCGGCGCGCCAGTGGGATATCGTCGCGAAGGACTTCCAGGACCTGGCCCAGCAGCTTGGCTGCTGAGCGGCCGGGGCGCGACTCTAGATAAGGAGCTCCGACATGGCGAAGATCACACAGTCGGTCGATCTCTCGACGCGCGGCCGCGTGGCCGTGCTGACCGTCGACAACCCGCCTGTCAACGCGCTCAGCCAGCACGTGCGCAAGGGGCTCCACGACGGGATCAAGCAGGCGACCGCTGACGGCGCCGTGCAGGCCATCGTCATCGCGTGCGCGGGGCGCACCTTCATCGCCGGCGCCGATATCACCGAGTTCGGCAAGCCGCCGGCTGAGCCGTCGCTCCACTCGGTCCTCGACCTGATCGAGGGCTCGCCGAAGCCCGTCGTGGCCGCCGTTCACGGCACGGCGCTCGGCGGCGGCCTCGAAGTCACCCTCGCGTGTCACTACCGCGTCGCCGTGAAGGCCGCGCGCTTTGGTCTGCCCGAGGTGAAGCTCGGCATCCTGCCCGGCGCCGGCGGCACGCAGCGCCTGCCGCGGGTGGTGGGCGTCGAGAAGGGCCTCTCGATGATGGTGAGTGGCGATCCCATCCGCGCCGACGAGGCGCTCGCCAGCGGTCTCATCGACGAGATCGTGCAGGGCGACCTGACGGCGGCCGCCGTGGCGTTCGCCGAAAAGGTGCTCGCCGAGAAGCGGCCCCTCAAGAGGATTCGCGATCTCGACGACAAGCTGGCCGCGGTGCGCGGCAAGCCCGAGGTCTTCGCGAACTTCCGCAAGTCGATCGCGCGTCTGACGCGCGGCTTCCGGGCCCCCGAGAACATCATCAAGGCGGTCGAAGCCGCCGTCGGCCTGCCGTTCGCCGAGGGGCTGAAGCGCGAGCGCGAGCTGTTCCTCGAGCTGCTGAGCTCGCCGGA
>DASRIY010000438.1:0-5870 GCA_035649755.1 Candidatus Methylomirabilota bacterium
CTATTCGTCCGTACGGTTCGGAACGCCCACCGGATGGAGACGCTGCCTGAAGTCCTGGTATTCGTAGCTCCCGCCGAGGACGAACACCGGGGTGATCTGCCAGAACTTCGGCGGCGTCAGCGCGATGTTGTAGTCGGCGAAGTACCGGGTCTCCTTGCTCGTGGTCTTCGTCCCCTCCGGCGGCGAGAACGCGTCGGTCGGGACGCCCAGGTCCATCGGGTCCACGAAGCGGTCGCTGATGAAGCTGGCGCCGAGCTTCACCCGATGCTCGAGCCACGACGTCTGACGATATCGCCCGCCGAGGGTCAGGATCAGGCGATCGACGTTCTCGAATTGATGAGGGTCGAGTGTGTCGAAGCGGTCGCCCGCGCCCTCCGTCGGCACCTCCAGATGGCTCGCGACGTAGCGCCCCGTGAACGTAAAGTCGAGCTCCGGAATCGGGCTCAGGTCGAGGCGCAGGGCAAACGTGTCGTTGTCGGCGTCGTTGTTGACGGGAAGAATGCCCTGCGTCGACACGTGGCCGTATTCGAAGAAGACTCCGGCGTACTTGTTCCCCCACGAAACGCCCGCACGCTCTTCGTGCGTCGCGTAGTTGCCGCCCTCGGCGGAGACCCACGCCGAAAAGGGCCCCTCGCCGCGCGGCGTGAAGAACTGGATGATTCCCGTCATCGCGTCGGCGCCGTAGAGGGCGCTTTGCGGTCCCCGGACGATCTCCACGCGGCCGACGCCGACGGTCGTGATGTTCCCGAAGTCGAAGCCACCGCCGCCCAGGTTCACCTTCATCCCGTCGAAGAGAACGAGATTCATGTTGTTGTTGCCGCCGCGGATGAAGACGGAGGTGGTGCCGCCGCGGCTGCCGGTCTGGCTCAACGAGAGGCCGGGCTGGTCTCTCAAGATCTGCAACACGTCCGTCACCTGCCGCTGCTCGATCTGCTCGCGCGTGATCACGCTGACGGACGCGCCGGTCTGGCCGACCGGCGTCTCGGTCTTGGTCGCGGTCACCACCACCGGATCCATCGGCGGCGTCGTCGTTGGATCCGGCTGGGCTATCGTCGTGGGTGTGAGCGGCGTCGATGTCGTCGGGGGCGTCGGCTGCTCTTGAGCCGCCGTGGCCATCGCGCTGCCGAGTACCAGTATCAGGGTCAGAACTCCGATGACCCGCGTCATCTCGTCCTCTCTCGAACGGGTCTGGCGGAGCGTCGATTCGCTCCGGCGACCCGCCATCTCGGCCCGGACCAGGTCTCCTGGCTTCCGGATCGTCCTACTCCCCGCCCTTCCCGGCCGCGCTTGGCCAGTGGTCTTCGCGGGTTTCGTCCCCGGCTACAGTTGCGGGGCAGCGCCGGCTTGGCACCGGCTTCCCTCGTGTCCAGGCGCGTGCACTGCACGCGTCAGTCGGTCGTCAATTCATCGGCCGTGTTGCTTCACGGCAAGGGCTCCTCTCGGCGCACGCGGTCACGAACCGGTCGGCGAGCGCGGGATTCGAGGCGAAGTGAAGGTGCACGTAGCTCATGAGCGCACGCTCCACGACGTACCCCTCCGCGCGCTCCTCGCCGTGGCGCGGGCGCAAGCGGTACGCGCGCGGGATCGCGTCGGGCAGCGCGTCGATTCGTGAGAAGTGAAACTCGTGGCCCCGTGCCGCGATGCCGGCGTCGCCGAGCGGCGTGGCGCCGGTGAAGGTCACCTCGGTGTACGCCAGCGAGAGCCGACGCGGCCGCATCCGCACAGTGGTCGGCAAGAGGCCCACCATGGCGTGCGTTGCGCCATCGAGGTCTTCGAGCGCGTCCGCCAGATACATGAGACCGCCGCACTCGGCGTAGATCGGACCGCCGGAGTCCGCGAAGGCGTGCACGGCGTCCCGCACGGGCTTGTTCGCGGCGAGGGCGGCCGCGTGCAGCTCCGGGTAGCCGCCGCCGAAGTAGAGCCCGTCGACACGCGGCAGCGCGCCATCGGTGAGCGGGCTCCAGAGCACCAGCTCGGCGCCGGCCGCCTCGAGCAGCGCGAGGTTGTCGCGGTAGTAGAAGCAGAACGCGGTGTCGCGCGCGACGCCGATGCGCGCGCGCAACGGCGCCGGCGGTGGCGCCTCGCCGGACGGCGCGACACGAAGTGGAGCGGCGACCTTCCAGAGCGCGTCGAGGTCCACGGAGCGCTCGACGACTTCGGCGAGGCGGCGTCGGGTGTCGGCGGTCAAGGGTCCTTCACCGGCGGTGACCAGGCCCAGGTGTCGCTCCGGTAACGTCAGTGCCGCATCGCGCGGGATCGCGCCGAGGGGCACGGCGCGGCAGCGCGCGGCGATGGCGTTCTGAACGAACCGCGCGTGCGTATCGCCGGCTACCCGATTGGCGATGACCCCGGCGATCTCGAGCTCGGCGTCGAAGTGCTCGAAGCCCAGCACCACCGCCGCCGCGCTGCGCGCCGCCGCCTCCGCGTCGATCACCAGCACGACCGGCGCGCCGAGCCACTTCGCCACCTGCGCAGTGGAGCCGTCGTCGCCGGTCCCGTCGAGCCCGTCGAAGCAGCCCATGACGCCCTCGACGATCGCCAGGTCCGCGTCGCTGGCACGCCGCGCGACAGTGGCCCGCGCATGATCGCGGCCGCACATCCAGCCGTCGAGGTTGTACGACGGCCGGCCGGTCGCGATCTCGTGGAAGCCGGGATCGATGAAATCGGGACCGACCTTGAAGGCCTGGACCGTCAGGCCGCGTCGCCGAAACGCCTCGAGCAGACCAAGAGCGACGGTGGTCTTGCCGACTCCGCTCGCCACTCCCGCGACGACCAGCACACGGGGCGAGCTCGACGACGGGGCGCGCATCCCAGGTCCTCCCGCGAAGACCGGTTTCGAGGTACGCGCCCGAGGCAGGTCTCCTGACTGCCGGATCGTCCTACTCCCCGCGCCTTCCCGGCTCTCGCCAGTGGCTGTTGCGGGTTTCGTCCCCGGTTACAGTGACGGGGTCGCGGCGGATTCGCACCGCCTTCCCTGAGCCCCTCGTGGGCACCCCGGGCACAAAAACGGGGCGAGGCTAGCAGAGTTCGATGCCCGTTGCAACCGCGTGGCCTATGATGCGAAGCGAGGCATGCGGAGTCTCTTCACCGAAAGCTGGCAGCGCAACGTCTGGGCCCTCACGCTGACCGTCTTCATTTCCTTCGTCGGCTTTCAGTTCTTCTCACCCTTCCTGCCGCTCTACATCCGCGAGCTCGGTGTGACCGATCCGTCGAAGATCGCGCTGTGGTCGGGTTTACAGGCGGCGGTGACGCCCGGCGTGTCCGGTCTCCTCTCGCCGGTCTTCGGACGCCTGGCCGACCGCTTCGGCCGCAAGATGATGCTCATCCGGTCGCTCATCGGCTTCGTCATCATCGTGGCGGCGATGGGGCTCGTCACGTCGGTCCTGCAGCTCTTCCTGCTCCGCCTGCTCATGGGGTTCTTCGCCGGCTTCACGCCGATGGTGATGGCGCTGGCCACCGTGTCGGCGCCGCGGGACAAGGTGCCGGCGGCGATCGGCATGGTGCAGTCGGCGCAACTCCTGAGCGTGGCCATCGGCCCGGCCATCGGCGGCTACGTCGCCTCGCACTTCGGAATGCGCTACGCCTTCTTCGCGACAGCGGGATTGTGCGCCGTGGCCCTGCTCGGACTGATCATCCTCTTCCAGGAAGTCGCCGCACCGACCCCGGGCACGCCGCGAGCGACGACGACGCGCATGCCGCTGCGGCGCATCCTTCTCTATCCGCACTTCCCGGCTGTGGTGGCGCTGCTCTTCATCGCCCAGTTCCTGGATCGCGGCCTGTCGCTCCTGATTCCGCTTCAGGTATCGCACATGCCGGGCCTCGAGAAGGTCGCGGCCACCTCGGGCACCATCGTCTCGATCGGCGCCATCGCGGCGACCGCCTCCGCCAACATCGCGGCGCGCCTGGCCCGCGAGATCCCGTCCGCCCGGCTCCTCCTGATCGGCTTGCTGGTCGGTGGGCCGCTCTGCGCGGCGATGGCCCTGAGTCACGGCTGGGTGACGCTCTTGGTGCTGCGCACGCTCGCCGGGCTCTGTCTCGGCGCCGCGATCACGCTGACATATTCGCTGGGCGCCGCCATCGTGCCGGCCGAGCATCGCGGCGCCGCGTTTGGCTGGCTGGGGCTCGGGCTGCAGGTGGGGACCGCGGCCAGCCCGCTGGTGTGCGGCGCGATCGCCGCCGTGAGCCTCCCGGGCGCGTTTCTCTTCGAGGGCGCGCTCGCGTGGGTGGCGGTTGCGGTCCTCGCCTTCGGCGCCCGCGGCCTGCGCGCGCGGGCCGTCTAGTCGTAGCGCGGGCGTCGCTTCTCGCGGAAGGCGGCGACGCCTTCCCGGAACTCGGCGCTAGCCCGCACGCGGTCGCCCAGCTCCTGCTCCATGGGCTCGCGCGCCAGGGCGTGCGCGGCGATCGTCGAGCTGATCTGCCGCTTCACCGCCTGCACCGCCGCCGGGCTGTTGGACGCGATCATCTCGGCGGTCTCCAGCGCCCAGGCCATGAGCGCCTCGGCCGGCACGACGCGATTGACGAGGCCGAGGCTCGCGGCCTCCGCGGCGTCGATCAGGCGGCCGGTCAGCAGGAGGTCCATCGCATGGACGAATCCGATCTGCTGGACGAGCTTGATCGTCGCGCCGCCGAACGGATAGACCGACCACGTCACCTCGGGCAGCCCGAAGCGCGCGTGCGGAGCCGCCGCGCGGATGTCGGTGGACAGGAGCAGCTCCACGCCGCCGCCGGCGCAGTCGCCGTTGACGGCGGCGACGATCGGCTTGGAGAACACGTGATGCTTCAGGAGCGCGTGGCCGACGACCGCCGCCGTCTCCGGCGACGCCGAGAGGTCGCCGCTCAGATCGGCGCCGGCGCAGAACGCGCGGTCACCCGCGCCGGTCACGATGATCGCCCAGACCTCGGGATCGTCCGCGAGCTCTCGCCACGCGCGCGGCAGCTCTGCGCGCATCGCGGCGTCGAACGCGTTCATGCGCTCGGGGCGCGCGAGCGTGAGCGTCGCGACGCGGCCGTCTCGTTCCAAACGCAGCGTCTCGTAGCTAGACATGGTCTCGGCTCCATCTCGGCGCGCGGCGCTCGCGAAACGCGGCGGCGCCTTCTACGACATCGGGATCGCCTTTGTGCTCCTCGATCGTGCGCCAGCCGAGCTCGAGCGCCTCCGCGAGCCCGACGTCGAGGCTCTCCCAGATCGCACGCTTGGTGCGCGCGACCGCGGAAGGAGAGCTCTGCGCGATCTGCGCGGCCAGCTCGAGCGCGCGCGGGAGGAGCGCATCGGGTGCGACCACCTCGCCGGCGAGCCCGATCTCGTACGCGCGCGCGGCGCTCATTCGGTCGGCGCGGCCGAGCAGCGAGAGGCGAAGGACGGGATCGAGCGCGATGCGCCGCGCGAGCCCGATCGGCTCGAGGCCTGCGACCAGCCCGACGTTCACGTGGGTATCGAAGAACGTCGCGGTCTCGGAGCAGACGAGGAGGTCCGTGTCAGCCACGAAGTGCAGGCCGCCGCCGCACACCATGCCGTTGATCGCCGTGACGACAGGCTTGCAGCAACGGTTCTGGAGCGAGGTGAAGCGAAGCGCGTCGCCGACGTCGGCGACGCCCGAGGCGAGATCGCCCATGTCGAAGCCAGTGCAGAACGCGCGGCGTCCGGCGCCGGTCACCACGGCGACGGCGACCGATCGATCCGCGATGATGTCGTGCCATACGCGCGGCAGCTCGCGCGCCATCACGGAGTCGATCGCGTTGTGTCGATCGGGACGGTTCAGCGTGACGACCGCGATGCCGTCGCGCTTGTCGTATTGGATCGTCTGGTAGGTCACGTCGCGGCCACGCGCGCAGCAGTGTCGCCCCTGGACGCGAGGTGTCAATCCCCGGCG
>DASRIY010000439.1:0-10656 GCA_035649755.1 Candidatus Methylomirabilota bacterium
CGCCGGGCGAATCGGGTGGCGCCGAGAGTAGGCTACTTCGCCTTGAGCTTCAAGTCCTCGTACGGCGCCGAGAAGGCATAGCCCGCGATGAGCCCAAGGCCGGATTCGTCCACGCGCCGGCCGACGCCGTTGACGAAGGCCAGCTCGTACATCGGCGCCACCATCGCCTTCTCCGCCACGAGCTGCTGGACCCGCTGCAGCATCGCCGCGCGCTTGGCGCGATCGAGCTCGCCCGCCTGCTCGCGGAACAGGCCGTCGACGTCCGGATAGCCACCGTAGGCGAACTGACCGCCCGAGACCGCGTAGGCCTCCAGGCGCGTGGCGGCGTTCCCGAACGAGCCGCCGATGATCTGCACGAGATTCTTGAGCTTCCGCTCGGCGATGCTCTTGTTGAAGGCCGCCCGCTCGAGCGGGCGAAGCTTGGCGCGGATTCCGACGCCTTGCAGGTAACCGATCATCGCCTCGGCGGCGTCCGCGGACGTCATGTCGCAGAAGTATTCACCGGCGTCGAAGCCGCCGGGGAAGCCTGCCTCGGCGAGGAGCCGCTTCGCGCCGGCCGGATCGAACGCGTAGGCCGGCGGCTGCCAGAAGAAGTCGAACGAGGTCGGGATGATGCTGTAGGTGATCCTCGAGAGGCCGCCCGTCCGGGCCAGATCGATGGCGCGGCGATCGATGGCGAGATTCGCGGCGAGCCGGACGCGGCGATCGTGCCACGGCGACTTCGGATCCCACTGATCGACGAACGAGAGCCAGTGGGTCGACGGGTAGACGGCTTTCACGGTGAGCCCCGGCGTCTTGCGTACCTCGTCACCGAGCTCGCCGATCATCGAGAAGGCGATGTCGGCCTCACCGCGCTTGAGCGCCGCCAGCCGCGTGGCCGGGTCGGGGATCGTGCGCAGCACCAGCCGCTTCACGCTCGGGCTCTTGCGCCAGTAGCCGTCGTACGCCTCCAGCACGAGCTCGATGCCCGGGGTGAATGATACGAATCGATAAGGCCCGGCGCCCACCGGCGCCTTTCTGAATCCGTCCTCGCCGACCTTCTCGAGATATTTCTTCGGCACGACCCAGCCCGCGCCGGTGGCGAGGGTTCCGTAGAACGTCATGAAGTCGGGCCACGGCTGCTTGAGCCGGAACCGCACGCGGCCGGCGTCGGGGGTCTCGACGTCCGCGACGCGGTCCTTGAGGTTGCGGGCGAAGATGCCGCGGTAGCGCTCGAACGAGAACTTCACGTCCTCGGCGGTGAGCGGATCGCCGTTGTGGAACCTCACGCCCCGGCGCAGGACGAAGTCGTAGACGAGCCCGTCGGCGGAGACCGACCACGATTCGGCCAGGCTCGCGGCGAGCGGCTTGCCGGGCATCGGCTTCACGACCCCGTCGTGGAGCGCGTAGAGCACCATGAACGACGTGATGATCGTCGTCTCCGCCGGATCGAAATAGGTCGGTACCAGCGTCGTGTGCACGGCCCACGTGACCTGCCCCGCGTCCGGGCTGGCACCGGCGGGATTGACCGCGCCGACGACGAGCAGCACGGCGACGGCGATCGCGAAGAGCTTCATCGCGCCAGCTGTCGTCCGATGAAATCGCGCATCATCGCGAGCGCCTTGTCGGTATCGGCGCTCGCCTGCCCCGTGAAGCCGTGGCGCGCGCCCGGGAAGCGGACGCGCTCGATCGAGCCACCCGCTGCCTGATAGGCGGTGACGAACGCGTCGGTGATCGCGGCGGGCACGTTGTCGTCGAGCTCGGGATGGGCGAGCCACACCGGCGGGAGCGCGCGCGACTCGCGCGCCGCCACGATGCGCGTCACGCTCGCTTCGGCCATCTGGGCCTCGCTCGTGAAGTACCCGTGGTGGGCGGCGATCAACCGCTTGGCATCGAAGCCCGATCCGTCGTCCTGCCGGCCGACCACGTAGCGGAACCGCGCCAGCGGATCGGCGACCGGGAAGAGGGCGATGACAAACGCGAGCGACTCGTCGCCGGCGCCGGCGTCGAGAGAGCCGCCCGGCGTGACGATCGGGGTGCCGGCGTGCTCGGGAACGCCGGGCTTGAGCCCGGCCAGCAGCGCCAGCTGGCCGCCGCTCGAGCTGCCGACGATCCCGACCCGGCGCGGATCGATGCCGAGGTGCCCGGCCTGAGCGCGAACGTAGCGCACGCCCGCCGCGACGTCGGCGCTGGCGGCCGGATGCTTGTGTGCCGAGCCCTGGCGGAAGTCGAGCGACACCACGACGAGGCCCGACGCCGAGAGCCCCCGGCAATGCACGGCGCCGGACGTGCGATCGTTGCGGCTCCACGCTCCGCCGTGTACGTCGACCAGCGCCGCCAGCGGCCGCTCCGCCTCGCCCTTCGGCCGGTAGATGCGCGCGAGGAGCTCCTGGCCGCCCGGTTTGGCGAAGGGCGTGTCCTGCTCGTCGACCTCGTACGGCGCGGATTGATCGAATCGAACTTTCATCGGCGTTCCTCCTCAGGGCGAAGAGCAGGCAGAACCTCGGCGGTGAAACGCTCGAGCTGAGCGAGCTGATCGTCGCCCACGAACCGGATGCAGAGATCGCTGACCCCCGCCGCCCGGTATCGCTCGAGCGCGGCGATCACGGCATCGGCGGGCCCGAGGCCCATCGTGCCGCGCGAGTGCACGCCGCCGCCGTAGTAGGTGGCGAGGAATTCGGTCGTGACGCGCTCGGCGGTGGCGGAGTCGTCGTCCATCCTGACCGTCGTGTACACGCAGAGCTCGAACGGCGCGCCGGCCCGTCCGTGGCGGGCCAGCGCCTCCTCGGCGCGCTCGCGCACGAGACGGCATTCCTCGGCGTGCACATAAGTGGTGATGAGGCCGTCGCCGAGCCGACCGAACCGGTCGAACTGCGCAGGCAGCATCTCGCCGCGGTTCGCCGCGGTGATGAGGACCGGCGGGCCGGCCGCGTTCCACGGCAGCGGCCCGATCGTGTGGTCGGTCAGGTCCACGTCGGCCCGGCGATGGGTCACGGGCTTGCCGGTCCAGAGCATCCGCCAGATCTCGACGTGATCCTCGAGCCGCCGCACCCGGCGCTTGTGGTCGGCGCCGCACGCAGCCCACTCGCGCTCGGCCGACGGCAAGCTCCAGCCGACGCCGAGGCCCAGGACCACACGGCCTCGCGAGATCTGGTCGACGTTGGCGATCTGATGCGCGAGCACGACCGGGTGCCGCAGCGCGGGCAGGAGGACGGCCGTGCCGAGCCGCACGCGGCTGGTGATGCCGGCGAGGTACGCGAGCGTCGTCAGGGGCTCGAGCCGCGGCTTGGCGACGATGCTGTCGCCCACCCACACGGCGTCGTAGCCCGCGCGGTCGGCGTGACGCGCCATCGTCCAGCACTCCTCGACGGCCGGCCGATCGGCCGACTGCATGACCACACCGCGGGTCGGGATGAGGACGCCCAGTCGCATGCCGGGCGATAGTGTACCCCGGCGATCGTCAGCCGAGGATGTGCGCGCTGCAGGCCGTCGCGGGGCTGGAGCCCCGCCGGCCGAGGCGCGCCTATGAATGGAGGAGTCGGCGGAGCGAGACCAGCAGCCGGTCGGGATCCAGCTCGAGATCGGTGCGCCGCTCGGCGATCCGGCCCTCGGCGTCGACCAGGACCACCAGGCTTCCGTGCACGATCCGCTCGCGCGCGACGGCGTTGAAGCCGAAGGCGCGGATCACGCGGCTCACGTCGTCCGACGCGCCGGTCAGGAGGTGCCAGCTCGCCTGGTCGATGCCGTAGCGCTCGGCATAGCGGCGCAGCACCTCCGGGCGATCGGTCAGCGGGTCGAGCGTGATCGAGACGAAGCGCACGCGCCCGTCGAGCTTCTCGCCGCGAACCAGGCCCTGGGTGCGCGCGAGCTGGGCGGTGATCAGCGGGCATGCCTCGGCGCACGTCGTGAAGACGAAGCTCACGACGAGGACGCGGCCACGGAGGCTCTCGGACTTCACGGTCGCCCCGGCCTGGTCGATCAGCGTGAACGACGGCATCGTCTCGGCGCGCCCGCGCGAACAGGCGGCCAGGAGCACGCACGCGAGCACCGCCGCCAGCGTCCTCATGGCGGCACCGTCGCCCATTGCGCCGCAAGACCCCTGGCCCGCGCGGCGATGGCGAGCGCGATCAGCGCGTACCCGGCCGGGATGAGCACGGGCTCGAGGTGCCTGAACCACTGGATCGAGGTGGCCGAGACACCCGCGACCGCGAGCAGCACGCCGAAGGAGCCGAGGCCGCAGTGCGTGAGCGAGGAGACGCTGGCGCCCAGCAAGCCGACGACGCCGGCGCCGCTCAGCGAGCTCATGGCGCCCCACCGGCTGGTCGCGCCGGCGAGGCCGAGGTACAGGCCCACGAGCGCGGAGAACGAGACGAAGAACACGAGGCTCGACCACGTCAGCTCGAAGCTCCACACCGCCACGCCGTAGACGGGATGCCGGCGGCCGTATTCCACGACGGGCTCGCGCCCGATGAGCGTGGCGGCGTCGGCAGGTGACGGCGTGAGCCTGACGATGCGGCGCGCGTTCTCCCACACCGGGTAGGCGCGGACGTAGTTCGGTGCGCCGCCGAGACCGGCGACCAGAATTCCAAGGATCGCCGCCTGGTAGAGCCCGAAGACCGCCAGCGTGGCCACCGCCCAGCGGCGCGCCGAGAGCCGGCGGGCCAGCGCGGAGAAGACGCTCATCGGCGCGGGCCCGGCGCGACCCGCGCGCTCTCCTCCCGCACCTGGGCGAGGACGCGCGCCTTGAGGGCCATGAACTCGGCGGTGGTGATGACCTCGGCGGCCCGCGGCCGGGTCAGCTTCACCGCCACCACGTCGCGGATCTCGCCCGGCCGGGCTGTCATCACGGCCACGCGATCCGAAAGGAAGAGCGCCTCGTCGATGTCATGGGTGACGAAGATCACCGTCGTGCGCACCTCGCGCCAGACGTTCAGCAGGAGCTCCTGCATGTTGAGCCGTGTCTGCGCGTCGAGCGCGCCGAACGGCTCGTCCATCAACATCACGCGCGGCCGGTTCACGAGCGTTCGGGCGATGCCGACGCGCTGCTGCATCCCGCCGCTGAGCTCGGCCGGGTACGCGTCCTCGAAGCCGGCGAGGCCGACGAGGTCCAGGTAGCCGCGGGCCTGCGAGGTGCGCAGGGACTTCTTGATCCCGCGCATCTTGAGGCCGAACTCGACGTTGGCGAGCACGGTCTTCCACGGGAAGAGCGAGTGCTGCTGGAAGACCATTCCGCGATCGGCGCCGGGGCCGCGGACCGGCTCGCCGTCCAGCACGATCGTGCCGGCGTCCGGCTGGACGAAGCCCGCGACGGCGTTCAGCACGGTGGTCTTGCCGCAGCCCGACGGGCCGAGCAGCGCCACGAACTCGCCCGGCGTGGTCATCAGCGTGAACTGCCGGACCGCCTCGACGCGCCGGCTATTGGCGCCGTAAGCGATACCCAAATCGTTGATCTCGATCCGGCCGGTGCTCACGATCCACCCTTCGCGCGGCGCGGCAGCCAGGGCATGCAGCGCGCGCCGATCACCCTGATGAGCGCGCTCGACATCATCCCGAGCACCCCGATGACGAGCATGCCCACGACGATCTGCGAGTACTTCACGATGCCGTAGGCCACCCAGGTGAAGTAGCCCACGCCGAACTGGCCCGAGATCATCTCGGCCGAGATGAGACAGAGCCACGACACGCCCATGCCCACCGAGAGCCCCGTCACGATCGACGGCAGCGCTCCCGGAATGACGACCTCGCGAAAGATCGCGGCACGGCCGGCGCCCAGGCTGGTGGCGGCGCGGACGAGCTGGCGGTCGATGCTCTCCACGCCGTGAATCGTGTTCAGGACGATCGGGAAGAACGCGCCGAGCGCGGTGATGAAGACGATGCTCGAGCGCTCGGTAGGCCAGAGCATGATGCTGAGCGGCACCCACGCGACCGCCGGGATGGGACGCAGCAGCTCGATGGGCGGGAACAGCGTGTCCTCGGCGAAGCTGAACCAGCCGATCAGGAGCCCGAGCCCGATGCCGAGCACGCTCGCGATGGCGAAGCCGAGCCAGATGCGCTCGAGGCTCGCGAGGATGTGCACGTAGAAGCCGGCCGCCCCGAACAGGTCGACCGCCTCGGCCAGAACCTGGGCCGGCGTCGGGATGTTCTGGAAGCGCACGTAGAACGCGAGATCCCATTCCGTCGCGACGTGCCACAGCACGAAGAACACGCCGAGCGACGCGGCGCGACGGACGCGCCGTCGCCACAGCCCGGCCGGCGCGGCCGGCGCGGCGGCGGCCTGAGCGGCCGGGGCACCGACGAGCGGCGCCGTTTCCGCCCCGGGCATGGAGGCCATCTACCGGCCGGCCCCCAGCTTCTTCGCCTCCTCGAGCGAGAGCACCTTGCCCCCGTTCTGGGTCGCGAACGCCTCGGCCTCCTCCTTCCAGGCGAAGGCCACGAGCGACGCCGGCGCGACGCCGCGGCTGCCCCCGGCGACGTAGAGGGCCCGGTGCGCGAAGAGCTTGAGCCCGGACGAGTAGTCGAAGACGTATGCCGCGTTGACCGCCCTGCCCGCCTGCTCCGCCGCGCGCAGCGCGGTCATCAGCGCCGCCAGCGTGCCGTACGCCTTGATGGGCTCGCCCTTCGCCCACAGCTCGCCCGCCGCGCGCTCCGTGGGCGACGTGCCCGGCGAGATGGCCTTCTGCTCCTTCGCGTAGTCGCGGCCGAGCTCGCGGTAGGCCTGCTTCACGAAGCGGTCGTCGATCACGCCCTCGACGTCGACCTGCTTGATGATCCCCATCCTCTGGAGCACCGTGGCGTCGTACTTGAGCACCTCGACCCATCGCGGCTTGATGGTGGCGTCGAGGGTGAGGAATCCGCCGCGTCCGAAGTAGAGGTAGAGCACCTCCTTGGGGATGGACGTCCACTGCTCCTGCTTCGTGGTCGCCTCCTCGGGGTTCCGCGTGATCCAGTCGTTGGCCTCGACGACGGCCTTGAGATAGGCGACCACGATCTCGGGATGGCGGTCGGCGAAGTCTCGGCGCACGACGGGGCCGTGCAGGTAGGCCACGCCGGTCTGGCTCCCGTCGAAGATCTTTCGCCCGAAGCCCTTGAACTCCAGGAGCTCGCCCCACGGACAGAAATCGGCGTGCGCGTCGATCCGCTTCTCCTGGATGCTGGTGGCGCCGATCGGCGGGCTCTGGTTGATCAGCGTGAAGAAATCCGGGCCGAGCCCGCGATCGACCAGCGCCTTCAGGAGCATGCCGTGTGCGGCCGAGCCGAACGGCACCGAGACCTTCTTGCCCTTGAGGTCCTCGAAGCGGTAGAGCGGCGCGTCCGCCGGTACCACGATCGAGTTGCCGGCGCCCTGGAGGTTATAGCCGGTCATCGAGACGATGATCGACTTCAAGCTTTGCATCTCCTGGAAGCGGGCGATGTTCACGAGCAGCGGGTAGTCGCCCATCACGCCGATGTCGAGCTTGCCGGCGAGCATCTGGTTCGTGATGGGCGGCCCGGAGGTGTAGTCCTCCCACACGACGTCGTACTTCGCGCCCGCGTACTTGCCCGTGCGTGGCAGGTGCTTGTCGAGCAGCCCCAGCTGCTTGACGGTGATGCCGCCGGAATAGGTATCGGTGCACAGGCTCTGGTGGCCGATGCCGATCCGGATCGTCTCCTGCGCCTCTGTCGGAATTGACACAAGCAAGAGCGCGGCAACGATGACAAGCCGGGACACGAGGTCCCGGCGGATCGTGACGCCCCGATTTCGCATGCTTCTCTCCCGTCTGGGCCGGGCCGCCCGCGAACAGGCGATGCTTGCCGCCTGGTGCCGGGGCCGGGTGCGGTCACAGTCGGGGAGGGCGGCACGCCCGTCAATGTTCAGGACTGTCGAATTTCTGTAGGGGACTGCGATTGCCTGTGGCAGGCTCTGCCTGTGAAAACGCCGAAGCGCCTTCCGGAGCGCCCCGTCGTGCTGGTCGTGGACGACGACGACGGCGTCCGCGAGGCCCTTCACCTCGTGCTCGACGCCGAGTTCGACGTGAAGGTCGCGACCCACGGGCGGGCGGCGCTCGGCGCGGTCCGCACGCAGCGCATCGATCTCGTGCTGCTCGACATCCTCATGCCCGACGTCGACGGCCTCGAGATCCTCCAGGAGATCAAGGCGCTCGCGCCGGACCTGCCGGTGATCATGATGACCGCCGTGAAGACCGTCCGCACCACGGTCGCGGCCATGAAGCTCGGCGCAGCCGACTACCTCACGAAGCCCTTCCAGGAAGAAGAGCTGGTCGCCGCGATTCGCCGGGCCATCGGAGAGCGCGTCGCCCGGTCCTCCGCGGCCGCCGCCGGCCGCGAGCCCCCGCGCGAGGGGCCATCGGCGCGGACTCACCGGCTGCTCCTCGTGGGCGGCGATCCGGGCTGGCGCGCGACGCTCGCGGTGACGCTGGCGCGCGCGGTGAGCGTGGAGACGACCGGCACGCTGGTGGACGGCCTGAACGCCATGCTCCGGTTCCGGCCGACGTGTGTCGTGCTCAACGTCGGCCGTTCGCCGGGCGAGGCCGGGCGCTTTCTCGGCGCGCTGAACGCGCAGCTGCCGGCCTGCCCCGTCCTGGTCGTGAGCGAAGACCCGTACCTCGGCGCCGAGCCGGTCTGGGAGAACCTGAACATCCGCGGCGTGCTGCGGCCTCCGGTGAGCTCGGGGGATCTGGTGAGCCGGATCGGCGCCGTCCTCCCGCCCGGCAGCAGCTTGACCAGCCCGTGGCCGCAGCTCGGCGAGTCCGTGACTCGCGCCATCGACTATCTGAGCCGCCACTTCGACGAGGACCTGACGGTCGACGCCATCGCGGAGGTCATCGAGATCTCGTCGAGTCACCTCGCGCACGTGTTCCGCGCGGAGACCGGACTGAGCGTGCGCGACTACCTCACCCGGGTGCGCGTGACGATCGTCCAGGATCTCCTGGCCAGCACCGATGAGAAGCTCGAGTCGGTCGCGGCGCGCGTCGGATTCGGGGACACTTCCCACCTCGCGCACGTCTTCCAGCGGATCACCGGGCGACCGCCGAGTGCCTACCGTCGAGGCTATTCGGCAGTCTGAGACACGAAGTCAGCAGTCCTGAACATTGATTCCTTCCCGCCTCTAGGCGAAGTTCGCGCCGGATTCGGTCATGGGACTCGATCACTGGCTCCTGGTCTACGTGGCGATCGGCGCCTTCATCGGTTTTTTCGCCGGCATGCTCGGCATGGGTGGCGGAGGCATCCAGGTGCCGCTCACCACGATGGCGTTCGCCGCCCAGGGCTTTCCGCGCGAGCACATGCTGCACGTCGCGCTCGGGACGGCGATGGCGACCGTCATCTTCACCGCGATCTCGAGCCTGTGGGCGCATCACCAGGCCGGCAAGGTTAACTGGGACGTGCTGTGGCGGCTGATCCCCGGGATCGTCATCGGCACCGGGCTCGGCACGCTGATGGCCCGGCACATTCCCACGTTCCCGCTCGCGGTGATCTTCGTAGTGTTCGTCCTCTACATGGCCTCCAGCATGCTGTTCAACTGGAAGCCGAAGCCGACGCGCCGCCTGCCCGGCCCCTTCGGCATCTTCGTCGCCGGCACCGTGATCGGTGTGTGCTCGGCGCTCGCGGCGATGGGCGGCGCCACCCTGACGATCCCGTTCCTGGTCTTCTGTAACGTCCCCTTTCACATGGCGATCGGTACCGCGGCGGCCGTCGGCTTTCCGATCGCCGTGGTGGGAACGATCGGCTACCTGGTGAACGGCTGGGGAACATCGGGGCTTCCCCCGCTCAGCCTCGGCTACATCTACCTGCCGGCGCTCGTCGGCTTCACCGTGGGCAGCATGGTGCTGGCGCCCTTCGGGGCGCGGCTGGCGCACCGGACGTCGGAGCGGGCCCTCAAGCGGGTCTTCGCGATCGTCATCGGTGCCTTGGGGCTCAAGATGCTGCTCGCCCTGGCATAGGACGCGCGACGTGACTCCCATCCGCCGCCTGCTCGTCGCCAACCGCGGTGAGATCGCCATCCGCGTGATGCGCGCCGCTCGCGAGCTCGGTCAGCGCACGGTTGCCGTCTTCTCGCCCGAGGACCGCAGCGCCCGCCATCGCTTCGTCGCCGACGAGAGCTACCTGATCGGCGCCGAGCGCACGCCGATCAACGCCTATCTCGACGTGGACGCGATCGTCCGGGTCGCGCGCCGGGCGCGGGTAGATGCCATCCATCCGGGATACGGCTTTCTCGCCGAGAGCCCGGACTTCGCCGTCGCGTGCGCGCGCGCCGGCCTCGTCTTCGTGGGCCCGCCGCCGGAGGCGATGCGCACGCTCGGCAACAAGATCGCCGCGCGGGCCCTGGCGCAGAAGGAGGGCGTGCCGACGCTGCCGGCCAGCGGTCCGCTGCCGCACGACCCCGGCGAAGCCCGTGCGATCGCGCAGGCCATCGGCTACCCCCTCATGCTCAAGGCAAGCCACGGCGGCGGCGGCCGCGGCGTGCGGGTCGTCGAGACGCCATCCGAGCTCGGCCCCCTCGTGCACGCGGCGCGGCGCGAAGCGGCCCTCGCCTTCGGTAACGACGAGGTCTACGTCGAGAAGCTCGCGCAGCGCGCGCGTCACATCGAGGTGCAGGTTCTCGGCGACCTGCACGGAAACCTCGTTCACCTGTTCGAGCGGGACTGCTCGGTGCAGCGCCGCCATCAGAAGATCGTCGAG
>DASRIY010000440.1:0-4498 GCA_035649755.1 Candidatus Methylomirabilota bacterium
TCAGTCCCTCACCGAGCTTGTAGCCGAGGCTCGCACGCTCGGAGGCTTCCTGGAAGGCGTGGATCGACTTCTCGGCCATCGTCGCGGCGCCGCCGCCGATCAGCCCCTTGATGCGATGCTTCATCATGAAGTCGAGCCCGCGTGCGCCGGCGCTCACCACCGGCTGCCAGCACTCGACCGGCTGGTGGAGAGGCCGCGGCACGAGCGTGAGGTCGCGGAGCTCGTAGCCGCGATACGGGACGGCCGGCGGCAAGGTGTAGTGCTTGCCCCGGTGCGCGAATCGCTCGGTGTGGAACGCCTTCATGATGACGTCCACCTGCTCCTCGAACAGCTCGCGGTTCGCCTCGGCGTCGAGCATCGGGCTGCCGAAGGTCTCGACCTCGCGCGTGTGATAACCGCGCCCGACACCGAACACCACCCGGCCGTGCGTGAGGATGTCGGCGGTCGCGAAATCCTCGGCCAGCCGGAGCGGATGCCACATCGGCGTGATGTTGAACCCGCAGCCAATGCGCAGGTGCCTGGTGACGTGCGCCAGGTGGACAGCCTCCATCAGGATGTTGGGGATGCACTCGTAGCCCTCGTGCTGGAAGTGGTGCTCGGCCAGCCAGAGGATGTGATAGCCGTGCTCGTCCATGCAGCGCGCGATCGCTTCGGTCTTGTCGAAGACCGAGGCCAGGTGCGCGTTGGAATAGCGGCGTTCGTTTGCGGGCGTGGCCGCCTGGCCCATGTCGCCCAGATCGACGTGCCCGGCGTAGACGGTCGAGAACTTGGAAATCATTGGAGTCCTCTCTGTGGGAGGCTAGCAAGCGCCCTGTTCTGACGTCAAGACAACGCATGTCGTCACATCAGGACAAGCGCTTGTCAATTCATCAGGACAACTGGTTGTCGTCACGTCAGGACATCCATTGTCTTCACGTCAGGACAATCGATTGTCGTCACATCAGGACAATGTATTGTCAGTACGTCAAGACAGGCCACGCAGGCGGCCGGCTCGGCGTAGGATATGCGGAGTGCGCCTGGCCTCCGTTCCGCTCATCCAGCTCTGGCGTCATCACGACGCGCGCTGCCTCAACCTCGGCGTCTTCTTCCATTCGCTCAGCATGGTCGGCGAGCAGGTCGTCCTGGGCTGGTACATCCTGGAGCTGACCGATTCCGCGCTCATGGTCGGCCTGGCGCTGGGGCTACGCAATCTTCCGCTCCTGCTCACCGGCATCCCGGCCGGCGTCCTGGCCGATCGCGGCGACCGCGTCAAGCTCCTGCAGATGTCCGGCATCGTGATGGCCCTGGTCACCACGACGCTCGGATTCCTCGTCGCGCTCGGAATCGCCGGCGTGTGGCCGGTCCTGGTACTGACGTTCATCACCGGCTGCGCCCGCGCGCTCCACCAGACCGCCCGCCAGAGCTACGCCCACGACATCGCCGGGCCGAGCGGCCTGGTGCATGCCCTCGCGCTGGTGGCGTTCACCTCGCGCGTCGGGGGCCTCGTCGGCTCGCTGCTGACCGGCTTTCTGATCGCCCGGGGCGGGAGCGCGGTCGCGTACCTGGCCGTGGCCACCGGCTACCTCGCGAGCGCGGTCGCGATGCTGCCGGCTCGCTCGAACGAGCGGCCGAGCGGCGCCGACACCGGCTCGGTCAGTGCCGATGTCTTCGATTTTCTCGGGACCATCCGGCGCGACCGGGTGCTCCTGCACCTGATGAGCCTGACGGCGATCGCCGAGGTGCTCGGTTTCTCCCACCAGGCGCTCTTGCCGAGCCTGGCCCGCGACGTGCTGCGCGTGGGGCCGGAGGGGCTCGGCGTGATGACGGCCGCCCGTCAGGTCGGAGGGCTCATCGGCATCGCCCTCACGTCGACGCTCGGCGCGGCGCGAAGTCTCGGTCCCCTCTTTCTGGCCGTGCTGGTGGCCTTCGGGGCCTCGCTCGTCTCGCTCGGCCTGGCCGACACGTTCGTCCTGGTCGTGCTGATCCTCGTCGGCACGAACGCGCTCGGCGCCGTCACCGACGTGCTCGCCCAGACGCTCATCCAGCTCACCGTCCCGAGCGATCGCCGCGGCCGCGCCGGCGGAGCGTGGGTGGTCGCCATCGGCATGGCGCCCCTCGGCCAGTTCCAGATCGGCGCGCTCGCGTCGCTCTTTGGCGTCGGTGCCGCGCTCGGCGTGAACGGCCTCGCGCTGATGGCCGTCGGCGCCGCCGCGGCGTTCCTGGTGCCGAAGCTTCGCAAGCTCTGATGGCGTCGCGGGAGCGCCTGGTCGCGATCGACGCGGCGCGGGCGGCCGGGCGCCTTCTGCACGGCGAGCTCCGGGCCGCTCACCGCATCGCGTTCAAGGGCACCTCGACCAACCTGGTGACCGAGATGGACGAGCGCGCCGAGGAGCTGGTGGTCGGCCGTCTCGCCGAGGCGTTCCCCGACGATGGGATCCTGGCCGAGGAGCGGGGCGCGGCCCGCGGCCCCTCGGGCCGGCGCTGGATCGTCGACCCGCTCGACGGCACCACCAACTACGCGCACGGGGTGCCGATCTACTGCGTGTCGATCGCGCTCGAGGTCGAGGGCCGCGTCGAGCTGGGCGTCGCGTACGACCCGAGCTTTGACGAGCTCTACGTGGCCGAGCGCGGCCGAGGAGCCACCGTGAACGACGAGCGCCTGGTCGTCTCGGCGACGACCACGCTCGACGCGAGCCTGCTCACGACGGGCTTCCCCTACGGCATCCGCGAGACGCGCGACACGAACTTGCCGGAGTACGCGGCCTTCGCAGTCCGCTGCCGCGGTGTGCGCCGGATGGGCTCCGCCGTGCTCGATCTCGCGTGGGTCGCGGCGGGACGGTTTGACGGGTTCTGGGAGCTGCGCCTGGGAGCGTGGGACGTCGCGGCAGGCAGCCTCTTCGTGGAGGAGGCGGGCGGGCGGGTGACGAACCTTGTCGGCGGGGCGCTCGACCTGAATGCGCCCACGCTGGTCGCGACCAACGGCCGCATCCACGAGGAGATGCTGGCCGTGCTACGGCAGATCCGGAAGGCCTGAGCCGCGGCGAGCGCCGCCGCTCAGTCGGTCTTGCGGGGACGCACTTCGAGGCCGTCGAACACGTCCGGGATGCCGTGCAGCGTGATCTGCACGGACGAGCGCGAGTCCGGCTCGCCCACGACCACGACGTCGACATCGACCCGATCGGCGGTTCTCAGGACCTGGTCGAGCCACTGCAGGAGTCGGCCTGCCTCGAACGGCGTGCGCGTCATGCTGAACCCTCGGTTTTTCGTGGTGAGACGGACGTGTCTTATACTGCTGTTAGTTATTGACCACGATGGCTGTGTCGACATTGAGAGATATTGAAGCTCTTGATGCGAGATGCGGGCCCCTATGGTATGTGGTACGGACCCGCTCCCGTCATGAAAAGACCGTGCGCGACCAGCTGATGACGCGCGAGGTCGAGACCTTCCTGCCCACGGTCGAGCGCTGGAGCCGGTGGAAGGACCGGCGCAAGAAGATCACCTTTCCACTCTTTCCGGGCTACTGCTTCGCCCGCTTCTCACTCGTCGACCGTCTGCGCGTGCTCAACGTGGCCGGCGTCGCCGATCTGATCGGCGACGGCGGTCGTCCCGAGCCGGTGCCGGAGTGCGAGATCGACGCGATCCAGCGCCTGGCGCGGACGACGCTGCGGTGCGATCCCCACCCGTTCCTTGCCGAGGGCATGGACGTGGAGGTGGTACGCGGCCCGCTCGCCGGCGTGCGCGGCAAGCTCTTGCGCAAGGACCGGGTGACGCGGCTCGTCCTCGCCGTCACGCTCCTTCGCCAGGCCGCGGTGGTCGAGATCCATCCCGCTGACGTTGTTCAGGTCGACGCCTAGTTTCTGAGCAGGGCTCGCGCCTGGCGAGCCGCGACGCTCGCCGGATAGTCCTTCACGATCCGCTCCCAGGTTCGCTTCGACCGTCCGGTGTCGCCCAGGCTCTTCTGGCACTGACCGATCTTCAAGAGCGCGTCAGGGACGCGCTCGCCCAGCGGCACCGCGTCGACGAGCGCTTCGAACTCGGCGAGCGCACCGCGGTAATCCTTCTGGTTGAAGTAGATGTCAGCGACGAGAAATTGCGCCGACTCGCGCAGCGGATCGGTCGGATACGTCACGATGAGGTCGTAGAAGCTCAGCATCGCCGCGTCGAGGTTCCTGGCCTTGAGCTGCGTGGTGCCCGTCCGGTAGAGCTCCGCGGCCGGCGACGTGGTCGCGGAGGGCACCAGGCTCGCGCCCGAGGACGGAGCCGGAGGCGACGCCGGCGACGATCCGGGCGACGGCGCGAAGCCCCGCGGCACGGCCGCCGGCTGGCGGCCGGCGTTCTGTGATTCGAGCTCCTCCAGCCGGCGCCGCAGGAATGTGAGCTGATCCTCCTGCTGCCGCGACGCCACGATGAGCTTTGCCACCGCATTCTGGAGCTCGGCGAGCTCGCCGGCGACGCGAGTCAGCTCGAGGCGCTGCTGCTCGGCGGCTCGCGCCGGCGGCTCGGCAGCTCTCGGCGGCTG
>DASRIY010000441.1:0-2458 GCA_035649755.1 Candidatus Methylomirabilota bacterium
CGTCCAGAACACGGTGACGCCGGCGCCGCCGGCCTCGGCCGTCGCCGAGCGCTCGTACTGGTATCAGTGGTACTTCAATACCGAGCGCGGCCGGCAGGGGCTCGAGAAGAATCGCCGGGACATCTGCCAGCTCCTGTGGAACGAATGGTCGCCGAACTGGCGATTCGATCAGGCCGTCTTCGACCGCACCGCGCCCTCGTTCGACAATCCCGACTTCGTGACCGTGGTGATCCATTCCTATCGCCACCGCCACGGCAACGCGCCGGGCGATCCTCGCCTGGATGCGATCGAGCGCCGCCTCGCCCCGAGACCGGCGATCACCGTTCCCACCATGATCCTGCACGGGGCGGCGGACACGGTGGGACCGCCCGGGCGTCACGAGGGCGAGCTGTCACGATTTCCGGCGGGGACCGAGCGCCGCATCGTAGCCGGCGTCGGTCACTTCATGCCGCGCGAGGAGCCCTCGGCAGTGGTCGACGCCCTGCTGAAAGTGCTCCGCTAGGACGAGCCATGCGCATCGAGGTCATCTGCACCGGCGACGAGGTGTTGACGGGCAAGATCGTCAACACCAACTTCAGCTACATCACGCAGAAGCTCGAGGATGTCGGCCTCGCGGTCCAGTGGGAGACCACCGTCGGCGACGACCGGGACAATCTCCTGCTGGCGTTCACGCTGGCCGGTCAGCGCGCCGACGCGGTCATCGTCAACGGCGGCCTCGGCCCCACCGTCGACGATCTCTCGCAGGAGATCGCGGCCAAGGCTGCGGGTGTTGAGCTCGCCCTGAACGAGGGCTGGCTCAAGACGATGGAGGAGTTCTTCAGAAAACGCAGCCGCGTCATGCCGCCGAACAACACGAAGCAGGCGATGCTGCCGACCACCGCCGAGGTGATCGATAATCCGATCGGCACCGCGTGCGGATTCGCGCTCGACATCGGCCGGGCGCGCTTCTTCTTCACGCCGGGAGTGCCGCGCGAGCTCCGGCGCATGCTCGAGGAGCAAATCATCCCACGGCTCCTCGCCAAGAGCGGCCTGCAGGCGGCCATTCACCTGAAGCGGTTTCATTCGTACGGCCTGGGCGAGTCGCACGTGGACCAGCTATTGACCGGCGTGGAGGAGCTCGCGGCGGACGGCAGCGTCAAGCTCGGCTTCCGCGCCCACTACCCGCAGCTCGAGACCAAGCTGACCGTTCGCGGCAAGGATATGGACGACATCCGCCGCACGCTGGCGCCGGTCGAGAGCGAGGTGCGCAAGCGCCTGGGCAACTTCATCATGGCCGAGGACGAGCAGACGCTGGAGAGCGTCGTCCTGGCCGAGCTGACGAAGCGTCAGGGCTCGCTGGCGATCGTCGAGACGTTCACCGGCGGCCACATCACGTCTCGCCTCGCGCCGATCCTCGGCGCCGAGAAGATCGTCCGGCGCGGCGTCGTCTCACGCGACCTCCGCGAGATCTACGCGGGCGTCGGTCTCGAGGGCGCGCCCCCGGCGGGTGAGCTGACGCGCGAGACGGCCGAGGCGGTGGCGCAAGCGGCGCGCCGGAAGACCGGCGCCACCCACGCGCTGGCCGTGCTGATCGATCTCGACGACGGCCCCGACCGGATCGACTTCGGCGGGACCATCTGCCTGGCCATCGCGACCGCGGATGGGGCCGAGTCGCGGCGCAGCCGCATCCTCGGCGGGCGCGAATGGGTGCGCCTCGGCGCCTCGGAAATGGGGCTCGATTGCCTGCGCCGCCAGCTCCAGGGGCTGCCGGTGTACGAGCGGATCGACTTCGAAAAGACGTGAGAGGGCATCGCTCATGCTGATCGTCGACGCGCAGGTTCACATCTGGGCCAACCACAAGCCCGCGAATCCAAATCACCGGCAGGTCGAGAACTACTCGAAGGACGATCTGCTTCGCGAGATGGACGCGGCCGGGGTCGACGCGGCGGTCATTCATCCGCCGGGCTGGGATCCCAATTCGAACGCGCTGGCCGTCGACGCCGCGCGCCAGCATCCGAACCGGCTGGCGATCCTCGGTAACTTTCCCCTCGATCGCCCGGAGAGCAAGGCGCTGGTCGATAGCTGGAAGCGGCGGCCCGGCATGCTGGGGCTCCGATTCGCGCTGAACCAGCCGCATCAGCAGACGTGGCTCAGCGACGGCACCGCCGACTGGGTGTGGCCGGCTGCCGAGCGCGCCGGCATTCCGGTGGCGCTCATCGGGGCCAACGTGCTGCAGGCGATCGGCGGGATTGCCGAGCGCCACCCCAAGCTCAAGCTGATCATCGACCACTTCGGACGGCCCGACGCGAGCTGGTCGCATCTTCCGGGCGTGCTCGCCCAGGCCAAGCACAAGAACGTGGCGCTGAAGGCCACGGGCGCGCCGAGCTACTCGAGCGAGCCCTACCCCTATCGCAACATCCACGATCACATTCGCAAGCTCTACGACGCCTTCGGACCGGATCGGATGTTCTGGGGCACC
>DASRIY010000442.1:0-7016 GCA_035649755.1 Candidatus Methylomirabilota bacterium
AGCGCCGGATTGACGAGGCTCCATCCCGAGCCCGCGACGAACAGACAGAAGAGGAACGCGGGAAACGCGGGCGCCGCGGCGCCGACCGCGAGGCCGGCGGCTCCGACGATCAGCCCTCCGAGCAGGCTCGGCCGCACGCCCACCCGATCGGCGAGCCGGCCCGCCGGCAGCGAGAAGAGCAGCCCGCCCAGATAGATCGCCGGAACCATCAGCGCCACCTGCAGGCGGGCGAGGCCGAAGCCCTCGACCAGGCTCGGCGACAGCGGCGAGATTCCCAGCATTCCGAAGGCGCCGGCTCCATAGGAGCCGGTGAGGATCGTGAGGAGGAACCAGCGCGCGGCCACGCCGCCCGATGGTAGCAGACCAATCCGAAGACCGAACCGGCCCGTAGATCGGGTGAAGGAGGGACGACGGTGAAGACACGAGACATCCTGAGCGGCGCCGGGCTTCTGGTAGCAATTCTCGCAGGTTCCGGCATCGCCACGGCGACGCCCACCGAGACTCAAGTAGCCGTGCAGGTCTTCCAGTTCCGGCCGGCGCAGCTCGAGGTCAAGGCCGGCACGCGCGTGACATGGACCAACGGCGACGAGATCACGCACACCGTGACCTCCGGTACTCCGGCAGAGCGCGCCGGCCGCTTCGCCCAGCGCCTCGAGGGCAGGGGAGCGGCCGCGACCGTGGAGCTCAAAACACCCGGGGTGTACCCGTACTTCTGCGAGCGTCACCCCTCGATGCGCGGCGAGATCCGCGTGAACTGATTCGAGCCAACCCAGGAGGACAAGAACAATGCTGACGTCAACGATGGTGAAGTCTGTCTGTACGCTGACGGGCGTCGTGGTGCTCGCCACCGGCTGCGCGCAGTCGATGGCCGGCCCGATGTCGGGCAGCGACAAGTCCATGGTGGCCGCATCCGCGACACCGGCGGCCAGCCTGCGCGTGGCGCTCAACTCGCTGCTCGGCGAGCACGTCATCCTCGCCGCGGCGGCGACCGGCGCCGCGCTCGACGGCCGTGAGGCCGAGTTCAAGGCGGCGGCCGGCGCGCTCGATGCCAACTCGGTGGAGATCTCGAAGGCCATCGGCTCGGTCTACGGCGAGGGCGCCGAGCAGGCGTTCCTGCCGCTGTGGCGCCGCCACATCGGCTTCGCGGTCGACTACACGGTGGGCGTGGCGACGAAGGACCAGGCCAAGCAGCAGAAGGCGGTCAACGATCTGATCGCGTACACGCAGGACTTCGGCGCGTTTCTCGCGTCGGCCAACCCGAACCTGCCCAAGAGCGTGGTTGCCGATCTGGTCAAGCATCACGTCGTGACCCTCAAGGAGGTCATCGACGCGCAGGCAGCGAAGGACTACACGCGGGCGTACGCGGCCGAGCGCGCGGCGGTCGCGCACATGCAGATGATCGCCGATCCGCTCGCCAGCGCGATCGTCAAGCAGTACCCGGACAAGTTCACCGGCAAGGCCGACGCGGCGGCCGCCGGCCTGCGCACCACGCTCAACCTCGGGCTCCGCGAGCACGCATACCTGGCCGGTGCCGCGACCAACGCCGCCCTCGGCGGTCGCGACGGAGAGTTCAAGGCCGCGGCGGGCGCGCTCGACGCCAACTCGGTCGACATCGCGAAGGCCATCGGCTCGGTGTACGGCAAGGACGCCGAGCAGGCCTTCCTGCCCCTGTGGCGGCGCCACATCGGCTTCTTCGTGGACTACACGGTGGGCGTCGCGACGAAGGACAAAGCCAAGCAGGACAAGGCCGTCAGCGACCTCATCGGCTACACGCAGGACCTCGGGGCATTCTTACAATCGGCCAACCCGAACCTGCCCAAGCAGGTCGTGGCCGACCTGGTGAAACATCACGTGATCACGCTCAAGAGCGTCGTGGACGCCCAGGCCGCGAAGGATCAGGCCGGCGCGTACACGGCCATGCGGGCGGCCGCCGGCCACATGCAGATGATCGCCGATCCGCTCGCCGTCGCCATCGTCACGCAGTTCCCCGATCGCTATACCGCCAGCGCGAAGTAGCCGCGCCGCGGTCGCCCTTGTCCGGCGCCCCGGAACACACCGGGGCGCCGGATTCTCGTGCCCTACCGGAAATGGAATCGCGTGCCCAATTGTGATCGGCGGGTGCGAGGCTGGTCGGATCGATTCTCACCAGTGCCTTGGAAGTTGCTGATCTGGTGGAAGGCGATTCCGGTATCGAACTTGCTCGGGAATTCGGACATGGACGAAGTCACGTCCGCTCCCGGACGTCGAGGCGTCGGCCGCCCGTCGACCGTCGCGTGCTACACGACGTCGATCGTCGAGTGGCTCAGGGCGGAGCCCGAGGTCTCGAGCGCCGACATTCTCCGGCGGATCAGGCTCATGGGCTATCGCGGTGGCAAGAGCGCGCTCTACGAGCTGGTCAAGCGCCTACGGGCCTCGGGCCGGCGCATGAGCCACTCCGAGCATCCGCGCGCGAGCGGCGAGTAGCCCTCACTTGACGCCGGCGGCGGCGAGCGCGATTCTGGCGCGCGCCGATCCATGCTCTTCCCGACCACGCTCGTCGGCAGCTACCCGCAGCCGGACTGGCTGATCGATCGCCAGCGCTTGGCCGGCCGCTTCCCGCCGCGCGTCCGTGCGCGTGAGCTGTGGCGGGTCGCCGAGTCATGGCTCGCCGAGGCGCAGAACGACGCGACGGTGCTGGCGATCCGCGCCCAGGAAGCCGCGGGACTCGACATCGTCACCGACGGCGAGATCCGCCGCGAGAGCTATTCCAACCGCTTCGCGACGGCCCTGGAAGGCGTGGACATCGACAACCCCGGGACCGCGCTCGATCGCTCCGGCCACCCCAATCCCGTGCCGCGCATCGCCGGCCCGATCCGGCGCCGCCGGCCGGTCCTGGTCGAGGACGTGAAGTTCCTCCGGGCGCACACGACGCGGACGATCAAGATGACCGTGCCCGGGCCGTTCACGATGTCGCAGCAGGCACAGAACGACCACTACCCGAGTGAAGCGGCCGCGGCGGTTGCTTACGCGGCGGCGGTGAACGAGGAGATCCGCGATCTCTTCGCGGCCGGAGCCGACATCGTGCAGGTCGACGAGCCGTACATGCAGGCCCGGCCCGACAAGGCGCGCGAGTTCGGCCTCCGGGCTCTCAACCGCGCGCTGGAGGGGATCGCCGGCACCACGGCCCTGCATATCTGTTTCGGCTACGCGGCGATCATTCACCAGCGGCCGTCTGGCTACTCGTTCCTCCCGGAGCTGGCGGGCTCCCCGGTTCAGCAGATCTCGATCGAGACCGCGCAGTCCGGGCTCGACTGCGCGGTGCTGACGAAGCTCGAGGGGAAGTCGATCCTGCTCGGCTGTCTCGATCTAAACAACCTGGCGGTGGAGACCCCCGAGACGGTCGTGGCGAGGGTGAAGCGCGCGCTGCCGTACGTGCGCGCGGAGCGGATCGTCCTGGCGCCGGATTGCGGGATGAAGTACCTGCCGCGCGACGTCGCCTTCGACAAGCTGAAGGCGATGGTCGCGGCGGCGGCGATGCTGCGGGCTGAATTCGGCGGCTAGCGCGACGCGCGCGGCGGCCCGGACCGGCGGCGGGCCGCCGATCCGAGCCGCGACGCGATCGTCAGGACTTCACGGTGAACTTCTGGAAGGTGTGGCAGCTCTCGGGCACGTGGCCGCGGCTTCCCGCGAACGTCCAGGTCACCTCGCTCACGTACACACTGTGCTGCGCGTCGACCGCGATGCCGTGCGGCGCCGCGAAGCTTCCGGCCGCGACCGGGTCCGGGCCGCCCCAGCGGCCGATCACGGCGCCGTTCTTGTCGTAGACGCTGACGCGCCCCGACTTGATGTCACCCGCCGGGCCGTACCGTCCCGACGTCTGACCCGGCTGCCACCAGAGCTCCGATACGTATGCGCGACCCTGGCCGTCGAAGACGATGTGCGTCGGGCGCCGGGTGTCGGTCCACTCCGAGAGGTACTCGCCGTCCGGGCTGAAAATCTGGATGCGATCGTTCTCGCGATCGCACACGAAGACGCGGCCGTCGGCGGCCACCGCGATGCCGTGGGGCAGGAAGAACTCGCCGGGGCCCTGGCCCGGCACGCCCCACGACCGCTTCAGCTCGCCGCTGGGCGAGAAGAGGTGCACGCGGCAGTTGCCGTAGCCGTCCGAGACGTAGAGATCGCCCCGCGGGCCGACCGCAAGGTTCGTCGGCCGGTTGAAGGGCCCACCGGGCCGCTTGACGGTCGCGGTGTTCTTGCCGTCGTAGCCGGTGTCTGACGGCGTGTTCGGGGTGCCGAGGGTCATCAGGAGCTTGCCCTCGGGAGTGAACCGCCGCACGGTGTGGTTGCCGTCGTCGCTGCAATAGAGCGTGCCGTCCGGCGCGATGGTGATGCCGTGCGTGCGCAGGGTGAAGAGCCCCTCGCCCCAGGACCGCAGGAAGTTGCCCTTCTGATCGTAGACGAGGATCGGGTGGTCGCCGCGGCAGATCAGGAAGACGCGGTCCTCGCCGTCGACGGCGACCCCGGCGACGTCGCGGTGCGCGTAGCCCTTCGGCAGCTGCTCCCAGCCTTCGACGACCGAATAGTTCAGTGGCATCGGTGTCCTCCAGTGCTCACGCGCGCTCGAAGGCGAGGCGGCGAACCTTCTCCATGTTCGTACCCTCGATACGGATCAGTCGCGTCGGGCCGTCGCGGCGGGGCGAGTGCAGATCGCCCTCGTTATAGACGTGCGCCATGCCGGGCTTGAGGGTGTAGCTGCGGGCGAGGCGGACCTTGCCCGGCTTCGCCTCGCTGGCCGGCTCCAGCAGCGACCAGTCGCTCATCACCGTCTCGCCGATCGCCTGGCCGTAGATGGCCCACGACGGGCCATGATCGTGCGGATTGCTCTCCTTGGCGCCCCGGTAGGAGTGGGCAAGGATGCAGAAGCCGAGCTTCGGGTCTTCGTAGAGAATCTTGCGCTCCGGCACGTCGTCGCCGACGTGACGGGCCACGAAGGCCTGGTCCTTCAGCACGTCCTGCACGATGGCGCACACCTTCTCGCGACCCGCGGGACCGGGCTCGGCAATGAGCGCGCGCTGACATGCGGCAGCGAACTCTTCGAGCGTCCAGCTCATGAAACGACCTCCTCAGTGTGACGTTGACTCAACTATTCACGACCGCCTTGCGTAGGGCCCGCGCAGGAGCTGACCCGGCAGAGCGCCGGTGGGCTTGCCGTCGCGGAGCACGACCTCGCCGTTCACCACGGTGGCGGCGATGCCGCGGGCCCGCTGCGTGAGCCGGCGGGCGCCCGCCGGCAGGTCGCGCACCACCTCGGGCATCTCGGGGGCGACCGTGTCGGGGTCGAGCACGAGCAGGTCGGCCGCCATGCCCTCGCGGATCAGCCCGCGATCGCTGAATCCCCAGTGCGTGGCCGGCTCGAAGCTCAGCATCCGCACCGCCTGCTCGAGCGTGATCGCCTGCCGGGCGCGCACCCAGTGGCTCAAGAGGTGCGTCTGGAGGGATGCGTCCATGATCTGCGAGACGTGGGCCCCCGAATCCGAGAACGTGACGACCGTTCGCGGATGCTTGATCAGCTCGAGCGCGTGGTCCTGGTTCTCGTTGGCGATCGGCTGCAGGAAGAACCGGTCCAGGTCCTTCTCGAGGGCCAGGTCGATCATCGCGTCGACCGGATCGACGCCGCGCTCGCGGGCCACGTCCGCGACCGAGCGATGCGGGCCCTCGGCGGAGTCCATGACGAACGTCCACTCGTAGGCGGCGGCCCGCGGCTCGGCGCCGACCGGACGGCGCTCGTCGCGCTGGTGCGCGGCGTTGACCAGCCGGCGGCGCATCTCGGGATCGCGGAGCTGCTGCTTCTGCTGCTCGAGCGGCAGGGCCCGGAGCTCGCGCCACACCGGCAGGCGGTCGAACGGCAGGCTGGTCTTGAACGAGAGCACGATCGTGAGCGCCCGGCTGTGGACCTGGGCGAACATGCGGCCGCCCCGCGCCGCCGTCTCTTCGAGCAGGGCGAGGTAGGTTCGCCAGAGGTCGGGCTCGTCGCGCCGGCTGAAGAGACCCCAGGTGATCGGCCGGCCGCTCTCCACGGCCAGGTCGCGCAGGCGCACGTGATAGTCGCGTAGCTTCTCAGGATCGCCGCCGGCGCGCTCGCCGGCCAGCTCGAAGATGCCCGCGTTCATCTCGCCCATGACGCCGACCAGCCGCCGCACCTCGTTCCATGAGGCCAGGCGGCTGGCGACGGGCCGCCGGTCGGGCGTCTCGTGGCTCGGCGAGCGGGACGTGGTGAAGCCGATCGCGCCGGCCCGGATCGCGTCGCGCAGCTCGCGCTCCATGGCCTTGAGATCGTCCTCGCCGGCTTCCTTCTCGAAGGCGCGCTCGCCCATGACGTAGGTGCGGAGCGCCGAGTGACCGATGTAGCCCGCGTAGTTGATGCCCTTGGGAAGACTCTGCACGCGGTCGAGGAACTCGGGGAACGTCCGCCACGTCCAGTCGATCCCGGCGTCCATCGCCTCGGCCGCGATGTCCTCCGCGCGCTCGAGGTTTCGGACCACCAGGCTCCGCTCCGGCTTGCCGCAGGGCGCTAGCGTGAAGCCACAATTACCCATCACCACGGTGGTCACGCCGTGCCAGCACGAGCAGGTTCCGTAGGGATCCCAGAAGACCTGCGCATCCATGTGGGTGTGGCCGTCCACGAAGCCCGGGGCGACCACCTGGCCGTCGGCGTCGATCACTTCGCGCGCGGCTTCCCGGATGCGGCCGATGGCGGCGATGCGGCCGTGGCGAACCGCGACGTCCGCCCGATAGCGAGGCATCCCCGAGCCGTCGACCACCGTGCCGTTCTTGACGAGCAGATCGTGCGGCATCGCGCGGTTCCTCCCGTGGACTCGCCCGCGAAAGCCCGGCCGGGCATGGGTCCGAGACGGGCAAAGCGGCGCTCGCGAGTGTGGGCGTATCCTACGTCACTTCAGGCCGGGCAGGCGAGTTGAAGATTCGGCGAGACTACGCGGCGTCGATTCCGGAAAGGCGGCCGTAGTTGACGGTCACCT
>DASRIY010000443.1:0-6402 GCA_035649755.1 Candidatus Methylomirabilota bacterium
GAGCTGCTTGGCCCGCGCGGGGTCGAACGCGTAGGCCGGCGGGTTCCAGAAGAACTCGAAGTCACGCGGAATGATGCTCACGGTCGGCTTGCCGTAGCCGAGATACTCGGCCTCGTTGATCGCCTTGCGGTCGATCGCGTAGTTGGCGGCGACCCGCACGCGGCGGTCGTGCCACGGCGACTTCGGGTCCCACTGCTGGGTGAACACGATCCACTCGGTGAAGGTGGGCAGCGTGGCCTTCAGGGTGAGCCCCTGTGTCCGCTTCACTTCCTCGGCGTTCGGCCCGCGAATCGAGAACGCCACGTCGGCCTCGGCGCGCTTGAGCATGGCCAGCCGCGTCGACTCGTCGGGCACCGATTTGAAGATCAGGCGCTTGATGTTGGGGGTCTTGCGCCAGAAGCCGTCGTACGCCTCGAGGATCAGCTCGATCCCGGGGTTGAAGGACACGAATCGGTAGGGACCGGCGCCGACCGGGGCCTTCTTGAACCCCTCGTCGCCGACCTTCTCCATGTAGCTCTTCGGGACGATCCAGGCGGCGCCGGTGGCCGGCGTCCCGTAGAACGTCATGAAGTCGGGCCACGGCTGCTTCAGCTTGAAGCGCACGCGGTGAGGGTCGACCACCTCGATCGCCGCCACCTTTGCCTTCAGCGTCGTGGCGCCGCCGCCCTTGTAGCGCTCGAACGAGAACTTCACGTCCTCGGCGGTCAGCGGATCGCCATTGTGGAACTTGACGCCCTTGCGGAGCGCGAAGTCGTAGGTGAGCCCGTCCTTCGAGACCGTCCAGGACTCGGCCAGGCTCGGGGCCCACGGATTGCCGGGCATCGGCTTCACCAGGGCGTCGTGGAGCGCGTAGAGCGTCATGAACGGGGTGATGACCCCGGGTGTCTCCGCCGGATCGAACCAGGTCGGAGCCAGGGACACGTGCACGGCGATCGTCATCTGGCCTTCGGGCGCGGCCGGCGCGGGCGCCGGCACCGCGAGCGCGACGGCCAGAGCGAGAAGAGCCACCGCGGCGAGCGAGAGGGGACGAACCTTCACCGTTTCCTCCAATCTATCTATCGAGTAGAGCGCTGGTGGTCATATCAGGCGAAACGTTTACGGCGGCAGCATACACTGTCGGCGAACGACCGTATAATTCGGGCCCATGAACACTGCCGAGATCCTTCGCGACGCGCGCGCCGTCCTCGACGACGCGATCCAGCTCCGGCGCCGTATCCACCGCCAGCCCGAGGTCGGTCTCTCGGTGCCGCGCACGCAGGCGGCCGTCCTCGAGGCTCTCACCGGGCTCGGCCTGGAGGTGCGGACCGGACAGCGCGCCACATCGGTGGTCGCGCGACTCACCGGAGCGCGGCCGGGGCCGACGATCCTCTTGCGGGCGGACATGGACGCCCTGCCGATGCAGGAGGAGACCGGGCTTCCCTTCGCCTCCGAGGTGAAGGGCGCGATGCACGCGTGCGGCCACGACGCGCACACGGCGATGCTGGTCGGCGCGGCGCGTCTGCTGGCCGGCCGTCGCGAGACGCTCGCCGGCTCGGTACTGTTCATGTTCCAGCCGGGCGAAGAGGGCTACCACGGCGCCCGGGTCATGATCGAGGAGGGTTTGCTCGACGGCGGTGCGCCGCCCACGGGCGCCTTCGCGCTGCACGTCACGCATCGGCTCACCGCCGGCGCGGTCTCGGCGCGCCCGGGGCCCGCGATGGCCTCCGGCGACACGATCCAGATCGTCGTGCGGGGCCGCGGCGGCCACGCCTCGGCGCCGCACGACTGCCTCGATCCGATCCCGATCGCGTGCGAGATGGTCCAGGCGTTCCAGACGCTGGTGACCCGCCGCGTCCACGTGTTCGATCCGGCGGTGCTGACCATCGCGAAGATCGAGGCGGGAACGACGCGCAATGTCATCCCGGACAACGCGAGCCTGCTCGGCACGATCCGCACCGTGTCGGAGGCCACGCGCGAGCGCGTGCTCGAGGGCGTGCGCCGGGTCGCCGAGGGCGTGGCGTCCGCGCACGGCGCCGAGGTCGGTGTCGAGGTGATTCGCGGCTACCCGGTCACGGTGAATGACGTGGATTTCGCCGGCTTCGCCCTCGACACCGCGCGCGAGCTGGTCGGCCCCGACGCCGTGCACACCGCGAGCTATCCGACGATGGCGAGCGAGGACTTCTCCTACGTGCTCCAGCGGATCCCGGGCGCCATCGTGAACCTGAGCACGCGGCCGGCGGACGGCGCCGCGTTTCCGAACCATTCGCCGCGCATGATGGTGAACGAGTCGGCGCTCGCCAACGGTATCGCCATGCACGTGGCGGTCGCCCTCAAGTTCCTCGCCCAGGTACAGCCGCGAGGCTGACCGGCGGCGCTATTTCTCGGCGGCGCGGATCGCCGCCGGACCGCCGTTCACTTTGACCCGCTGGCCGGTGTCCTTGAGTAGCGCGCCGGTCCACCGGAAGACCCAGTAATCCTTCTCGACCATGTTGCCGACGAGAATCGTCTTGCCGTCCGCTGCGAAGACCGCGCCCTGCGACCAGTGACCGATCGGCGCCTCGCCGACCCGTGACAGGCTCTTGCCGGTCACCCGGACGATGACGAGCTTGCCCGCGTCGTTGTAGAAGGGCGAGTCCTTCGCGCGGTTGCTGCCGTTGTGGACGACGACGGCGACGACGGAGCTGTCCGGCGAGATCTTCAGGCCCTCGGCGGTGGCGCCCAGTACGCCGATCGTGTCGACGACGCGCGGCGGCTTCGCGGCCAGATCGATGAGACTGATGCTGTCGCTGTCGCCGGTGGCGCCGCCGGCCAGGCTCGCCACCACCGCGAAGGCGCCGTTCGACGCGACGTCGAGCACGATGGGGCGCACGCCGGCCGTCATGTCGCGGTTGGCGTATTCCACCTTCGCGCCGTCGATCGACAGCACCGAGATCTTGTTGTCGTTGCTGCGCGAGACCAGCGCGGTCTTGCCGTCGGGGGTGATCGCCACCATCCCGCCGCCGGCCGCCTTGCCGCCGACCTCCACCGTGCCGGCCGCGGTCACCGTCTTGCCCTGGATCGTGAAGACCGACACGGTACCGTCGACCAGGTTGGAGACGAGCGCGAGCGTGCCCTGACGGTTCACCGAGATGCCGGCGGCCCCCATGCCCGCCTCGAGGGTCTGGATGACCTTCGGCGGGCTGGCCTTCAGATCGATCACCGTGACGCGGTTGTCGGGCGTCTGCTTCGTCTTGTCGCTCGGATCGACCTTGTTCGAGGCGGTCACGAGGGCCAGGCTCTCGTCCGGCGTCACCGCGATGCTGAGCGGCGGGCCGACCACGCTCACCGGCGCCTGGACTTCGCCGATCACTTTGGGCGGCGATTGCTTGAGATCGATCAGCGACACCGTGTCGGGCGGGGGATTCGGCACGACCGTCACGACGCCGTTCACGTTGAGCACCTTGTTGTCGTTGCCCGACACGGCGAGCTCGGCACCGGCGTGCGGGGCGAGCGTCAGCGATGCGAGCAGGGCGAGCCCGAGCGCGAGGGGTGCGTGGCAGCGCGGCGTCATGGCGTCCTCCAGAATCGGGTGAGGGGCCTCAGTCGGTCTCGTCCTCGTCGTCGGGCGACGGGTCCTCGCGCTCGACGAATGCGCGCTTGGCGTCGGCCCGCGGCCGGAGGTCGGTCACCTCCGTCGTGAAGCGCTCGAGCGACACCCCGCGGCGCATCACGAGAGCCGGCGGCACGACGTGATCGCGGTCGGCGACGTAGCTGGGGCTCCGATTCTGGCCGCGCGCCTGTGTCCACATCACGGCGGCGATGATGACGGCCGGGATGGTCACGCCGAGGGCCAGGGCAAAGCGCGCGCGCATCGGGCTCGCGTTCACGAGGTGCGCCGAGAGGGCCACAGCCACCGTGATGCCGAACAGCACGGGCTCGACGGCCGACGGCAGATGCAGTCCAAGCGACCCGTTTACGACGCTGAGGAAGCCGCCCATCACGGTGCTGGCGGCGTACGCCAGCGCCACGATGGTAGCGTGGCGCAGCCACCGCGACTCGCCGAAGGCGACCCGGCTCGCGAGCGCCCACAGCGCGATCCAGAGACCGGCCAACCCGAGCAGGGCGAGGAGCGTCGTGACGAGCGCGGTCGAGAGCTCCCGCGGCTGCGTCGTGGTCGTCCAGACCTGGAACGCGGTGACGGCGATGCTCACCACGACGCCGGCCGCCAAAGCATTCCGCTCGGCGCCGCGAGACCACCGTTCGCTCCGGTCCGCCCGTTCCGGGGCGACGGCTTCGCGGGCTGTCCGCACGCGCAGGCGCGAGCGGCCGACGCGAAACACGCCGCCGCCGTCCAGCTCCGCCGGTTCACCGCCGTGACGGCGGAGGCCACCGACCTCGATCCCGTTGACGCTCTCGAGATCGGTGACGGTAACGTGGCCCTCGGCGTCGACCGTGATCCGGGCGTGAACCGCGGCGACGTAGGGATCGTCGAGCACCACGTCGCAGGCCACGCTGCGACCGACGGTGCAGCACGCGACCTCGCCGGCCGCCGCGAAGCGATGGCGCGCCCGCACGCGGTGATGACCGCTGAGGACCTCGACGACCATCACGGCTTCCATTGCATCGCGTCCAGGTAGGTCTGGGCGAAGGCAAGCCCCCGTTCCGGCGTGACCCCCGTGACGATCAAGCTCGACAGGAATCCCTGCCGCGACCCGTTCCGGCTGACGACACGGACGTAGAGGTCGTAGATGCCGTCGAGCTTGCGGTAGGCGCGCAGGCAGATCGTCGTGTTCGCGGTGAACCCGCCGAGCTCGACGTTCTTCTGCTTGCAGGCGAACGGCGCCAGATGCCGGGGCGAGGCGAACACGTCGTCCGATCCCTTGGCCGCCTGCATCCCGTGCGCGAAGCGCCAGGGATCGAGCGTGCGTGTGCTCAAGAGCTCGTGCTGGAAGGAGAGCCCGCCCGGCTGCAAGTTGCGGCCGAGGTAGATGGCCGACTTGGCGTCGCACGCGACGCGCTCGACGCTGATCGGTTTGTCGGGGGCCGGGTCGCCGGCCGCGCGGCATTCGACGAAGGCCGCCGGCTTCGACGGCAGCTCGTAGCCGTGATGGTTCTGCGTCGGCAGCTTGGGGCCGAGCGCGGCCAGGAGCGCGTCGGAGTGCGCACGCACCTGGCGCGCGACCTCGTCGCGCGCCTTCTTGACGTCGAGCGCCAGCTTCTTCGCGTCCGCCAGCAGCCTCACCGCGTGCTCGGCGGGAACCAGGAACGAGACGAGCTGCGAGGCGCGATAGCCCGCGACGTTGACCCCGATCACGTGCCCGGCGCCGTCGAGCCCCGGCCCCCCGGACATGCCGGCGTTCAGCGCGCCCGAGTAGTGCACCCGCGGCTCGAACGAGTCCTCGACGCGCCCGTTGCTGATTCCCTCGGTGATCGTGAGGCCCACGTCGAGCGGAAAGCCGACGGAGTAGGCGCGCTCGCCCCCGATGGCCGCGTTCGGCCGAAGCCGCAGTGGCGGCGGCGCGAAGCCCTCGGCGTCGACGAGCGCCAGGTCGTGGCGGATGTCGATCGCGCGCACGCTCACCCGGCCGGTCTTGCCGGCGGCTGTCCGGTACTCGAGCCGGTATTTCTCGGGATAGAGGACGACGTCGCTCACGACGTGCCAGTTGGTGATGAAGACGCCGCGATCGGTGACCGCGAAGCCACTGCCGTGAAACGCCTCGGCCGTGTTGGTGCCGAAGAACCCCTTGATCTGGATGACCGAGGGGCGGACCCGGTCGAGGATGAGACGGGCGGTGATCGAGGCGCTCGCCGCGGAGGGCACGGGCTGCGAGACCGCGTCCGTCTCGTCGGTGGGCAGGCGCGTCTGAGCCGCGCTGCAGGTGACGCCGAGCAGGAGTACCGCGATGCCCCGGACGACGGCGCGGCCCGGCGGGCCCGCCCGACTCATCGCCGTCGCCGGGACTCGGTTACTTGATCAGGCCGTAGAACTTGCCGGCGTTCTCGCACGTGATCTTGTAGACCACGTCGGCCGGCAGGTGGCCGAACTGCTCTTCGATGTACTTCGACGACTCGGGCCACACCCCGTCGGTGTGCGGGTAGTCCGACGCCCACATGAGCGTCTCCGCGCCCATCTCGTGGATCATCTGCGTGCCGATCCGGTCGAACTGGAAGGTGGCCTTGCACTGGCGCCGCCAGTAGTCGCTCGGCTTCATCGTGAGCCCGAGGTCGCGGAAGCGGTCCTCCCACTCGAAGTCCATCCGATCGAGCGCGTAGGGGATCCAGCCGATGCCGCTCTCACCGAATGAGATCTTCAAGTTCGGATACCGCTCGAGCACCGCGGAGCCGACGATCGCGGACAGGATGTTGACCAGGTTCATCTGGAATCCACAGACACCCTGGAACAGCGCGGCCCGGCGGGCGAGGTTGGTGGTGGCCTTCTCACGC
>DASRIY010000444.1:0-3444 GCA_035649755.1 Candidatus Methylomirabilota bacterium
AAGTCGGCCCGGAGCCCCGAGTCTCGATCTTCGTCCCCCTCCGCTGACGCCCGCGACCGGGAGGGCCGCTCGTCCTCGGGGAGCCAACGTCGCCTTCTGGCCGCCGAGCGAAGACCCACCGCGCGCGAGGAAACGGGGCGGCGGGACGGCCGGCGGGTGCGGCCGGGGTCGAAGGGACCCGTTCCCGTAAAGCGCGCGGCGGACGTCCGCGCCCGCCGGCCGTCCCGCCGCCCGCTCCAGGCGAGAGCGAGCTAGATGACGCCTTCAGCCCGCCAGCGGGCGAGTTCTTCCTTGGAGTGGCCGAGCAGCCCGATGTAGACGTCGTCGTTGTGTTCGCCGGGCATGGGGGCGAGCCAGCGGATCTGGCCTGGGGTCTCGGAGAGCTTGAGCGGCGTGCCGGTTGTCTTCACGCGCCCGTACTTCGGATGGTCCCGCTCCACGAACATCTCGCGGGCTCGTACTTGAGGATCATCGACCATCTCGACGACGTTGTTGACCGGCGCCGCGGGCACGCCGCCCGACGACAGAATGCTGACGACTTCCGCCCGGGATCGCTTGCCCGTCCACTCCTGGATAATGGCCGCGACCTGGTCCCGGCGGTCTCGGCGCGCCGCTGCGGTCGCGAAGCCCGGATCGCGCGTGAGCTCGCCGCGCCCGATGATCTCGCAGAACCGGCGCCACACCGCGTCGCTCGCCCCCGCCGCGATGGCGACGTGCCCGTCGGTGGCCGGATAGATGCCCGAGCTCGAGCCGCCGAACGACACGTTGCCGGCCCGCGTGAGCACCTCGCCGCCGACGGTGTAGCGCTCGCCGAGATTGTCGAGCGCGATCAGCAGGCTGTCGAGCAAGGCCAGGTCCACGCGCTGGCCCTTGCCGGTGCGGTGGCGGTAGTGCAGGGCGGACACGATGCTGAAAGCGCACAGCATTCCGGCATAGTAGTCCGAGATGGACTGGCCGGATCGGGTCGGCGGCCCCTCCGGGAAGCCGGTGATGCTCATGTACCCGCTGATCGCCTGCGCCAGCATGTCGTAGCCCCGCTGCGGCGCGTACGGGCCGTGCTGACCGAACGCGGTGATCGACGCGTAGATGATGTCCGGCTTCACCCGGCGCAGGTCGTCGTAGCCGAGGCCCAGGCGGTCCATCGTGCCCACGCTGAAGTTCTCGGTCACCACGTCGGCGTGGCCGACCAGCTCCTTGAAGAGCTCGACTCCCTTGGGCGTCTTGAGCTCGAGCGTGATGCCGAGCTTGTTCCGCTCCCGATACTGCGCGGCCGGCACGCGCTCCTCGACGCCGTCGCGGGTTCGCTTGATGCCGAGGGACACCCGCTCGCGGCCCCGGTCCCGTGACTCGACCTTGATGACGCGCGCGCCCATGTCGGCGAGCAGCATCGTGCAGAAGGGCATGGCGATGACCTGACCCAGGTCGAGCACGGTGACGTCGTTCAGCGCGAGATCCATGTGTCCTCTGAGGGGGCTGGCTGAAGCCGATACTGCGCTGGATCGGCCCGCGCGGTCAAGGCATGATGACCGCTCCGGGCGGGGCTGGTGATAGCATTGAACCCTGCGCCACGTGTCATCTCGGATGCGGGGGAGCCCAATGGAGCTGACGCCGAAGCGGTATGTCGACACGGTCGTGCTCGCCCCGGCGGGCCGCCTCGACCATTCGACGTCGGAAGGCTTCAAGACGGCGCTGGCTCCGTACATGGCTTCCTGCGCCGCGGGCCAGGACCACATCATCCTGGACCTGGCGGGAGTCGAGTACATCTCGAGTGTCGGGCTCCGCGTGCTGATGCTGGCCTCCAAGCAGGCCAATGCGCAGGGTGGCATCATCGGCGTCGCAGCGCTCCAGCCCGCCGTCAAGGAGATCTTCGACATCACGCGTTTCACGACGGTTCTCAACGTGTTCCCGTCGGTCCGCGAGGGCATCGCCCGGCTCTCGCCGCCGGCCCTGTCCGCGTTCGATGCCACCTGACGCGGCCCTGCGCGTCCGCTTCTGGGGCACCCGCGGCTCGATCCCGGTCTCGATGACTCCGGCCGAGATCCGGCGCAAGCTCATCACAGCGCTCGTGCGGGGCGCCGGGCGCTCGCTCGACACCCCGGAGAAGGCGGCGGCGTTTCTCGACGGGGAGATCGACTTCGCGGTCTCCGACACCTTCGGTGGCAATTCGTCCTGCGTCCAGCTCGTCACGGGCGCACAGGACTACGTCCTGTGCGACCTGGGGTCGGGCGCCCGCGTCTTCGGCAACGACGTGCTGGCTAGGCACGGATCCGGTGGTCACACCTTTCACGTATTCATGTCCCACGTCCACTGGGACCACATCATGGGCTTTCCGTTCTTCCTGCCGATCTACACTCCGTCGAACCGCGTCCGGATCTACGGCTGCCACGCCGAGCTGGAAGACGCCTTCCGGCGCCAGCACGCGGCGCCGTTCTTCCCGGTCGACTTCTCCGAGCTCACCGCCCGGATCGAGTTCGTGCGGCTCCAGCCCGGACGCGAGTACGAGATCGCCGGGCTCTCGGTGAAGGCCAAGCTCCAGAGTCACGGCGGCGACTCCTACGGCTATCGATTCCAGCGGGCCGACCGCGTCGTCGTCTACTCGACCGACGCCGAGCACAAGCAGGACGACCTCGGCGAGGTCCAGGGCTTCGTGGAGTTCTTCCGCGACGCCGACCTGGTCATCTTCGACTCGCAGTATTCGCTCGCCGAGGCGACGTCGATCAAGGAGGACTGGGGGCATTCGAGCAACATCGTGGGCCTGGAGCTGTGCCAGCGGGCTCACGCCAAGCGCCTCTGCCTCTACCATCACGAGCCCCTCTCCGACGATCAGAAGCTCGCCGCGCTGCTCGCGGAGACACGGCGACTGGAAGAGATCACGCGCGGCGACCGGCGCGTGGAGATCCTGGCGGCGTACGACGGCATGGAGATCGCTCTCTGAAGCCCGCGCCCTGACCCACATGCACTGGTCGGAGCAAATGTGGGTCCGGGCTCTGCGCGGCCGTCGCGGTCAACCCCTTGGACTGTTGCTGCTGGCGCTCGTTCTCGGCGTCGGGCTCGCGCCCGACGTGCTCGGCCTCGGCGCGATCCGTCTGGCGGGCTTCGACGCCTATCAGCGATGGGCGCCACGAGTGCGGCGCTCGGCTCCAGCCGTCATCGTCGCGATCGACGAGGAGAGCCTGCGCCAGCACGGCCAGTGGCCGTGGCCACGGACGTGGCTCGCCCGGCTCGTGAGCCTGCTGGCCGAGGCGAACCCGGCCGCCATCGGTATCGACCTGGTGATGCCCGAGGCCGACCGGCTCTCTCCGGCCCGCGTGCCGGAATTTATCCAGGGCATGGATCCCGCCCTGGTCCGAGAGCTTTCGAAGCTGCCCAGCAACGACGTGGTCCTGGCCCAGGCCCTCTGGGGTCGACCGGTCGTGCTGGGCGTCGCGGGCCTCGAGCGTGATC
>DASRIY010000445.1:0-4559 GCA_035649755.1 Candidatus Methylomirabilota bacterium
CTCGTGCTGGCCCTGCTCAAGCCGGAGCTCTTCGCATGACTGGCAACGGAATCCTACAAATCGCGTTTTATCTCGTCGTCTTGCTGGCGCTGGCCAAGCCGCTCGGCGCATACATGGCTCGCGTGTACGAGGGCCGGCCGATCGTACTCGGTCGGGCGCTGGGCTGGCTCGAGCGGTTCATCTACCGGGCGTCCGGCGTCGTACCCGGCGCGGAGATGGGCTGGAAGACCTACGCCCTGACGATGCTCCTCTTCAACCTGGCCGGGCTCCTGGCCGTGTACGCGCTCCAGCGCCTGCAGGGCGTGCTGCCGCTCAACCCGGCCGGGCTCGGCGCGGTCTCGCCGGATTCCTCGTTCAACACGGCGGTGAGCTTCGCGACGAACACCAACTGGCAGGGCTACGGCGGCGAGACCACGATGAGCTATCTCACGCAGATGCTCGCGCTGACCGTGCAGAATTTCCTGTCGGCGGCGACGGGCATGGCGGTCGCCGTCGCGCTGATCCGCGGATTCGCCCGCCGCTCCGCCGAGACGATCGGCAACTTCTGGGTCGATCTCACGCGGACGACGCTCTACATCCTGCTGCCCCTGTCCTTCGTCTTGGCGCTCGTGCTCGTCTCCCAGGGCGTGGTGCAGACGTTCAGCCCGTACGCGAAGGTCGCGGTGGTGCAGCCGTCCGAGTACGACGAGCCAGTCACCGACAAGGACGGTAAGCCGGTCCTCGACGAGAAGGGCCAGCCGAAGACGAAAAAGGCCACGCTGACCGAGCAGGTCATCGCGGTTGGGCCGGCCGCGTCGCAGATCGCGATCAAACAGCTCGGGACCAACGGCGGCGGCTTCTTCAACGTCAACTCGGCCCATCCGCTCGAGAACCCGACGCCGTTCTCGAACTTTCTCGAGGTGCTGGCGATCCTGCTCGTTCCGGCGGCGCTCTGCTACACGTTCGGCGTGATGGTCGGCGACACCCGCCAGGGCTGGGCGGTGCTCGCCGCGATGACAGTCATCTTCGTGGCGCTGCTCCTGGTGTGCGTGGTCGCCGAGCAGAACGGCCGCGTCTTCGCGCAGCAGGGAGTCGACCACGCCGCGAGCGCGCTACAGTCCGGCGGCAACATGGAGGGCAAGGAAGTCCGCTTCGGCATCGCGAATTCGGCCTTGTGGGCGACGGCGACGACCGCCGCGTCGAACGGATCGGTGAACGCGATGCACGACTCGTTCACGCCGATCGGCGGGCTCGTGCCCATGTGGCTGATCCAGCTCGGCGAGGTCATCTACGGCGGTGTGGGGTCCGGCCTCTACGGGATGCTGATGTTCGCGATCATCGCGGTCTTCGTGGCCGGGCTCATGGTCGGGCGGACGCCGGAGTACCTGGGCAAGAAGATCGAGGCGTACGAGATGAAGATGTCGTCGCTGGTCATCCTGATCACGCCCGCGCTCGTGCTCATCGGGACGTCCGTCGGCGTCGTCACCGCGGCCGGCAAGGCCGGGATCGCGAACGCGGGAATTCATGGGTTCAGCGAGATCCTCTACGCGTTCTCCTCGGCATCCAACAACAACGGCAGCGCCTTCGCGGGCCTCTCGGCGAACACGCTCTTCTACAACACCGCGCTCGGTCTCTGCATGCTCTTCGGCCGTTACTGGCTGGCGGTGCCGGTGCTGGCGATCGCCGGGGCCCTGGCGCGCAAGAAGATCGTCCCGGTCGGCGCCGGCACGTTGCCCACGCACACGCCGCTCTTCGTCGGGCTGCTGGTCGGCGTGGTGCTCCTGGTCGGAGCGCTCACGTTCGTGCCGGCGCTGGCGCTCGGCCCGATCGTCGAGCATCTCACGCTGCTCGCGGCGAAATGAGGTGACATTCCCATGGCTGGCACGGTAAGAGCGCGCTCACTGTTCGACGCGACGATCGTCCGGCAGGCGATCGTCGACGCCTTCCGCAAGCTGACGCCGCGGCGTCAGGTTCGAAACCCCGTCATGTTCGTCGTCTACGTGGGCTCCATCCTGACGACTCTCCTGTGGGTCCAGGCACTCGTCGGGACCGGCGAGGCGCCGGGCTGGTTCATCTTCTGGGTGTCCGTCTGGCTCTGGTTCACCGTGCTCTTCGCGAACTTCGCCGAGGCGATGGCCGAGGGGCGGGGCAAGGCGCAGGCCGCCTCCTTGCGCCGAGCGCGGCGCGACCTCCAGGCCAAGCGGCTATCGCGGCCCGAGCGTCACGCTCGATTCGAGCACGTGTCGGCCTCGAGCCTTCGTAAGGGGCAGCACGTGCTGGTCGAGGCCGGCGATTTCATCCCGGCCGACGGGACGGTCGTCGAGGGCGTCGCGTCGGTGAACGAGTCGGCAATCACGGGAGAGAGCGCCCCGGTCATCCGCGAGAGCGGAGGCGACCGCAGCTCGGTCACCGGCGGTACGCAGGTGCTCTCGGACTGGCTCATCGTCGAGGTCACCGCCGACCCCGGCGAGGCGTTCCTCGACCGCATGATCTCGCTGGTCGAGGGCGCCAAGCGGCAGAAGACGCCGAACGAGATCGCGCTCGATATCCTCCTGGCCGCCATGACCATCATCTTTCTGCTGGCGACCGCGACCCTCTTGCCGTTTTCGCTCTACAGCGTGGGAGCGGCCGGGCAGGGGACGCCGGTGACCGTGACGGTCCTGGTGGCCCTCCTGGTGTGCCTGATCCCCACGACGATCGGGGCGCTGCTGTCGGCGATCGGCATCGCCGGCATGGACCGCATGATCCAGAAGAACGTCATCGCCATGTCGGGCCGCGCCGTCGAGGCGGCCGGCGACGTGGACGTGCTGCTTCTGGACAAGACCGGCACGATCACTCTCGGCAACCGCCAGGCCACCGCCTTCTTTCCGGCTGACGGCATCACCGAGGCCGCATTGGCCGATGCGGCGCAGCTTGCCTCGCTGGCCGACGAGACCCCGGAGGGGCGGAGCATCGTGGTCCTGGCCAAGGAGAAGTACGGGATCCGCGAGCGCGAGGTCGAGAAGATGGGCGCCACCTTCGTGGCGTTCACGGCGCAGACGCGAATGAGCGGCGTCAATCTCAACGGTCGCCAGATCCGAAAGGGCGCCGCGGACGCGATCGAAGCTCACGTCAAGCGGGTCGGCGGCGCCGTCTCCGCCGGTGTCCGCGGCGTGGTGGACCGGGTCGCGAAAGAGGGCGCGACACCGCTGGTAGTCGCCGACGGCGGTCACGTGCTCGGGGTCATCCAGCTCAAGGACATCGTGAAGGGCGGCATCAGCGACCGGTTCAGGGAGCTGCGCCGCATGGGCATCAAGACGGTGATGATCACCGGCGACAACCCGCTCACGGCGGCGGCCATCGCGGCAGAGGCCGGCGTCGACGAGTTTCTCGCCGAGGCGACGCCCGAGGCCAAGCTCAAGCTGATCCGCGACACCCAGGCTCAGGGACGGCTGGTCGCCATGACCGGCGACGGCACCAACGACGCGCCGGCGCTCGCCCAGGCCGACGTGGCCGTCGCCATGAACACCGGCACCCAGGCGGCCAAGGAAGCCGGCAACATGATCGACCTCGACTCGAATCCGACGAAGCTCCTCGAGGTCGTCGAGACCGGCAAGCAGATGCTGATGACCCGGGGCGCGCTCACGACGTTCAGCATCGCCAACGACGTGGCCAAGTACTTCGCGATCATCCCGGCGGCGTTCGCCACGACGTATCCGGTGCTGGAGACGCTCAACATCATGCACCTGGCGACGCCCCAGAGCGCGATCCTGTCGGCAGTCATCTTCAACGCGCTGATCATCATCGCGCTGATCCCGCTGGCCCTGAAAGGCGTTCGCTACCGGGCGATCGGCGCCGCGGCCGTCCTGCGCCGTCACGTCTGGATCTACGGGGTCGGCGGCATCATCATCCCGTTCCCGGGTATCAAGCTGGTCGACATGATTCTCGTCGCCCTTCACCTGGTGTGATGTGCGCGCTGCAGGCCGTCGCGGGGCTGAGGCCCCGCCGGTCGAGGCGCGCCTGTGGATTAAGGAGGACGCCATGCTGACGCACGTTCGCGCCGCGATCGTCTCGCTCGCCCTGTTCACCGTCGTCACCGGCCTGGCCTATCCGGTCGTCGTGACGGTGATCGCCCAGCTCGTGTTCCCGCACCAGGCCAACGGCAGCCTGATCATGAAGGACGGCAAGCCCGCAGGCTCGGCGCTGATCGGTCAGCCGTTCGACGACCCGAAGTACTTCTGGGGCCGACCTTCCGCGACCAGTCCGTTCGGCTACAACGCGGGCTCCTCGGTGGCCTCGAACCTCAGCCCGACCAATGCCGACCTGATCAAGGCCGTGCAGGGCCGGGTCGACGCGCTTCGGGCCGCCGATCCCGGCAACACCGTGCCGGTGCCGGTGGACCTCGTCACGGCCTCGGGCAGCGGCCTCGATCCTCACGTCAGCCCGGCGGCCGCGCTTTACCAGGTGGGTCGCGTGGCGAGAGCGCGCAAGATCAACGAAACCGTCGTGAACGATCTCGTGGCGAAGCACATCGAGGGCCGGCTGCTCGGCCTGCTCGGCGAGCCTCGCGTGAACGTGCTCGCCCTGAACCTGGCCCTCGA
>DASRIY010000446.1:0-2552 GCA_035649755.1 Candidatus Methylomirabilota bacterium
TCTCGGATCAGGTCCCAGATGCGGTTGCGGCACTCGAGGAAGGCGATCGACTTGCGCACGGCGACGGTGCGGGGACGCGGAAGCGCGATCGTGACCTCCTCGCGGATCCGCGCCGGCCGCGCGCTGAGGACGACGACGCGGTCGCCCAGGTAGACCGCTTCGTCGATGTCGTGGGTGACGAAGAAGACCGTCTTGCCCGTGCGCTCCCAGATCCCGGTCAGCTCCTCCTGCATCGTCTCGCGCGTCTGCGCGTCGAGCGAGCCGAACGGCTCGTCCATGAGGAGCACCGCCGGGTCGAACGCGAGCACGCGCGCGAGCGCGACTCGCTGCTTCATCCCGCCCGAGAGCTCGGCGGGCAGGTGGTCGCGGAACTCGGAAAGCCCGGTCAGCTCGAGATAGCGGTTCACGACGGCCGTGCGCTCCGCCGCGGGCGCGCCGCGGACCTCGAGACCCCAGCCGACGTTGCCGCTCACCGTTCGCCACGGGAACAGCGAGAACTCCTGGAAGACCATGCCCCGGTCGGGGCCGGGCCCCACCACCTCGCGGCCATGGACGCGGATCTCCCCTGCGTCGCCAGGAATGAAACCCCCGAGGACGTGGAGCAGCGTGCTCTTGCCGCATCCGCTCGGGCCGACGACCGTCACGAACTCGCCGTCGGCGACCGTCAGGCGCGGCATGTCGAGCACCTCGAGGGTCTGGCCGTCTCGCGCATACGCCTTGCGGAGCCCCACGACCTCCAGGGCGGGTGCGCCCACGTCAGGCCCTCGCCTCGTCGCGCGGCGGCCAGGCCAGGAGCCGCTCGAGCCCGGCCTGCGTCCGCTCCGGCGCCCGGCTCTCACGCCTTATACGGCGATTTCTGAGCCAGCACGCCAGCACGCCGCTCAGCTGGCCCTCTTCGCCGATCTGCCGCGAGAGCCGCACGATCGTCTCGACGCGCTGCCTGCGGCGCTCGGCGTAGCGCGTCAGGGCCGAGTCGATGTCGATCTGGCCGTGCGCCGCCTGAGCGATCTCGTCGGCGAGCACGACGGCGTCTTCCATCGCCATCCCCGCACCCTGGCCCATGTTCGGCGTCAGCGCGTGGGCGGCGTCGCCGAGCAGCGCGACGCGTCCCCGGGTCCAGGTCGCCTGCTGGACCTCCTCGATGTCGGTGCACACGACCCCGTCGGTCGAGCTCAGCGCGGCGAACGCGCGGCGTACCCGGGAGTCGCTGAAGTCGGCAAAGAGAGCCCGCAGCGCGGCCGGGCTCTCGAGCGCCCACGACCGGCTCTGCCGTGGCGAGTTGAACGTCGTCCAGACGTAGAGCTGGCCGCCGCCGATCGGAACGAGGCCGATTCGCCGCCCGCGCCCGAGAAACTCCGTGAAGTGCTCGAGGCCGTCGTGGTTGGGCACGACGAATCGATGGGAGCGATAGCCGAGGTACACAGGCTCGGTCGATCCGAAGAAGCGTTGCCGTACGGTGGAGCGGATCCCGTCGGCACCGACCAGGACGTCGCCGGTGAAGACCTCGCCGCCATCGATTTCGACACGGACGCCTTCTGGGCCGGCGTCGAGGGCGACGATGCGCGAGTCGAGACGAACGGTCTTGGCGGGCAGGCCGTGGTGCAAGCACTCCTGCAGGTGGGCGCGATGGAGCAGTGCGCCGACGGCGAGACGCCCGTCGGCGTAGAGCGGCCGGTAATCGCGTGTCGCCAGGCGCTGCCCGCGATGATCGAACGTCTCGCGCGCCAGATACGGCGCGCTCTGCGAGCGGACGCACGGCGCCAGGCCGTTGGCCTCCAGCACGCTCATGGCGTTGGGATTCATGATGATCCCCGCGCCGACCGTCGCGAGCTTGGGCGCGCGCTCCAGCACGGCGACGGGAAACCCCACGAGCGTGAGCTGGCGCGCCAGCGAGAGCCCGCCGATCCCGCCGCCCACGACGATGGTCGAGAGGGGCATCGGCGGGCGGAGATCAGGTCGCCAGGCCGAACAGAGAGGTCATCCTCTTCGTGTCGAGCATCGCGGCCATCGATTCGCTGGAGGGCCGCTTCTCGAATCGGCTGGCGGCGTCGAGGATCTTCGGCAGGAGCGTGAGATCGCCCGCCGTGTTGAGAAAGACGCCCGGCATGCCGATCACCCAGTGGATGGCCCGATCGATGTCGGCCTGCTCCTCGAGCGGCTGGTACCACGTCGTGTGCGACTTGTCCGTGGTGGCCCACGGGCCGCGGGCGATCGACTTGATGATCTGGACGGCCACGTTGCGCTCGCGGCAGATGGTCAGCACTTCATCGACGCTCTTCCGGTAGCGCTCGTTCTCGGCCATGAAGAAGTTGTAGGGCATCAAGACCGAGTCGAAGTCGAAGCGGGCGAGGCTTCGCCGGTGCATGACCGGAATCGTCCAGCCGTGACCGGTCACGCCGATGAATCGCGTCAGCCCTTGCTGGCGGGCCTCGATCACCGCCTCGAGCACCCCGCCCGGCCCCATCGCCTGGTCCCAGTCGTCGGGGTGCCCGAGCGAGTGTAGCTGGATCAGATCGACGTGGTCCACGCGAAGCCGCTCGAGCGAGCGGTGG
>DASRIY010000447.1:0-5845 GCA_035649755.1 Candidatus Methylomirabilota bacterium
CCCGCGGCGGTCGTCGCGCGCTTCCTGCTCGAGCGTGACGAAGAGATCGCGGTACCTCACGTTCGGCGGGATCGTCATCGCCTCGGCGGAGCCGCGACGGACGAGCTCGGCGTTGACCATCCGGTCGGCGACGAACACGTACGCCAGGAGCCGTCCTTCGCGATCCCGCTCCTGGGCGTCGAGCTCGAGTCGCACTTGCTGTCGCGCGACGAGCTGCCGGTTCACGTCGGTGATGTCCCCGGCGCTCGGGTTTGCGCCCTTGGCGACCTGGGTCGTCTGCTTCGCGTTGATTCCGATGTAGCGCACGGTCTCCACGCGATCGCCGAGGTTCACGCGGATGGTGTTGCCGTCCACGATGTCGAGGACCTGGCCGACGAGGATGGGTGGCGCCTCGGATGCTGCTCGGCTCTGATTCGCCCAGGCGGCCCACAGCTGGCCGCGGGCGAGGGTGATCTCCTGACCCGGCAGGAACATCCGGCAATCGACGGCGGTGAGCATGGCCTCCGTGACGCTCCGCGGAGGTTCGTAGCTCGAGCCACCGCCCTCGGAGCGAGTCAGCGCGACCGTCCAGCGCTTGCCGTCGCAGAGGAGATCGATCGTCGGGTATGAGGGCGTGCTCTGTCCCACGACCAGGATGTACCGGTGGCTGGTCTTCGGATCTCTGCCGAGCACGATGAGAGGACCGGCAACGCTGCCTTCCGGACCGCCGGCGGGTCGCGCCTGCGCAACGGCCATGGGCGCCGGGACGAGCGCGAGGCCCGCGACGAGGAGCAGCGGAATGGTGAGGATCAGCTGGACTGGCCGGATCACGAGCTCTCGGAAGGTCGAAGCCGGAGGGCGACGGGGCCGCCCTCCGGCTCCTTGCGGGCCATCACGCGGTCATCGGCTCTTGATGCGGAAATCAGCGCGCCGGTTCATGTTCTTGCATTCCTCGGTGTCCGCGGTGCAGACGGGCCGCTCCTTGCCGTAGGAGACGGTCGACATGCGCTCCTGCGGAATGCCGTTGGCCTCCAGGTACTCCATCGCGGACTTCGCGCGCCGATCGCCGAGCGCCAGGTTGTATTCGGCCGTGCCGCGCTCGTCGCAGTTGCCCTCGATGAGCACCAGCGCGTCAGCGTTCTCCTTCAGCCACGTCGTGTTGTTCGTCATCACGTCGACCGCGTCAGGTCTGAGCGCGGACTTGTCGAAGTCGAAGTAGACGGGCTTCAGCTCCGGCACCGCGACGTAGTCCTCGCTCTTCGGCCGCTGCGGCTTGTCGGCGGTGGACTCCTCCTGCGGCGGCGCGACCGCGACCGTCGCGAGCCCCGGCTCGGGCTGCGCCGGCACGGGCTCGGCCGCCACCGTGACCGGTTGAGGCACCTGCACGGGCGCCGCCTTCGCGGACTGCTGCGAGCTCTGCGGCGCGGGCGTCTGACGGGCCATGACCAGGCGGACCTTCCGGCCGTTGATCTGGCCCATCATCTGGTCGCCGTCGAGCGTCATGTCGGCGGCGAAGATCCGGTCGTCGATCTCGTGGACGAGCTTGACCTTCTGTCCCGAGACCGTGGCGAACACGCGAATGCCGCCAAGGCCCTGCTGGCGCACCTCCCACGGCACCGATTCGGCCGCGGTGGCCCCGTCGAGGATCAGCCGTCCGTAGCCGGCGTTACCGCGCTGCGTGATGTCCATCGACAAGGGCTCCTGGCGCATGGCCTGGAAGAGCCCGGCACCGACCCAGGAGCCCGACCAGTGGCCCGAGATGTCGTTGTCCGCGGGGAGACCCCCGACCATGACTTTCGGCTTGGCGGACGCGCACGCAACGAGGAGAGGAATCAAAGCCAGGACTGCTAGGGTGCGCATAGATCCTCCATTAGGCATATGCGATCTGACATTGCCCACTGGCATGTCCCGTGCCAGAACTCGAAATCGCGCTGCGGTCTGTATTTAGGGGTGGAGAGGGCGTGGGCCAACGACGAGGCGAACGCGGCCGTGCCAGGATTACATGTCGATTCTGTCATCGCTGGCAGGAAACCGACGCGCGGCGCCCCTACCGGACGGTAGCGGTCAACGTCATCAGAGTCTCGGATCCGCTTTCGCTCGCGCGGTAGCCGAGGATCCGCCGGGTGAGCTCGTGCGTCCGGGTGGTCGCGCCGCCGAGCACGACCGGCTGGCCGCTCGGCACCACCAGCGTGGTGGATGCCTCGGTCGCCTCGATCACGCCCGACCGGTCGGCCGAGAACCAGCTGATGGTCGGAGTGAGCCGGACCCTCACCTGGTTACCCGGAAGGACCGTGGCCCCGACCTTGAGCGAGGTGCCGACGTCCTTGAACTCGACGCCGCTGACGGCGTAGCCCGCGCCGGTGAGATAGTCGCGATAGAACACCGCCTGGGGATACGGAACCTGGCTCGCCACGATCAAGGTGGACTCGCCCCCGTCCTGGACGAGCGTGAAGATGCCCGTCGAGCTCTGCGTCCGGCGCTGGGTGCTGTCCACGGCGACGCCGCCCATTGAGCGCGCGCCGCGATCGGTGATCACCACTTGCCCGCTGCCATCGACGGCGCCACGGCTCTGGGTCGAGGACTGCCGGAACTCGAACAGGACCTTCACCTGTTTACTGCTCTGGGCGGCGACCGGGAGCCATCCGCCGAGCAGGACGACGAACACTGCGAGCGCTCGGATCGCGATCGTCACGCCCCCAGCTTAGCGCGCCTCGTGCCGATATCCGCGCTTCGCGCAGATATAGAGGACGTGGGGGTACGGCAGGAAATCGAGCATGGCGTGGCGCCGCGTCTCGAATCCCGCCGCTCGAAGAGCCGAGGCCAGCTCCTCGCCGCTCCAGTACCTGACGGGAGTGCGCGGCGACATGAGCCGGTCGAGCGCCCAGGTGAACCAGCGCTTCGGCGCCGGCCGCGTGTCGACGTCCTTGACGAGCAGGACACCGCCCGGCGACAGGCATGCGTGGAGCCGGGACAGGAGAGGCGGCACGGTCTCCGGCGGGATGTGGTGGACGATGTCGAGCATGTACGCGGCCGCAACCTCGCCGTCGCCCTTGAAGGCGCGGGCGTCCGCCTCCTCGTAGGCGACGTTGTCGATGCCAAGCCGGGCGGCTGCCCGGCGCGCCAGCGCGATCCGTCGCGCGCTCACGTCGAGGCCGCGGATGAAGCGCCCCGGGCCGGTCGCGGCGTAGTACAGCGAGAAGAGCCCGAAGCCGCAGCCGATGTCGAGGACGGGGCCCGACTCGGGCAGGTACTGGCCGATCTCGTCGAGGAAGCGCTGGCGCAGGATCCAGAACCGCGCCCAGCAGTAGGCCCGCACGACGGGATCGTCGTAGGCCGCGATGATTCGTCGAATGATGTCAGCGCGCATACACGATGTAGCCGTCCCCGCGACGGTCCACGCGATACTTCGCGAGCCGGAGGCGAAGGCCCTCGAATTCCTCGACGCGCTCGTAGCCGCCGGCGGGCCAGCCCCGCTCGAAGAGGACGATGAGCTTTGGCGGGTGCGCGTCGAGCGCCCTCAGAAATTCGGCGCGGAGCCGCGCGATCGTCGGCGAGTCGCGGTCGTGATAGAAGTGGAAGTCGTACACGAAGCGCGTGGGCTGGCGGACGTGGAGCCGCAGCAGCGCATGAATCCCCGCTTCGGTCGTGTCCAGCACCTGCACCAGGTCACCCGGCGCGAGTTGCCCGTCGAGGTCGGCCACCACGGCGTTCACGCGCCGCGCCTTTTCCGCGATCCAGGGCGCCTGCGCCGCCTCGACCCCCTTGAGCCCGAGCAGCACGCTCGCGAGCGTCACGCACCCCACGAACGCCGCCGCCACGGCGGCGCGCGACGCCAAGAGGCGGCTCGCGTCGGCGAAGAGCGCGACGGCGGCGAACGCGGCGAGCGGGTAGAGGTGGTATTCCCAGCCCTTGCCCTGGCCGACGTAGTGCGCGACGCCGTAGGCGAGGCCGAGCGTGATGACCGCGTGCCGCGCGGTGAAACGGCGGCCCGCGAGCGCCGAGCCGAGCGAGAGGACCGCTCCAGCCGCGATCGGGATCCACACGTGCCAGCGGTAGAGCGTCCACCGCTCGGGCCGCCCGAGCCGCGCGTAGAGCGGCAGGAGATAGTCGAAGACGATCTCGCGCCAAGCCGCCAGAGCGCCCTTGGCCGCGAGCCAGGCCACGACCACTGCCGGCGCGACGGCGAGCGCCGCCGCGAAGATGCCGACGGCAAGCGCGAGCGCGCCGCCCTCGCGCCAGGCCACGACGGCCACCAGGCCGGCGAGCGCGGCGGCGAGCAGGCTCGCGTGGGGCTTCACGGTGATGGCCGCGCCGAGAGCCAGGCCCGCCCAGACGAGGCTCGCGCGCGCTGCCGGCCGCTCGGTCCAGCGCGCGACGGCCAGCGCGCCTAGGAGCAAGAGCGGGCAGAGGAGAAAGTCGCGCTGCCCCGCCTGCCACGCGCCGCCGGCCAGGTGGTAGACCGCGAAGAACAGCGCCGCGCCCGCGGCGGCGAGGCTGCCCCAGGGCGCCGCGAGGGCGGCCGCGGCCAGGGAGGTGGCCGCGAGCCAGACGAGGTCGAAGGCGCGAAAGCCCGCGTCGCCGGCGCCGAACAGCTTGAGGGCGAGCATGTGCAGGACGTAGACGCCCGGAAAGTTCATGTCAAACAGATCGCGGTAGGGCACCGCGCCGTCGCCGATGCGCCAGGCGATGTAGTGCATCAGCGGCGCGTCGTGGATCAGGGGCCAGCTGCGCGATCCCCACGCGAGCCAGGCCGCGAGGGCCCCCAGCGGGACGACGACGACCGCGCCGAGGAACGACGGGCGCGTCAATGCGCGGCTGGGGCCACTAGTCGCGGAACTCCTGATCGAGGATCTCCCGGATGAACCGGTCGATCGAGACGGGATAGAAGCGCACGTCGGGGCTGACGATGACACCGGTGTTGATCACCTCGCGCTGCGTGAGCTCTTCCAGGACGCGCTCGAGATGGCCCTGGGCGTCGCGGGTCTGGCGGCGGATCTTGAGGTCCTCGTTCTCGAGCGCGACCCGCGACGCGTAGCGGAAGCTAAACACGCGGGCGACCAGGCGCTGGTCCATCAGCTCGGACTCCCGGAACATCTCGCCGTAGGTGGGCCCGCTGCCCCCGGCCGCGATGACCAGCCGCGGCGACACCTTGATGCGCCCGCGGACCTCGACCGAGTGCCCGGGCTGATCGTGCTCGGGCCCCACGAGGATGTAGGGCAGCACGTGATAGCCGGTGATGATGCCCGTCATGGGCTTCCGCACCACCCGCGTCTCGTCGAAGACGTGGCGGAGGAATTCGAGATCTTGCCAGTCCTCGGCCATGCGGGGTAGTGTACCAGCGGCATGCACGCGCACTCGCGCCCGTCCGCGGATCCGCGACCCGCTCCGTCCTCGCCGAGCGTTCCCTGGGTGCACTACTGCGAGCGCTGCGGCGAGCGGATGGAGGAGCGCCAGTGCAAGATCGTTTGCCGCAACTGCGGCGCGTACCGCGACTGTAGCGATCCCTGATCGATCCCTGACGCGCCGTCTGTTCAGCGGGCGCCCGGAGCGTGGATCACCCACCGGCCGGGCCAGCCGTCGACCACGCAATCGGCGCGCAGCGCCGTGGTCCGGCAGAGCTTCGAGACCGCGCGCGCGACCTCGTCGCGGGCGATCCCGAAGAGCCGCGCCAGGTCGCGCTCGGTGGTGAAGACGGCGCCGCGCGCGTACCGCTCGATCACGCGCTCGACGGCCGCGGCGCGCGAGAGGCGGCGGCCTTCGGCGACCGGCCCCGGCAGCCACGCCTCCAGCAGGTCCCAGCGGTACGAGAACGTGGGCTCGTAGCGCTCCTCGCTCTTGACGAGCCAGAGCCCCTGCTGGAGCTCGG
>DASRIY010000448.1:0-3751 GCA_035649755.1 Candidatus Methylomirabilota bacterium
CGGGTGTCACTCGTGAAATCGGGCATCGCGTCAGGCGCGCAGGACGAAGTCGAACGTCGCCGTCTTGCCCTCGGCGCCGTCCCGCACGCGCAGGACGAGCTCCCGCTTGAAGATGGGATCGCTCGCGTTGGCGGCTTCGCCGGGGAAGTAGAGCTGGGTCGTCAGCACCGGGCCCTTCGGCGCCTGCACCTTGAGGTGAAAGTGGCGCGTCCGCCCGGGATAGACGCCGGGCACGATCGTCTCCAGGCGATAGCGGCCCTGGTCGTCGGTGAACTGGTGACCCCGCAGACGATAGCCGGCGTTGTCGTAGTCGCCGCGGTCGTCGGCGTGCCAGACGTCGATCAGCGCGCGCGACACCGGCTGGCAGCTCGCGAGCCGGACGACGCCCGTGACGACGATCTTGACGCCCTTCATGCCCGGCTCGAGCAGCGACACCCGCTCCGGCGAGGCCGGCTTGAAATAGGGACCCTCGGTTTGTCGAGGTGTCGGCTCCGCGCCGTCCGGGCAGCTCGGCGTCGGCTGGAGTGTTTGTGCGTGGACGTGGCCGGTCGCTCGCGCCATGCCTAGCGCTGTCGTCATCCCGGTGACAAACCTGAAAAAGTCGCGACGCTCCATGGACCCCTCCGCGTTTCCGGCAATTACCCTAGTGACTGACGGGCGCCTCTGTCAACGACGGCCCGGAGCGAGAACGTGCTGGCCTCGGCGCCGCGGGCCGCGTTACGATCTCGCAGAGAACGGAGGCTCGGGAATGAATATCTTCAAGGCTCTGGCGGCGAAGGACGTCGACGAGGCGATCCGCGCAATTCCCCTGATCGACGTCGGCCCCGCATTCCGCGGCGAGCCGGGCGCGGTCGAGTCCGTGGCCGGGGCGATCCGTTCCGCCTGCGAGAACATCGGCTTCTTCTACCTGGCGGGGCACGGCGTCCCGCAGGCCCTCATCGACGACGCCTTCGCGGCCTCGCGCGAGTTTCACGCGATGCCGCTCGAGTCGAAGACCGGCCTCAAGATCAACGAGAGCAACATCGGCTACCTCGCCGTGAACCAGAGCATGCAGCGGCACTCGACGGTGCACAAGGCGACGCGCCCGAACTTCAACGAGAGCTTCTTCATCAGCCACGATCGCGGCGCCGACCACCCGGACGTGGTCGCCGGCCTTCCGCTGCGCGGCCGCAACCAGTGGCCCGCGGGCCACGCCGGCATGCGGGCAGCCATGGTCACCTACTTCAAGACCATGGAGGCGCTGGGCGAGCGACTCTTGCCCCTTTTGGCTTGCGCCGCCGAGATGCCGGCCGAGCACTTCAATCAGTTCTTCCGGAACGAGGCCCACATCAATCTCCGGTTCCTGCACTACCCGCCGCAGGAGTCGGACGATCCGGAGCAGTTCGGCCAGGGGCCGCACACCGACAACTCGTTCATCACGATGCTGGCGCGCGAGGACGTCCCGGGCCTGGCCGTTCGCCTGCCGAGCGGCGAGTGGCTGGCGCCCCCGGTGATTCCTGGAACCTTCCTGGTGAACCTCGGCAACATCATGAAGCGCTGGTCCAACGACCGCTTCCTGTCGACCCCGCACGGGGTGCTGAACGACTCCGGGAAGGACCGGTACTCGATCGCGTTCTTCTACAGCCCGAACGTCGACGCCGTCATCGAGTGCCTGCCGTCGTGCGTGAGCGCGGCCGACCCGGCGCGGTATCCCCGCGCGGTCTATCGCGATCTCGTGCTGGAGTTCTACAACGCCAACTACTTCCACCGGAAAGACTATGCCGGCGCGGGGGCCGCGGCGGGGCGCTGAGGCCCGGGCTTACTCGTCGTCCTTGATCTGCTGCGCCAGGTAGTTGCCCTCGCCGGTCTGGGCGATCAGCGTCATCTGCGCCTCGATCCAGTTGGCGTGCTTTTCCTCGGCTTCCAGGATGTCCTCGAGCAGGTCGCGGCTGCCGTTGTCGCCGAGGCTCCTGGCCAGCTCGATGCCCGCGTTGAGAGCGCGGATGGCGTTGCGCTCGAGCTCGAGGTCGAGGCGGAGCTGCTCCGGGACGGTCTCGCCGACGTTCACCTTGCCGAGCCGCTGCACGTTGGGCACGCCCTCGAGGTAGAGGATGCGCTCGATGAGCTTGTCGGCGTGCTTCATCTCACCCAGCGATTCTTCGCGCAGACGCTTCCAGAGCCGCTGGTAGCCCCAGTTCTCGCACATGCGGCCGTGAATGAAGTACTGGTTGATGGCCGTGAGCTCGGCCGTCAGGACGTCGTTCAGGAGGGAGACGACCTGCTCGTGGCCCCGCATGCTGGTCCTCCGATCGTGAGGTGGGTTGCCAGTGCGGAGTCACTATAGACCGCGTCGTGGACCTCATCAAGCAATGCATCCAGCATCCAGGCGCAGCTGCCGCAGTCCGCGCCGGCGCCGCAGGCGTCGGCGAGCCGCTCACGGGTGTCGCCGCCCCGGGCGATGGTCGCCCGGATAACGTGATCGGCGACACCCCGGCAGAGACAGACGATCACTACTTGTACCCCGCGCGGTCGGCGAGCCGCGTCGCCGCGGCCTGGAACTCACCGGCCGATGCGATGTTGATGTCGTCTTGCTTGAACTTCCCCCACTTCGCGACGATCGGATTGACCGCCGCCTGGGGATTTGCCGGGAACTCGAAGGCGACGTCCGCGAACATCTGCTGGGCCTCGGCGGTCGAGAGGAACTCGAGGAACTTGATGGCGTTGGCGCGGTTCTTCGCGTGGGCCGTCACGCCGGCGCCCGACACGTTGACGTGCGTCCCGGTCGTCTGCTGGTTGGCCCAGAACGGCAGGACCGGGAACGCCGGATCCTTCGCGACGATGCGAGCCAGGTAGTAGTGGTTGGTCACGCCCACGTCGCACTGGCCGGCCGCGATGCCTTCCAGGATCTTGGTGTCGCTGTTGATGAGCACGGGGTTATTGGCGGCCCAGCCGCGCGCGATCTCTTCGGTCTTCGCTTCGCCGTGGCGCTTGATCATGGTGGCGAGGAGAGACTGGTTGTAGATGTAGCCCGAGGTGCGCAGGCAGAGCCGGCCCTTCCACTTCGGATCGCCGAGTGCCTCGTACGTCGAGAGCTCGGCCGGCTTGACCTTGGTGGGGTTGTACATGATAGTGCGCGCGCGCACGGTGAGGCCGAACCAGCGATTGTCCGGATCGCGGAGGGAGGCGGGAACATTCGACGCGAGCTCGGGCGAATCGATCTTCGACAGGAGACCGGCCCGCGCCGCGTTCCACAGGTTGCCGGCGTCGACCGTCAGCAAGATGTCCGCCGGCGTCTTGTCGCCTTCGGCCTTCAGCCGCTCGAACAGCTCGCCGGTGCTGCCGGCCAGGAGCTTCACCTGGATCCCGGTCTTCTTCGTGAAGGCTTCGATCGCGGGTTCCTGGCCGTAGTGACGGGCGGTATACACGACGACTTCGGACGCGCCGGCGGTCCCGAGCGGACCGAGGGCGGCAATGAGCACGATCAGTCCCAGCACGCGCATCGAGGGCTCCTTTCTGAGCCTCGTGAGGATACCAGACGTCCCAGAAACATGTCTACCAGGAATTTGGGATTAGGTCCACCTAAGATCGGAGCCCGCCTGATCGCCGCCATGGCCCTCTCGGCCGCGATGGCCGGGCCGGCGATGGCACAGTCGATCCACGGCACGGCGACCTATCGCGAGCGCATCGCGCTGCCGCCGAGCGCGGCGTTCGAGGCGACGCTCGAGGACGTGTCGCGGGCCGACGCGCCCGCCGACGTGCTCGCGCGGACGCG
>DASRIY010000449.1:0-7520 GCA_035649755.1 Candidatus Methylomirabilota bacterium
TGACGTCGGTCAGCCCCTCGAGCTCGTAGAGCCCGCTGCCGCCGATGATGCCGATGGCGGGATCGTTCTTCGATTTCACGCGAGCTCGCCCACCGTACGCGCGGCGTCGGCGCCGGTCACCCGGACGCGCGCGAGCGTTCGCATGAGGCCGTCCGGGCCGTCGAAGGCGACCTCGACGTAGTTGCCGGTGAGGCCCACGAGCGCGCCGGTCGCCCGCTCGCGAGTCTCCAGGACGAGCACGTCCGGGGCGGTGCCGACGAGGCGCAGGCGAAACGCGTCGCTCTTCGCGCGCCCCAGCTCGCGCAGCGCGCGGCTGCGGCGCGCGATCGTGCGCTGATCGAGCTCTCCGCCGAGCCCGACGGCTTCCGTACCCTTCCGCGGCGAGTACGGGAACACATGCAAGTACGAGAACGGCAACGCCTCCACGCACGCCATGGTCTCGGCGAAGTCCGACTCCGACTCGCCCGGGAAGCCCGCGATCACGTCGGCGCCCAGCCCGAGCCCAGGCCGCGCCGCGACCAGGCGCTCGATCAGCGCGCGGTACATGCGGGCGTCGTACGGGCGCCGCATGAGCCGGAGCACGCGCGCGCTGCCGCTCTGCAGCGGAATATGGAAGTGCGGGGCGACGACCGGCGAGCCCGTGACGATCTCGATCAGCTCCGGCGTGAAGTACGCCGGGAGCAGCGAGGATAGGCGCACCCAGCGGAGACCGGGAATCTCGACGAGCGAGCGCAGCAGGGCCGCGAGGGTCGTGCGGGGAACGAGGTCGGCGCCATAGTGGCCGAGATCGACGCCGGTCAGCACGATCTCGAGGTGTCCGGACTCGACGAGAAGCCGCGCCTGATCGAGGACGACCTTCGGGTCGAGGCTCCGGCTGGACCCTCGCGCCAGCGGGACCACACAGAACGCGCACCGGTGCTGGCAGCCGTCCTGGACCTTGAGAAACGCGCGCGAACGGCCGTGCCACCGGGCGACGGGCGCCGTTTCGCTGATCCTCGCCCGCTTGATATCGGAGACGTGCGTCCGGGCCGCGCCCGCGCCCTCGAGCAGGTCAGGAAGACGATCCTTGTCGGCGTTGCCGACGACCAGGTCGACCCCGGACAGGGCGGCGACCTCGTTCGGGCTCGTCTGGGCCCAGCAGCCCGTCACCACCAGGGTCGCGTCCGGGCTCACCCGCGCTGCGCGACGGATCATCTGCCGGTCGGAGAACTCGGCGCGCGCCGTCACGGTACAGGTGTTGACGACGACCACGTCGGCCGGCTCGTCGAAGTCGACGGTCTTGAAGCCGCGGGCCTCGAGCATGGTCTGCAGCACGCGGGTGTCGACCTGGTTGAGCCGGCACCCCAGGGTGGCGAACGAGACGGTGCGCGCCGCCGTCAACTCAGCCGCTCTCGCCCACGCTCGCCAGCGCCGGCGACTCGCGGAGCTGACCGCACGCGGCGCCGATGTCCTCGCCCTTGCTCCACCGGACCGTCGTCGTGATCCCGGCGTCGAGCAGGATCGACTGGAAGCTCAGGATTCGCGCGAGCGGCGGGCGGCGGAAACGGGCGCCCTCCCAGTCGTTGAACGGGATCAGGTTCACCTTGGCCTTCAGGCCGCGGAGCAGCTTGGCCAGACGGCGCGCGTCGTCGGTCGTGTCGTTGACGTCCTCGAGCATGACATACTCGAAGAACACGCGCTGCCGGGAGGCCAGCGGGTAGCGGCCCACCGCCGCCATCAGCGCGGCGAGGTCGAACGACCGGTTCACCGGCATGAGCCGTGATCGCACGTCGTCGGTCGTCGCGTGCAGCGAGATAGCCAGGTTCACCTTGAGATCCTCGCGCCCGAGCTTCTCGATGCCCGGCACCAGGCCCACCGTGGACACGGTGAGCCGGCGCGGCGAGTAGCCGACACCGAGCTTGGCGTCGGTGAGGATGCGGAGCGACTTGACCAGCGCCGCGAAGTTCGCGAGCGGCTCGCCCATTCCCATGAACACGATGTGGGTGGCGCGCCGGCCGTCCGGGTCGAGCAGACGGTTCGCGGCCAGCACCTGCCCCACGATCTCCGCCGCGGTCAGGTTACGCTCGAGCCCCATCACACCGGTCAGGCAGAACGCGCACGCGAAGCCGCAGCCCGCCTGCGTCGACACGCACAGCGTGATCCGGTCGTCGTCGGGCATCAGCACCGAGCTGATCCGGCTGCCGCCGGCAAGCGCGAAGACGAGCTTCTGGCTGCCGTCCTGCGACGGGGTCAGCCGCTCGGGCTCGGGCACCTCCACGACCGCGCGTTCGGCGAGCGCCGCGCGGAAGTCCTTCGGCAGGTCGGTCATCGCCTCGAGGTCGCAGACGGACTTGCGATAGATCCACGTCGCCAGCTGCCGGCCGCGGTAGCGCGAGGCGCCGAGCTCGACGGCGAGATCCTCGAGCTCGGAGGGCAAGAGTCCGACGAGATTTACGCGCGACATGGCGGCAAAAGAATATCACGGCCATCCCGGCCGTTCTGCCTGCACCCTGTGCAATGTTTTACCCACCGCGCTTGTGACCGACACGTGGATAACCGTGTTGGTGAGCCGGAGCGCCGGACGCCTTTTCGGCCCTTTAGACCACTTCGCTCATTCGATGAGCAGATCGGTCGCGGCGAGCATGGCATCGATCTGCCGGGGCAGGCCGAACAGACGCAACCGGTCGCCGGCTCGCAGCACCGTCTCGGCGGTCGGCTGGAGCACGACCTCGCCGTTGTGGCGCGTGACGCGGACCAGCATGACGCCGAAGCGCTCGCGCATTCGCGTCTCGCCCAGCGGCCGGCCGACCGGACTGCCGCCCTTCAGACGGACCTCGCGGATCAGCGGAAGCCCGGTCCCGGCGTCGGCCGCGGCCGCTTCGGCATGCTCCATCGCGGTGCGAAAGCGACTGAGATAGGCGAGCACCCGGTCGCGGGGCAGCGCGAGCCGCTCGAGCGCGTGACGGATGAGGGTCGATGCCGCCTCCTCCTCGGGCTGGATCACCTCGGCGGCGCCGGCTTCCATGAGCCGGGCACGCCACTCGGAGTCGAGGACGCGCGCCAGGATCGGGGCGTCTGGATTCAGCGCGCGAATGCGGCCCACGGCCAGGCGCGCGCGGTCGCTCTCGGGAATCGCCAGGATCACCAGCGCCGCGCGGTCGGTCTGGGCAGCCGCCAGGATGACCCGCTGTGCGGAGTCACCGAACACCGCGGGCACGTTGCGCGCGCGCAGGCTCTTGACGATGTCGGGGTCGGTCTCGATGGCGACGTAGGGAATGCCGAAGGTCTCCAGCGCCTCGCCGATGGCGCTGCCGACGCGGCCGAATCCGCAAAGAACGACGTGGCCCTCCAGCGCCCCCGCCGAGCGCAGACCCCAGGTCAGCGTGGATTCATCGAGGCGCCCGGGCCCGATCCAGCCAGGCACGACGCGGACGAGCACGGCGTTGAGCAGAATCGTCACCAGCGAGGCGGCGAGCGTCGCGTTGTAGACGTCCAGGCCCACGTGGCCGGCCTGGCGCGCCACCTGGACGAGGACGAACGAGAACTCGCCGATCTGCGTGAGGCCCACGCCGACCAGCAGGGCCGTCGAGAGCGGCTGGCGGAAGATCAGCGCGACGATCGTCCAGATCGCCCAGTTGCCGATGACGATGATCCCGACCAGCACCATGAGCAACCCGAGGTTCGTCGAGATCACGCGCGGATCGATGAGGACGCCGACCGTCACGAAGAAGAGCGCCACGAACGCGTCGCGCAGGGAAAGAAGCCGCGCGAGCATCTCGTGCGCGTAGTCGGACTCGTTGATCAGGAGCCCCGCCAGGAACGCCCCGAGCGCCAGCGACAGGCCGGCCGCCTGCGTCAGCGCGGCCGCGCCGAGGCCGATCGCGAGCGCCACCAGCAGGAAGAGCTCGTCGCTGCGGGTGCGCGCCACACGCGCCAGGAGCGGAGGCAGGATGCGCCGGGTGAGATAGAAGAACGGGATCAGGATCACCGCCGCCGTCACGAGCGCCCGGGCGATCGCGACGATGCGATCTTGAAGCGCGCCGAGGGCGGGAATGAGGACGATCAGCACCACCACGATCAGGTCCTCGACCAGCGAGATCCCGATCAGGATGCGGCCGTGCCGCGAGTGGATCTCGCCGCGGTCCAGCAGCAGGCGCGCCAGGACCATCGTGCTGGCGACCGAGACGACCATGCCGACGACCGCGCTGCGGGTCGGGCTCCAGCCGGCCTGGGCGCCGACGGCCATCGCCAGCCCGATGATCATGAGGATGCCGAGCGGACCGCCCAGGATCGCGATCCACTTCACGCCCGCCAGATCTTTCAAGGAGAATTCGATCCCGAGCGAGAACATCAGCAGGATGACCCCGATCTCGGCGAAGCGCTCGAACGTGTGTACGTCGGCGACCGACGGGCCCGGCGTCAGCGGGCTGATCAGGAGGCCGCCGAGGACGTAGCCGAGGATCAGGGGCTGGCGGGCGTACCGGGCCAGCGCGCCGCCCACGACGGCCGCCAGGAAGACGTAGGCCAGGTCCCTGAAGAGGCCGGGCTCGCTGATCATCTACGCGCGCAGCACGAGGTAGAGGTCGAGCAGGTTCGTCCGGGTGGCACCCGAGACGATGAGGTCGCCGCTCGCGGTGAGGAACCGATAGGCGTCGTTCTCCTCCATGGCCCGGCGCGCGTCGCCGCCCGCGCGCGTGCCGCGAGTCACGCTGTCGGCGTCGACGATCGCCCCGGCGGCGTCGGTCGGGCCGTCGCTGCCGTCGGTGCCGGCGGCAAGCGCCGTCATGCGGTCGGCCGGCGTGATCTCGAGCGCCGCGGCGAGCGCGAACTCCTGGCACCGCCCGCCTCGCCCCTTTCCCCTCACCGTCACCGTGGTCTCGCCGGCCGCGATGAGACAGGCCGGCGGCTCGAGCCGGCGCGCCCGCGCCACCAGCTCCCGCGCCACCTCGCGCGCCTCGCCCTGCAGCTCGCGGGTCAAGAGGTGCGGCCGGTAGCCGAGACGGCTCGCGGCGGCGACGGCCGCGTCGGCGATCAGCGTGTTGTTGCCGATCACCACGTTGGTGACGCGATCGAACAGGCGATCCCCGGGCTTTGGCGTCTCCTCGATCTCGCCGCGCAGACCGGCGTCCAGGCGCGCCGCGATGGAAGCCGGCACGCGCCCGGCGAGCCCGCGCCGCGCCAGCACCTCGCGGGCGTCGGCGAATGTCGTCGGGTCGGGCGCCGTCGGCCCCGAGGCGATGACATCGAGCGGATCGCCGATGACGTCGGAGAGCGCGAGCGTCAGGACGCTCGCCGGCGACGCGGCGCGCGCGAGCTGGCCGCCCTTGAAGCGCGAGAGGTGCTTGCGGACGGCGTTCAGCTCGCCGATGGTCGCGCCCGAAGCCAGCAGCAGGCGCGTGAGCTCCTGCTTCTCCGCGAGCGTGATGGGCGGCGCGGGCGCCGGCGTCAGGGCCGAGCCCCCGCCCGAGACGAGGAACAGGACGAGGTCCTCTTCCCCGGCGCCCTGCGCCAGCTCGAGCAGGCGCGCGGACGCGGCAAGCCCGCGCGCGTCGGGCACGGGGTGGCCGGCGTCGGCGATCTCCACCCGGCGAACGGGCACCGCGCAGCCGTCCTTCACGACGACGAAGCCGCCCGCGATTCGGTCCCCCAGCGCCTCCTCGGCGGCGGCCACCATGGCGGCGCTCGCCTTGCCGCAGCCGACGACGAGAACGCGCCGGTGGCGGGACTCGAGTGCGAGGTGACGGCGGACCAGCGGGGTCACGTCGCCGGCGGCGAGCGCTGCGTCGAAGATGGCGCGCGCCGCGTCGCGCGCCGTCACGGGCGAAGCTTGAGGAGACGCTCTCCCGCATCCCGGAGCATGTCGTCGGTCTTCGGGAAGCAGAATCGGATCTTGGTCCGGCCGAGCTCTGGATGCGCGTAGAACGACGAGCCCGGGACCGTCGCGACCCCGACGCGCTCGATGAGCCACATCGCGAACGCCGTGTCGTCCGGGAGGTTCTCGCGCTTCAGGAAGTGGGCCACGTCGGTCAGGATGTAATACGCGCCGCGCGGCTTCCACGCGACGAACCCGGCCTTCTCCAGGTAGCCCCAGAGAAGGTCGCGGCGCGCCTGGTACGACTCGCGCAGCTCGACGTAGTAGGACTCGGGCAGCCCGAAGGCCGTCACCGCGGCCTCCTGGAGCGGATGCGGCGCCCCCACCGTGATGAAGTCGTGAGCCCGCCGGATGCCGATCGCCAGCTCCGGGGGCGCCACCGCGTAGCCGACTCGCCAGCCGGTGACCGAGTACGACTTCGAGATGCCGGAGATCGTGACCGTCCGCTCGGCCATGCCAGGCAGCGTGGCGATGGGCGTGTGACCGAGCCCGTCGTAGACGATGTGCTCGTAGATCTCGTCGGTGATCGCCAGGAGATCGTGCTCCAGGCAGAGATCGGCGATCGTCTGGAGCTCTTCGCGCGAGAAGACCTTGCCCGTCGGGTTATTGGGGCTGTTGAAGACGATCGCCCGGGTGCGCGGCGTCACCGCGCGACGAAGGCGGTCCGGGTCGAAGGAGTACTCGGGAGGCTCGAGCGGCACGAACACGGGCACCGCGCCCGAGATGATGCAGCCCGGCCCGTAGTTCTCGTAGAACGGCTCGAAGATGATGACCTCGTCGCCGGGGTTGAGCACGGCCAGGAGCGTCGACAGCATGGTCTCGGTCGATCCGCAGCAGACCGTCACGTGGCGGTCGGCATCGACGTCCATGCCGTAGAAGGCGCGATACTTTCCGGCGATCGCCTGGCGCAGGCTCGGCGCGCCCCAGGTGACCGCATACTGGTGGAAGTCGCCGTCGATCGCCCGGTGGGCCGCCGCGATCAGCTCCCGAGGCGGCGGGAAGTTCGGCATGCCCTGGGCCAGATTCACACCGCCGACCTGGTCGACGACGCGGGTCATCTCGCGGATGACCGACTCGGTGAAGGACTGGACGCGGCGGGAGATCTCCACTACGGGACAATCACGTCGCGCTCGATCGGATCGACCTGCACTCCGCGATCCTTGAGCCACTTCACGCCGCGCTCGAGCGCCCCTTCGTCGCCCTCGAGCTCGAGGGCGATCCAGCCGTGGTCGGCCTTCACATCGGCACGGCGGATGTTGATGACGATGTCGAAATCCTTCACGAGCCGATAGACGATCGGCTCCTGGATCAGGGCCGGCGGGAACGTGAGGCGCACGCGCAGGCGGGCCATCGAGAACACCGCCGGAGCCTACCCTCCGGCGATCGCCGGAACGATGGACACCTCGTCGCCGTCCTTCAGGCCCGTCTTCTTGGCCTGCAGGAACCGGATGTCCTCCTGATTCACGTAGATGTTGATGAAGCGCCTGAGCTCGCCCGACTCGTCGAGCAGGCGGTCCTTCAGGCCCGGATACTGGCGGTCGAGATCGGAGACGAGGCTGTCGATCGTGTCGCCCTTGGCCTGGATCTCGGCGTTGCCCTTCGTGAGCGAGCGGAGCGGCGTGGGAATCCGTACGAGCACCGGCATTCGCGTTTCCTCCTACGACGTTAG
>DASRIY010000450.1:0-9209 GCA_035649755.1 Candidatus Methylomirabilota bacterium
AGATTCTCGACGCGCGCGCGGTCGCCCGGCTCGATCCGGTCTTCGAGCCGGTCCAGGGGAAGATCGCCGGCGCCATTCGCGACGTCGGCGACTCGAGCGGTGACTCGCGACTGTTCGTCGAGAATCTGGCGCGCGTGTGCAGGGAGAAGCTCGGCGTCGTTGTCCGGCTCGGCGTGCGCGTCGGCGCCCTGCGCGCCGACGGCGACCGGATCGACGGCGTCGTCACCAGCGAGGGCGTGATGACCGCGGACAGCTACGTGCTGGCCCTCGGCGTCGGCGCGGCGCGCGTCGCGCAGACGGCGGGCGTCGGCTTGCCCATCTATCCGGCGAAGGGCTATTCCTCGACCTTTCCGCTGAAGGCGGGCGGGCTCGCGCCGACGGTCCCGGGCGTCGACGAGAAGTGGCTCGTCGGCTGGTCGCGGCTCGGCGACCGGCTCCGACTCACCTCGACGGCGGAGTTCGCCGGCTATGACTGGGGCTGGACGCCGCGAGACTTCAACAACATCCTCCGGCTCGCACGCGATCTCTTCCCCGACGCCGCCGACTACGAGCGCGGCGAGTACCGCGCGTGCCTCAGACCGATGACGCCGGACGGGCCGCCCATCCTCGGGCTCGGCCGCCATCGCAATCTGTTCCTCAACTGCGGGCACGGGCACATGGGCTGGACGATGGCCTGCGGTACCGCGCGGATCGTCAGCGACCTGATGACCGGGCGGATGCCGGAGCTCGACCTGGAAGGTCTGACGCTCCGGCGCTGAGATCCGGGCGCCCGCGTCAGCGGGCGCTGCCGGCGAGGAGCCGCGCGAAGGCGCTCACGTCCGGCGCGGTCTCGAGAGTGCGCACCGCGGCCAGGACCGACTCCGCCCGCTCGCGGGTCATGGCGCGCGCGGCGCAATCGTGAAACTTGGTCGTCAGCTCGGCGTCGGTCAGCGGATTCTGGGGCTGTCCCTTCGCCAGGCGCACGTTCTTCACCAGCCGCCGGCCATCCGCCAGCTTGATCGCCACCTCGGTGAACCGCGTGGGTAGGCTCGCGCGGGTGGTCTGATCAGGATGCACGAACATCCGCACCTTCGGCATGAGCGCCTTCACGTCGGTGCGCCCCACGCGCTCCTCGGCGAACTGGGCGAGCCCGACCGTGCGATCGAGCAGCGCGACCGAGACGCAGTACGGCATCGAGAACTTGCCCTGCAGTCCGGTCTCGGCCTGGTCGTAGATGAGCTGGTGGGGCGCCATGTAGTTGACGCCGCACTCGACGGAGACGACCGCGGCCGGATCGATCGCGTGCTCCTCCGCCAGCGCGAGCGTCGCGTCGAGCGCCTGGTGCGTGCTGGCGCAGGCGGGGAACCGCTTGACGCCGATGCCCGGATCGACGAGGTCGTGCGGCGAGCCGAGCCCGGCAGTGGTCAGGTCCCAGGCGGGGCGATTGCCCGCGACGTGGGTCGATCCGAAGCCGTCGCCGTGCTCGAGGGCCCGCGGATTGCCGGTGAAGCCGGCCTCGGCGAGCAGGGCCGCCTCGATCCCGCAGCGCGCGGCGTGGCCGACGTGCAGCGGCTTGCAGTCGGTGCCGAAGTTCGCCTTGATGCCACTCGCCATCGAGGCGGCGATGGCCAGCGCGTGAGCGGTCCGCTCGGTCGAGAGGCCGAGCAGCTTGGCGGCCGCGGCGGCGGCTCCGAAGATGCCGAGCACGCCCGTCGCGTGCCAGCCGATCTCGTAGAGGGCGGGGTTCAGCGCGCGCCCGAGCTTGGCCTCGATCTCGACGCCGGCGACGAACGCGGTGACGAGCGCCGCGCCCGAGGCGCGCCGCCGCTCCGCCAAGGGCAGCGCGGCCGCGAGGATCGGCACCGACGGATGCCCGGACAGCGACTGATTCAGGTCGTCGTAGTCCAGGGCGTGCGAGGCCGTGCCGTTGGCGAGCGCGGCGTCCTCGACCGACGCGCGCAGCGGCGTCCCGATCACCGTGGCCTCGTCGCCCGCGCGGCGGTGCGCGATCAGCTCCCGGACGCGCGCGGCGGTCGGCTCCACCGCGCCGGCCAGCGTCACCCCCAGCGTGTCGAGGATCGCCCGCCGCGCCGCGGCGACGACGGCCTCCGGCAGCTTGTCGAATGCCTCGGTCGCCACGTAGCCGGCCAACTGCTCGATCACCGAAAGACCGCCCGGCCGCTGGGTCGTCATGCTGGCGTCCTCCCTAGTTCATTGGCGCGCAGTCGAGACTCGCTGGATTCGGCGCGCGCGTAGGATACTAGGAAGCATCATGTCGGTCGAGTTGATCCGGGAGTACTGGGCGTATCACCACTGGGCCAACCGCCGGCTCTTCGATGTCGTGGCCGCGCTGGGTGAGCCGGCGGCCGCGCGCGAGGTCGGCAAGCAGTTCAGCGAGCCGACGCCGCGGGCGATGCTCGTGCACATGTACGGCGCCGACTGGTTCTGGCTCGAGACGTGGCGCGGCCGGCCCCCGGCGGTCGTCCGCGGCGACGCCAGCTACGGGCTCGACATCCGCACGCTCGACGATCTGCGGCGCCGCTGGGACGCGCTCGAGGCGGAGCAGCGCGGCTATCTCGCCGACCTGGTCGAGATCGATCTGTGGAAGCCCGTGGACGGCACGACCCCGGAGGGCAAGATCTTCAGCCGGCCGCTCGGCATGCTGCTCCTCCACGTCCCGACCCATGCGGCGCATCACCGGAGCGAGCTCGCCACCATGCTGACGATGGTGAGCGCACCCCCGCCGGACACTGGGATCAACTCCTACTATCGCGAGAAGGCGGGGAGCCGCTGATGGCCGACCTCGTCACGATTCCGGCTCGCTCGGGGAAAGCGGCGCGCGTGAGCGCGGGCCAGCGGATCAAGGTCATCAATACCTCCGGCACCCAGGTGGTCGATGCGTGGGCGTTCAACGCGCTCGACCTGACGGAGTGGATGTCGATGGAGGCGAGCCGCGCCGCGTTCATGAAGCTGACGCCCGCCGTCGGCGACACGTTCGTCACGACCCAGCGCAAACCGATCATGACCCTGATCGAGGACACCTCGGGCTGCGCGCACGACACGCTCATGGCGCCCTGCGACCGGTGGCGTTACGGTCTCCTCGGCGTCGAGGGCTATCACGACAACTGCCGAGACAACTTGCACGCGGCGCTCGCGAACCTCAGCGTGGTGATCCGGGCCACGCCGCCGTCGCTGAACCTCTTCATGAACATTCCGTGGACGGCTGACGGGCGGCTCGAGTGGGGCGAGCCGGTGTCGAGCCCAGGCAGCTACGTGGTGTTCAAGGCCGAGATGGATCTGGTGGTCGCCCTCTCGGCGTGTCCCCAGGACATCCTGCCAATCAACGGTCGCAGCGGCCGGACGACCGACGCCCACTTCATCATTCAGTAGCGCCGGCGACTAGCCCGCGTCTCGGCGCGCCAGCCGTTCAGGGGTCGCCGAAATTGACCGCGGTCGTGTTGCCTCCGCAGACGACGACGCCGACCCTCTCACCGGGCGCCGGCACGTAAACGCCGCTCAGAAGCGCGGCGAGCGCGGCCGCGCCGCCGGGCTCGGCCGCGATCCGCGCGGTCTGCCACAGGGCGTCCTGTGCCCGGCGGATCGCCGCGTCGCTCACGAGGGTCACCCGCTCGACGTGGGCCCGCGCGATGGGGAACATGAGCTCGCCGACCCGCCGCGGCGCGAGCGAGTCGGCCGCGATGCCGCCGGCCGGCGCGTCGACCGGACGACCCGCCTTGAGCGCTTCCGTGAGCGTGGGCGCCAGCTCGGGCTCGACGCCGATGACCCGGGTGTGTCCCGCGTACCAGCCGGCCAGGCCGCCGATGAGCCCGCCGCCGCCCACCGCCACCAGCACGGTGTCGAGCGCGGGCGCCTGGCTGGCGAGCTCCATGCCGAGCGTTCCCTGGCCGAGCAGCGTCTCGACCTGATCGAACGCGTGCACGGCGAGCGCGCCCGTCTCGGCGATCCAAGCCTGGCTGGCCGCGAGCGCGTCCGCGTAACGATCGCCCACGATCGCGAGGTCGGCGCCGTACGCGCGAATGCGCTGCACCTTGTCCGGCGACGCCACGGTCGGCACGAAGATCTTCGCCTTCACGCCCAAACGCATCGCCGCGTACGCGACCGCGACGCCGTGGTTACCGCCGGAGGCGGCGGCGACACCGACCGCGGGCAGCGGACGCAGGAGGAGGTTGGCGAACGCGCCCCGCGACTTGAACGAGCCGGAGTGCTGCAGGAGCTCGAGCTTGAGCGTGAGCGAAAAGGGCGCCAGGCCGAAATCGGCGCCGCTGAGCGTGAGGACGGGTGTGACCCGCACGTAGGGCGCGATGACCGCGGCGACCTCCTCGATGCGCTTGCGATCGATCAACACGGCGCGCCTCCTCTCCCGAGTCAGCGAAATCGTTCGCGCATGCATCTTGACATGGACTTAGTCGATTGGCAAAGTGGCGAATATGCTTTCTGTCGACGTCGCCAAGGCCCTGGCCAACGAGCGTCGCCTGCAGATCCTCGGCTGGCTCAAGACGCCACGGGCCCACTTTCCGCCCCAGGTCGACGGCGATCTCGTGCGTGACGGCGTGTGCGGCGTGTTCATCGCCCAGAAGCTCGGCGTGAGCCAGCCGACCGCCAGCGAGCACCTGAAGATTCTGGCCCACGCCGGTCTGGTGCGCGCTCGGCGCATCAAGCAGTGGACCTTCTACAAGCGGGACGAGAAGCGGATCGCCGAGGTGAAGCGCGCGTTCCGCTCCGCCTGGTAGGGCGTCTGTATGGGCCGCCCGAGCCAACTGGAGCGTCGGCAGAGCGGCGCGGTGGCCGGACGGTTGCCGTCAGGGTCGGCGGCTTCACGGTGCTGGTCGGCGAAGCGGGCATGACAGTCCCGGCCGGCCTCGGAGGGGTGTGTTAGCATCGCGGCGCCATGGCGCCGCGGAGCACCGAGCGGTTTCTCACCACGCACACCGGGAGTCTTCCGCGTCCGGCTGACCTGATCCGCATGATGTTCGCAAAGGAAGAAGGCGTGCCGGTCGATGGGGCCGCCCTGGGCGCGCGCATCCGCGCCGCCGTCGCCGAGGTGGTCAAGAAGCAGGTGGACGCCGGCGTCTCGATCGTGAACGACGGCGAGATGAGCAAGCCGAGCTACGCGACCTACGTGAAGGATCGCCTGAACGGCTTCGGCGGCGCGAGCCATCCGCTGCAGTACCGGGACCTGGTCGACTTCCCCGAGATGGCCAAGCGCGTCTTCGGCGATCCCGGGCGCTCGCGGCGCCGGACGCCCGCGTGCGATGCGCCCATCAGTGTGCGCGACCCGCGCGCTGCCGAGACCGACGTCGATAATCTGCGCGTGGCGTGCGGCGCGGCGAAGGCCGAGCACGCGTTCATGTCGGCCGCGTCCCCCGGCGTCATCTCGCTGTTCTTCCGGAACGATCACTACCCGAGTCACGAGGCGTACCTGTTCGCGATCGCCGAGGCGATGCGGCCAGAGTACGAGGCGGTGGCGCGGGCGGGCTTCGACCTGCAGGTCGACTGTCCCGACCTCGGGATGGGCCGGCACATCCAGTTTGCCGACCTGAGCCTCGACGAGTTTCGCCGGATGGCGCGCGTGCACATCGAGGCGCTGAATCATGCGCTCGCCAACGTGCCGCCGGAGCGGTCGCGCCTGCACGTGTGCTGGGGCAACTACGAAGGGCCGCACCACCACGACGTCGCCTTCGCCGACATCATCGACGTCGTCTTCACTGCGCGCCCGGCGTGCATCTCGTTCGAGGCCGCCAATCCACGGCACGCGCACGAGTGGCGGCTGTTCGAGCGCGTGAAGCTCCCCGCGGGCAAGATCCTCATCCCGGGCGTCCTCGACTCCACGACCAACTTCATCGAGCACCCGGACCTGGTCGCCGAGCGCATCGGCCGCTACGCGCGGCTGGTCGGCCGCGAGAACGTCGTGGCCGGGACCGATTGCGGCTTCGGCACGTGGGTCGGCCAGGCGGCCGTCGACCCCGACATCGCCTGGGCGAAGCTCGCTAGCATGGCCGAGGGCGCGCGCCGCGCGACGCGGGAGTTCTGGTAGAACGCCGACCGGTCCCGATCCGATGAGCAGGAAGACAAGCTTTCCCGTGATCACGGACGACGCGCTGGCCGCGCTCCGCCGGCGCATCGGCCAGCCCGTGCGCCGTCCGGAGCCGTACATCGAGACCGCCACGCGTGACGCCGTGCGCCACTGGGCCGCGGGCATCGGGGACCGCAATCCGTTCTGGCTCGACGCCGGCGTGGCGCCGCCGACGATCCTGTTCGCGATGGACCGCATCGTCTCGGGCTACGTGGGCGGGCTCCCCGGCATCCACGCGATGTACGGCGGCACCGACTTCCGATGGCAGCAGCCGATCCGGATCGGCGACGCCATCACGGGGGAGAGCGTGCTCCTTGATCTGGTGGAGAAGCCGTCTCGCTTCGCGCGCCGCGCGATCCAGCAGACCTACCGGACGACCTTTCGGAACCAGAGCAACGACGTCGTGTGCGAGGCCGACTCCTGGTGCTTCCGCACCGAGCGCGACACGGCCCGCGAGCGCGGCAAGTATCACGCGGCCGAGACGCCGCGCTACACCGAGCGCGAGATCGACGAGATCGCCTCGGCCTACGGCCGGGAAGCGGCGCGTGGGCGCGAGCCGCGCTACTGGAGCGACGTGGCGGTCGGCGACGCCGTGACCGAGCTCGTCAAGGGGCCGCTCACGGTCACGTCCGTCATCGCGTTCGTGCAGGGGTGGGGGAGCCTCTACGTGCGCGCTCACGGCCTCGCCTTCGACATGTTCGAGCGCCATCCGGCCCTCGGCATCCCGAATCCGTCCGGCGTGCCCGAGCCGCCGGAGCGCGTGCACTGGGACGAGGCCATGGCGAAGGCCGTCGGAGTTCCCGGGGCCTACGACTACGGACCCGAGCGCGTCGCCTGGCTCGGGCACCTGGTCACCAACTGGATGGGCGACGCCGGATTCCTGCGCCGGCTCAACGTCCGCGTGCTGCGGCACAACCTGATCGGCGACACGACGTGGTGCCGGGGCACCGTGTCCGGCAAGGACCCCGAGGGCGTCGTGCACCTCACGCTGCGCGCGGAGAACCAGCGCGGCGAGACGACCGCGTCGGGATCGGCGACGGTAGTTTTGCCGGAGCGGCGCGCCGGCTCTTGAGATGCCGGGCCTGCTCGACGTCCGCCGCTATCCCGACGTGCTGCGCGCCTTCCGCTGGGACGCGCTCTGGGAGCTGTTCGACGGCGATCGCGACCGGCTGAACCTGGCCCACGAGTGCGTCGATCGCCACGCCGGGCACGGCACGGCGCTGCGCATCAAGTTCGACGACGGCCGCTCCCAGACGCACAGCTTCCAGGACCTGGCCGCGTGGTCGTCGCGCTTCGCGCACCTCGTCGCGCGGCGGGGCGTGGAGCGCGGCGATCGGGTCGCGGTCATGCTCGACCCGTCGCTCCCGTTCTACGGCGCGGTCTTCGGCGCGGTCAAGCGCGGCGCCATCGCGGTGCCGCTCTTCACGCTCTTCGGCCCCGACGGCGTGGCCGCGCGCGTCGAGGACTGCCGGCCGAAGCTTCTTCTGGTCGAGCGGGACGCGCCGCGCTGGCGCTCGATCTTCCCCGGGCTCGATGTGCTGTCGGTCGACGACGTGGCGACGCGCCTCGGCGACGAATCCGACCGCTACACGCCCGACACGGCCGCGAACGACCTCGCGGTGTTTCAGTACACCTCGGGCACGACGCGCGCGCGCCCGGCGGCGATCCGCCACACGCATCGCTCGGTCGTCACGCTGATGGTCGGCGCGCTCTACGGTGTCGGGCTCGAGCGGGGCGACCGGTACTTCTGCCCGTCATCGCCCGCGTGGGGCCACGGCCTCTGGCACGGCACGATCGCGCCGCTGGCCCTCGGCATTCCGGTCGGCTCGTACTCCGGTAAGTTCCAGGGCGCGCGTGTGGTCGAAGCGCTGAGGGAGTTCGAGATCACCAACCTCGCGGCGGCGCCGACGGTCTTCCGGATGCTGCGCCAGGCCGGGCTCGACGCCGGCGCCGCGCGCGCCCTCCGCAAGGTGTCGTTCACCGGCGAGCCGATGGACGCGGGCACGTTCGAGTGGCTCGAGGGGACGCTTGGCTTCCGGCCGTGCGGGATGTACGGCAGCACCGAGGTCGGCGTCGTCGTCGTGAACTATCCCGGGTTCGCGGGCCACGAGGTGCGTCCCGGAGCCCTCGGCAAGCCGGCGCCCGGCTGGGAGGTTGCCGTCGTGGGCGACGACGGCGCGGTGCTCGGGCCGGGACAGCCGGGGGAGATCTCCGTACGACGGAAGGGCGAGTGGTTTCCGCTCAAGGACCGGGGCTGGATCGACGCCGACGGCTACTTCCACCACAGCGGACGATCCGACGACGTCATCATCTCGGCCGGATGGACGATGAGCGCGGTGGAGATCGAGGAGGTGCTGCGCAAGCACCCCGACGTACGCGACGCGGCCGTCGTCGGCATAGCCGACGCGGAGCGTGGCCACGTCCCCAAGGCGTTCGTCGCCTCCGACCGGCGCGACGCCGCGTTCGCCGGCGAGATCCAGGAGTTCGTCAAGGCACGGCTGAGCCGCCACGAGTATCCGCGGCTCGTCGACGTGCTCGACGAGCTGCCGAAGACGCCGGCCGGGAAGATCGATCGGAACGCGCTTCGAGCTCGATCGGCTCGCGCCGCGAGCACGTCGGCCGGCGAGACTAGCTCTGCGTGAGCGAGTAGTCCCAGACGTACACGCGGTACTCGTGCGCCGACGGTAGATCGGGCACCTCGAAGTAGGCCCGCTGCCCCCCGCCCACTCCACCCGGAATCGCCCAGATGCGCCGCTCGACGACGGCGCCCTTGTCGTCGAACGCCTGCACCAGCAGCCGCACGAACTCGGCGTGACCGCTCTGCTGGCTCGTGATGTAGCCGCTGACCTTGCGGGTAGTGCCGGACGCAGCCTCGACCGTCCACTCGAGCTTGAACCGGCGCTCCCAGCCCTCGGTGAGCGTCGTCACCGACATGGGCGTCCCGCGATAGGTGACGGCGGCGAAAACTCCGGCCGTGATGAGGACGAGGACCACGCCCGCGATCCAGACGAGCTTGCGGATCGACGGCGCGATGACGTCACCTCCCTGTCCTCCTCGCTGAGCGCGAAGCCTACCACGGGGCCCATAAGGGCCCATCTGCTTCGTTGGCGCCTCGGCTGCGCGCTCACCGTACAGG
>DASRIY010000451.1:0-3914 GCA_035649755.1 Candidatus Methylomirabilota bacterium
ATCACCGACGGCAAGCTCGCCGCGACCTCGCGCGGCAGCAACTGGATCGAGAAGTTCACGATGACGGCGCCCGGTGAGAAGACGCCGGCCGCGCAATTCGATCGCCTCCGCTTCGACGGCATCGACTTCTCCTGGCCCAAGTACGCCCGCGTATCGAAGATCGCGCTGGTCAAGCCGGAGATGCGCGTCGAGCGCGAGCAGAACGGCGAGATGTCGCTTCGCAAGATGTTCACTCCGGACGGCCGCGCGCCCACCCGTCCCGAGAAGCCGGCCCCGAAGGAAACAAAGGCGAAGCCCGCGTCCAAGCCGGCCGATCCCCAGAACCCGAGCGGGCTCCCGATCACCGTCGACATCGGCACGATCACCATCGACGACGGCTACGCGCGCTTCCTCGATCGCACGGTCGACCCCGCGTTCGCCCAGGAGATCTCACGGCTCGGCCTCGTCATCGAAGGCTTGAGCTCGGTCCCGGGCCGCCGCGCCCGCGTCGCGACCCAGGCGGTCATCGGCGGCTCGTCGGCGTTCGATCTCAAGGGGGAGATCGCGCCGATCGGCGAGGTGTACGCCGACCTCAGGGGCGAGCTGCGCGACTTCAAGCTCACGAGCGTGAACCCCTATGCGGACCCGGTCACCGCGTGGTTCATGAAGACCGGCGAGCTCGGCATCAAGATGCATTTCCGCATCGAGAAGAACCAGCTCACCGCGGACAACGACATCGAGGTGAAGAACCTGACCGTCGCGCCCTCGCGCGAGAACGACGAGGTCAAGAAGAAGGTCGGCCTGCCTCTCGGCATGATCGTCGCGCTGGTGACCGATCAGGACAACGGCATCAAGGTGAACGTGCCGCTCTCCGGCGAGGTCAGCCAGGTCAGGGCGGATCCGAGCGACGCGATCTGGACCGCCGTGAAGAACGTCGTGGTCAACATCGTCAGCGCGCCCTTCCGGGCCATCGGGCGGATCGGCAAGGGCTCGGGCGACACGGTGAACGACCTCAACATCGACGCGGTGACCTTCGCGCCCGGCAGCGCGGACGTGGCGCCGCCGATGGAGCAGCACCTGACCAAGGTGGCCGACTTCCTGCGGGGCGCCCCGCAGATCAAGCTGGCCATGGCGCCGGTCGGCGCGCCGCGCGACCTCGAGAGCCTTCGCGCCCAGGAGGTCACGCTGAGAATCCAGCGCCTTCAGGCGGAGCGCGGCCTTCCCGACTTCGCCGCCGCCGTCGCCGTGGCGTTCAAGGAAAAATTTCCGGACGTCGCGCCGCCCAAGACCGAAGAGGAGCAGCTGGCCATGCTCAAGGACCGCGAGCCCGCGCCCGACGCCCGCATGCAGGAGCTGCAGGCGCGCCGGCTCGAGGCGGTCCGCGCCACGCTGTCCTCGACGCAGGGCATCCCGACGGATCGGCTCGTCCCCGGCAGCGCCCGCGCGGCCACCGACGCCGACGCCGAGGGCCGGGTCGAGCTCACCGTCACGAACTGATGCCCTCCCGCCTGATCCGGTACGAGGTCGAGGACGGAGTCTGCACGGTGACGCTCGACCGTCCGGACCGGCTGAACGCGGTGAACACGGCCATGCTCGACGAGCTTCGCGAGGCGTGGGATCTGGCCGATGCCGACGACGCCGTGCGCGCCGTGATCGTCACGGGCGCTGGCCGCGCGTTCTGCGCCGGCGCCGATCTGGGCTCGGGCGGCAGCACGTTCGATTACGAGAGCCGGCAGGGCTCGGCGGAAGAGCACCGCGACGGCGGAGGCAAGGTCACGCTCAGGATCTTCGACATGAAGAAGCCCGTCATCGCCGCGATCAACGGGCCCGCCGTCGGGTTCGGGATCACGCTGACCCTGCCCATGGACATCCGGATCGCGTCCTCCGCGGCGCGCATGGGCTTCGTCTTCGCCCGCCGCGGCGTCGTGCCCGAGGCGTGCAGCACGTGGTTTCTGCCGCGGCTGGTCGGCATCAGCCAGGCCGCCGAGTGGGTCTACACGGGCCGGGTCTTCGGCGCCGAGGAGGCCCTGGCTGGCGGGCTCGTGAGCCGCGTCGTCGCGCCCGACGCGCTCTTGCCGACCGCGCGCGCGCTGGCGCGCGAGATCGCCGGGAACACGTCCGCGGTCTCGGTCACCCTGGCGCGCCAGATGATGTGGAAGCTTCTGGGCGCCGACCACCCGCGCGAGGCGCACCGCCTCGATTCGATGGCCATGTTCTGGACCGGCCGTTCGGCCGACGCGCGCGAGGGTATCGCCGCCTTCCTCGAGAAGCGCGAGGCGCGCTTCCCGCTCCGGCCGAGCGCCGACCTGCCACCGTTCTATCCGTGGTGGCCGGCGTCCCAGCCCGACTGACCGCGACCGCGTGACGCTCGCCTGGGTCGCGGCCGCCGCCGTCATCACGGCGGCGAGCTTCGTGATGGGTCTGGCCGGCTTCGGCATCGCGCTGGTCGCCCTCGCCTTCTTGCCGTACCTGATGGCGCCCGCGGACGCGATCGTCATCCTGACCATCTACGCCGCGCTCTTCTCGGCGGCCCTGCTCGTGCAGCTGCGCCGCGACGTGGAGCCCCGCGCCATCGCCGACCTTCTGATCGGCACTCTCGCGGGCACGCCGCTCGGTGTGTGGGGACTCGCCGCGCTGCCGGCCAGCGCGCTCAACCGGCTCATCGGACTGATGCTGGTCGTGGCCTTCGTCCTCGAGTCGCGCGGCCTCTACCCCGAGCGCCTGCGGGGACGCGGCTGGGGGCTCGGCGCCGGCGTCGCGGCCGGGGTGCTGGGCGGCGCGGTCGGCACGCCGGGCCCGCCGGTCGTGCTCTACTCGGCGACACAGGGCTGGAGTACGCGCGGGATCAAGGCGAACCTCCAGGCGTTCTTCGTCGTGAACCAGACCGCGATTCTCGTCGGCTACTGGTGGGCGGGGCTGCTCACCCGCGAGGTGTGGGGGCTGGCCGCGGGCTTCGCGCTCCCGGCCATCGCAGGCGCGGCCGCCGGCGCGCTCCTGTTCGAGCGCGTCGACCAGCGGCGCTTCCGTCAGATCGTCTTCGCGATAATCCTGGTGTCCGCGCTCGTGCTGCTAATCCGCGGCTGATCGCGGCGAGCGCTCAGCGAGACTGCGCCGCCTTCCACTGGGCCACGTTGTTCTCGATCTGGCGGGCGTGGCCCTCGAGGTGGTCAGCATAGATCTGTAGCCAATCGTCGGCGCTGTAGGGCCCCGACTCCGTGTGACGGCCGCTACGCGTCCACGCCGACTCGGGCAGGCCGCGGATGAGCGCGGTGGTGCTCGCGCGCACGGCGTCGACGACGGCGAGCGCCGGCTCGAGCGGCAGATCGTGGTAGCCGAAGGTCGTCGCCCACTTGGCCTCGTCGTAGCCCTGGATCGTCGGCGCCGTCTCCGCGACCAGGAAGCGGATGCGGGCGAACGAGTTCGTCTCGGAGTCGGCGCAATGGACGACCACCTCGTGAGCCGACCATTCCTTCGGCGCCGGACGCCACTTGAGCGCGGCCGGCGGGACGGCGGCGAGCGCCGCCCTGAGCCGGGCGGGCCCGTCGGCGAACTGCTGGATGAGCGCCTCGCGCTTCGCGCGGTCGAGTGCCATGCTAGTGACCCTCCAGCTTGCGGCGCAGCACCTTGGCCATCGCCTCCGGCGCGAAGCCGAGCTGCAGGAGCGCCTGCCCCACGTCGAAGTATTCGCGGTACGCGGCGATCTTGCCGCGCTCGAGCTCGAAGAGGCTCATACCCTTGAAGCCGATCTTCCGCCCGGTGCTCCGCGGGACCGCGTCGCTCACGACGTAGCCGAACGTCCACTCGGCCGTCGCCCGGCCGGGCGCCTCGACCACCGTGTCCATGGTCCAGCGGTAGTCCCGGCCCTCGCGGAACATCCGCTCGAACATCGCGCGGAGCTCGGCCTGGCCCCGGTGCTCACCGTAGAAATTGTCGCG
>DASRIY010000452.1:0-25770 GCA_035649755.1 Candidatus Methylomirabilota bacterium
GCCGCCCGCCGAGCTCGAGAAGCTGGCCGGCTACGGCCGCGACATCGCCAAGTCGCGCGCCGAGGCCAAGCAGCTGCTCAAGGAGGCCGGCGTCCCCGACGGCTTCGGGTTCACCTTCAAGAATCGCGGCATCCCGATGCCGTACGAGCCGGTCGGCGTCTGGCTCCTCGATCAGTGGCGCCAGATCGGGCTCAACGTGAAGCAGGAGGTGGTCGAGGCCGCCGCGTACTACGGGCAGGTCCTGCGGCCGGGTAACTTCGAGGTCGCCATGGACTTCCAGTGCGGCTACATCGTCGAGCCCGATCTCGACCTCTACAAGTTCCAGTCCACGGACAAGAGCCCCGCCAACTACAGCCGCTACAACGACAAGGCTCTCGACGAGCTGTTCATCAAGCAGGGACGGTCGGGCGACATGGAAGAGCGCAAGCGTTATATCCGGGAGTTCGAGAAGCGGCTCCTGGACGAAGAGGCCCACTACCTCTACACGCTGCAGTGGAACCGGATCATCCCTCACAACTCGAAGGTGAGAAATTGGACCATCACGCCGAGCCACTATCTGAACGATCAGCTCGACGCGGTGTGGCTGGCCGAGTAGGCCGCCGCCTCGGTCTGGCGGGGGCACTGCTGGCGCTCGCGGTCGCCGCGACACCGGCAGCCGCCCAGGACAAGCCGCGGTACGGCGGAGAGCTGATCTTCGCCGTCCCGTCGGAAATGCCGTCCTACGACGGTCACCGCGAGGGGACCTTCGGGATGGTGCATCCGCTGGCGCCGCACTACAACACGCTCCTGCGCAGCGACCCGAACGACCGGTCGGGGACCAAGATCGTTCCCGACCTCGCCGAGTCGTGGACGGCCTCATCCGACGGCCGCGTCTACACGCTCAAGCTCCGTCGCGGCGTGAGGTTTCACGACGGCAGCGAGATGACCTCGAAGGACGTCAAGGCGTCCTACGACAAGATCGTCTTTCCGCCGCCGAACGTCGGGTCGCAGCGCAAGGGGCAGTACACGAACGTCGAAGCGATCGAGGCGCCCGACGCGGCGACGATCGTGTTCCGCCTCAAGTGGCCGCAGGCGTCGTTCCTGACGTCCCTGGCCTCGCCGTACAACTGGATCTACAAGGCCGACATCCTGGCCAAGGACATCCGCTGGTACGAGACCAATGTGATGGGAACCGGCCCGTTCCTGTTCGTCGAGCACGTCAAGGGCTCGCACTGGGTCGGCAAGAAGAATCCGGGCTACTGGGACAAGGGCAAACCCTATCTCGACGGCTACCGGGCGATCTTCATGAAGGATTCGGCCTCGCAGGTGGCGGCCGTCCGCGCCGAGCGCGCGCACATCCAGTTCCGGGGGTTCGCGCCCGCCGAGCGCGACACTCTTGTCGGCGCCCTCGGCAAGAAGATCACGGTGCAGGAGAGCCCCTGGGATTGCGCGGCGTGGGTCGCCATCAACCAGGACAAGAAGCCCTTCGACGACAAGCGCGTCCGGCGCGCGATGACGCTGGCCCTGGATCGCTATCAGGCCTCGCAGGCCCTTTCGAAGATCGCGGTCGTCAAGGAAGTCGCCGGCGTGCAGGTGCCGGGCACGCCGTACGCGACACCGCCGAACGAGCTGGAGAAGCTCGCCGGATACTGGCGCGACATCAAGAAATCTCGGGCCGAGGCCAAGCGCCTGCTCAAGGAAGCCGGGGTCCCCGAGGGGTTCGCCTTCACCTTCATGAACCGCGGGCTGCCCATGCCCTACGAGCCGGTCGGCATCTGGCTCATCGACCAGTGGCGCCAGGTCGGGCTCAACGCGACGATGCAGACCATCGAGGCCTCGCAGCACGTGACCGAGCTGCGCAATGGTAACTTCACGGTGTCCAGCGACGCGCAGTGCGGCTACTCGGTCGAGCCCGACCTCGATCTGGCGAAGTTCCAGTCCCGGGACATCAGCCACAGCAACTACGGCCGTTACACCGACCGGGTGCTTGACGACCTCTACCAGAAGCAGAGCCGGACCCTCGATCCCGAGGAGCGCAAGCGGTACGTCCGTGAGTTCGAGCGCCGGCTGCTCGACGAGGAGGCGCACACCTTCATCACGCTGCAGTGGCACCGGATCGTGCCGTACAACGCGAAGGTGCGGGGCTGGACCGTCACGCCGAGCCACTACCTGAACCAGCAGCTCGACGCGATCTGGCTGGCCGAGTGAGCGGGGCGGCGCCGGCGTGATCAAGTACATCGTCAAGCGGCTTCTCCTGATGGTCCCGACGCTGCTGGGCGTCGCGGTCCTCATCTTCTTCCTGATGCGGGTCGTGCCCGGGGACATCGTGGAGCTGCGCTTCATGGGCGACAGCGCCTTCGCGTCGAAGGACAACCTCGACAAGGAGCGGGCGCGGCTCGGCCTCGATCGCCCGCTCTGGCAGCAGTTCGTCACGTGGATGACCGGCATCATCCGGTTCGACTTCGGCACCTCGATGTGGACGGGCGCGCCCATCATCGAGGAGATCAAGCTCCGGGCCGCGCTGAGCTTTCAGCTGGCTGTGATGGCGACGTTCATCGCCGTGGTGCTGGCCATTCCGCTCGGCGTGGTGGCCGCGCTCAAGCAGGACACCTGGGTGGACTACGCCGTGCGGATCTTCTCGATTGCCGGCCTCGCCACGCCCTCGTTCTGGCTGGGCATCGTGTTCATCCTGATGCTGCTCATCGTGTTCAAGTGGCTGCCGCCGATGGTCTACACGCCCTTCTGGGTCGACCCCTGGCAGAACATGCTGCAGCTCATCTGGCCGGCTCTCGCCGTCGGCTACCGCTATTCCGCGGTGGCGACGCGCATGACCCGCTCGGCCATGCTCGAGGTGCTGCGCGAGGACTACATCCGTACCGCGCGCGCCAAGGGCCTCTGGCAGAAGCTCATCCTGTCGCGTCACGCGCTCAAGAACGCGATGCTGCCGGTGCTCACGGTGGTGGCGCTCGAGTTCGCGTTCCTGATGGGCGGGCTGGTGGTGACCGAGCAAGTCTTCAACCTGAACGGCTTGGGAATGCTCTTCGTCGAATCGGTGGCGCGGCGCGACTACACGCTGACGCAGGCGCTGGTCATGCTGGTGGCGTTCGTCTTCATCTTCGTCAACTTCGCGGTCGACCTGATGTACGCGTGGCTCGACCCGCGGATCCGGTTCCGCTAGCCATGGCGATCCAGCGCGCGGCCACCAGCGATATCCCCGACGTCTCCGCGCGCCGGCGCTGGCTCACCGAGATCGGGGACTTCTGCCGTCGCCGCCCGCTGGGCGCGATCGGCGCCGCCGTCGTGGCCATCAACATCCTGGTGGGCGCCGGCGCCGAGCTGATCGCGCCCTACGACCCGCTGGCGACGGACTACGGCGCGATGCTGGCGGCGCCGTCGGCCGCCCACTGGCTCGGCACCGACGCGTTCGGCCGCGACGTGCTCTCGCGCATCGTGTACGGCTCGCGGACGGCGATGCTGGTCGGCTTCGCGTGCGCGTTCTTCGGCGCCACGATCGGGGCCGTGATCGGCGTCACGAGCGCCTACTTCGGCGGCCGGGTCGATCTCCTGATCCAGCGAGTCAATGACATCTTCCTCGCGTTCCCGTTGATCATCCTGGCCCTCGCGGTCGTCGCGATCCTCGGCACCGGTATCACCAACGTGATCATGGCGATCACCATCCCCATGATCCCGCGGGCCGCGCTGGTGGCGCGGTCGAGCGCCCTGGCCATCCGTGAGCTGCCGTACGTCGACGCCGCGCGCGCCGCGGGCTTCCGCCACCGGCGCATCATCCTCCGTCACATGCTGCCCAACGTGATGGCGCCGTACCTCATCATGCTCACGGCCTATCTCGGGCAGGCGATCCTGGCGGAGGCATCGCTGACGTTCCTCGGGCTCGGCGTGTCGGAGCCGACGGCGGCGTGGGGTCTCATGCTCCGCGGCGCCGCTGTCCAGTTCGCGGAGGCGGCGCCGTGGATGGCGATCTTCCCGGGCCTGGCCATCAGCCTGGCCGTGTTCGCGTTCAATCTCTTCGGCGATTCGCTGCGCGACGCGCTCGACCCGCGGCTCAAGACCCAGTGAGCGTGCGCTGGCGGCGTCCGAACCTCGGTCCAAACGCGTGGATTGCTTGACACATTGCGCGGATTCGGGTACAAAGTCCGGTGGTCTGCCAGTGACTGAAATTTTGAAAGCTCCCTCGAGAGCGGAGGTCTAGATGCCGTATATCATCGCGGAGCCGTGCATCAACGTGAAGGACAAGGCCTGTGTCGAGGTGTGTCCGGTGGATTGCATCTACGAAGGCGACACGATGCTCTTCATCCACCCGGACGAGTGCATCGACTGCGGAGCCTGTGAGCCGGTGTGCCCGGTGAAAGCGATCTTCGCGGAGGACGAGACCCCCGACCAGTGGAAGAAGTTCATCGACATGAACAAGCAGTTCTTCAAGGACCATCCGGGCGTCAAGCCGGCCACCAAGTCCTAGCTGCACACGCCTCACGGCAACACGCCAGGCCCGCTGGGCATTCTTCGGAGTGCGGCGGGCCTGATTCTTTTGTAACGACGGCGCTTCGCGGGCTGGCATGCGGGTTGCCGCTCTGCCGGGCATGACATTCATACCCGGATCGACCCAGGCTCCTCCGCCATCGCTCGCCGGCTATCACGGCGCCGTCTCTGACTTCAAGCGACGGCTCATCGAGGCGACGCTGCACCAGGCGCGCGGCAACCGCACCCACGCGGCGCGCGCGCTCGGGCTGCAGCGGACGTACCTTTTGAGGCTCATCCGCGACCTCGGCGTGGCGGCGCCGCCCCCGCCGCCGCGCCGCCGGAGCATCGGCCGCATAGAAAGTTGACCTTTCTCGACCCGACCGGCAATCTGGACGGACCATGCATGACGTCTGGGTTGCCGGCGCGGACATGACGCGCATCGGCCGGCTCGCCGAGCCTCTCCCGGACCTGATGGCAGTGGCAGCGCATGCGGCGCTTCGGGCGGCGGATCGTGACCGTCCCGACGCCATCGTCATCGCGACGATGAACCCTGAGGAGTTCGTGGGCGACGCGAACTTTGCCTCCAACATCGCCACCCACATGGGGTTCGCCGACGTGCCGGTCCTCCGGGTCGAAACGGCGAGCTCGTCCGGCGCGGCGGCGTTCTACGCGGGCTTCGCCCAGGTCGCCTCGGGCCTGGCGCGCACCGTCGTGGTGGTGGGCGGCGAGAAGATGACGCACCTGGCGACGCCCAAGGTATCGGAGCTGATCGGGCGCTCGCTCGATCCCTACGAGCGCTCGTACGGTACCACCATGCCGGCCTTCGCGGCTCTCGTCACCCGCGCCCTCATGGCGCGTCAAGGCGTGACCGAGCGCGAGATCGCGCACGTGGCCGTGAAGAATCACGCGAACGGCGCGCGCAATCCGCTGGCGCAGTTTCGCGAGCCGATCACGATCGACATGGTTCTCGAGAGCCGCATGGTCGCCGATCCGCTGCGGCTCTTTCATTGCTGCCCGATCTCCGACGGCGCCGCGGCGGTCGTCTTGACGTCCGAGCGTGCCAGCGTGCGCGTGGCCGGGATCGGGCAGGGGACCGATTCGCTCGCGCTCCGCCACCGGACCGCGCTCACGAGCTTTCGCGCCACCCAGAGCGCGGCGGCCGCGGCCTTCGCAATGGCGGGCTTCGGCCCGGATCGGGTCGACGTCGCCGAGATCCACGACGCCTTCGCCCCATTCGAGCTGATCTCGCTCGAGGACACCGGGCTCTTCCCGCAAGGCAAAGCCGGCCCGGCGACGCTCGACGGCCAGACCGCGCTGGACGGACGGCTCCCGATCAACCCCTCCGGCGGCCTCAAGGCGCGCGGTCATCCGCTGGCGGCCACCGGCCTCACCCAGATCGTCGAGTGCGTGTGGCAGCTGACCGGCTCCGTCCCGCGCCGCCAGGTCCAGTGCAACGTCGCCCTCGCCCAGTCCATCGGCGGCCCCGGCACGAACAACTGGGTGACCCTGCTAGAAGCCAGATGACGGCCACGGCCTCGAGAAGGCCGAGCAAGCCGGGCCCGAAAGCGCCCACGCATGAGTTGGACGTGCGGAGCCGGGCCTCGTCTATCTCGGTGCGGATTGATCGGGCGTGTCGGAGCCGGGTCGCATCTCTCTCAGGCCCTCGGTGCAAGCCGGGCTCAAGGCATCCGCTACAATGATCGAACGATTAGCCGCCTCCCGCTGTCCGGTCTGCGGGCTCGTCGCCGCGCCGCCCTCGCGGTGGTGCCCGCGTCACCCGGTCGAGATGACGCAAACCTCGGTGGCGGGAGCCGGCGACATCATCTCCTTCACCACGCTGCACTCGCCGCCCGGTGGCTTCAAATCACCGCTGCACATCGCGATCGTCGAGCTGGCCGGGGGCGCCCGGTTCATCTGCCACGGCGCCGAGACCACCGGATTGAAAATAGGATCCCGGGTTGCAATCGAGGCCGTGGGTAACGTTTACTACTTCTCGCATCTGAGCGCGATGGACCGGGTGCGGCTCTTCTGGAGCCGCGCCGGCCGTGCCGGCGATCGTGTGAACGCGATCGCGCAGAGCCTGGCGAAGCGTGTCTGGAAAGGACGATCACGTGGCGAACAGTAAGGCCCCCCTCGCGGGTATCCGCGTCCTCGATCTCACTCGGGTTCTGGCCGGTCCGTTCTGCGCCATGATGCTGGGCGACATGGGCGCCGAGGTCATCAAGGTGGAGGAGCCCGGCAAGGGCGACGACACGCGTAGCTGGCCGCCCTTCGTCGAGGGCGAGTCGACCTACTTCATGTCGGTCAACCGCAACAAGCAGAGCGTCACCCTGAACCTCAAAGCGCCCGAGGGCCGCAAGATCTTCCAGACGCTCGCGCGCAAGAGCGACGTGCTCCTGGAGAACTTCCGGCCGGGCACGATGGAGAAGCTCGGCTTCGGCTACAAGACGCTCGCGAAGCTGAACCCGCGGCTGGTGTACTGCTCGGTCTCCGGCTTCGGCGAGTCGGGCCCCGAGGCGCACCGCGCGGGCTACGACCTCATCATCCAGGCCGAGTCCGGCGTGATGGACCTCACCGGCTTCTCGGACGGGCCGCCGGTGAAGGTCGGCAACTCGGTGGGCGACCTGGTCGCGGGCATGTCGGCGGCTCACGGTGTCGTCCTGGCGCTCCTGGCGCGGACGCGCACGCGGCGCGGTCAGAAGGTCGAGATCTCCATGCTCGACGTCATGGCGTCGCTGCTCACCTATCAGGCCGGGATCTACTTCGGCACGGGACAGCGCCCGACCCGCCGCGGCAACGCGCATCCCTCGATCGTGCCCTACGAAGTGTTCCGCGCCGCCGACGCGTTCGTCGTGTTGGGGGTCGCCAACAACTCCTTGTGGATCAAGTGCTGCGGCGCCCTCGGTCGCCCCGATCTCGCCCAGGACCCGCGCTTCGACACCGAGTCGAAGCGAGTGCAGAACCGGGCGACGCTCGTGCCGCTCCTGAACGAGATCCTCGGCAAGCGCGCCGCCGCCGAGTGGGTCAAGCAGTTCGAGGAGGTCGGCATCCCGGCTGGGCTCATCAAGTCGGTGGCCGAGGTGTGCGAGAGCGAGCACCTGAAGGCGCGCGGCATGATCGTGACGCTGCCGCACCCGCGCGCGGGCAAGGTGACGGCGATGGGCGTGCCGGTGCGTCTGCACGCGACGCCCGGCAAGGCCGCGAGCGCGCCGCCCGTCATTGGCCAGCACACCGACGCGGTCCTTCGCCGTCTCGTGGGGCTCGGCAAGCCGGCAGTCGCGAAGCTGCGCACGCAGGGAGTCGTCTGACCCCGACGCATTCTTGACACTGCCTCGCGCGCGGGCGCATCATCGGAGCGCTCCCATGCGCCGCCTGATCAAGATCTACGACACCACGCTTCGTGACGGCACCCAGGGTGAGGGCGTGTCCTTCTCCATGGAGGACAAGGTCCGTCTCGCGACGCGGCTCGACGCGCTGGGCATCCACTACATCGAGGGCGGGTGGCCTGGCTCGAATCCCAAAGATTTGCGCTTCTTCGCGCGCATGCAGGACGTCTCGCTCAAGCACGCCAGGCTCGCCGCGTTCAGCATGACCCGCCGCGCCGGCGGCACCGCCGAGTCGGACGCCAACATGCGAGCCCTCCTGGACGCCGGCGCGCCGGTGGCGACTATCGTGGGCAAGTCGTGGGACTTTCACGTCACGGCGGCCCTCGGCACGACCCTGCCCGAGAACCTCGCGATGATCAGTGACACCATCGCGTTTCTCCGGCCCCGGATGCAGGAAGTGCTCTTCGACGCCGAGCACTTCTTCGACGGCTTCCGGGCCAATCGCGACTACGCGTTGGCCACGCTGAAGGCCGCGGAGGCGGCCGGCGCCCACTGGCTGGTTCTCTGCGACACCAACGGCGGCACGCTGCCGGCCGAGCTCGTCGAGATGCTCAGGGCCGTCAAGCACCACGTGCGGGCTCCGCTCGGCATCCACGTGCACAACGACGCCGAGTGCGCCGTGGCGAACTCGCTCGCCGCGGTGGCCGAGGGCGTTGGCCAGGTGCAGGGCACCCTCAACGGCTTCGGCGAGCGGTGCGGCAACGCTAATCTGGTGTCGATCATCCCGAGCCTGGTGCTGAAAATGGGGCTCGACTGCATCCCGGAGCCCAACCTGCGCGAGCTGCGCGACGTCTCGCGCTTCGCGTCCGAGCTGGCGAACCGTAAGCCGTGGTCCTCGCAGCCCTACGTCGGCGACTCGGCATTCGCTCACAAGGGCGGCATGCACGTGTCAGCCGTCCTCAAGCATCCGGAGACCTACGAGCACATCGACCCGGAGTCGGTCGGCAACCATCGGCGCGTGCTCGTGTCGGAGCTGGCGGGCAAGTCGAACATTCTTTGGAAGGCGCGCGAATACGGGATCGACCTCGACCAGGACACGCCGGACTCGCGCCGGATCCTCGATCAGCTCAAGTCGCTCGAGGACCAGGGATTCCAGTTCGAGGGCGCGGAGGCGTCGTTCGAGCTCCTGATGGAGCGCGCGCTCGGCCGTCACCGGTCCTACTTCGCGCTCGAGGCGTACCGGGTCATCGTCGAGGAGCAGAACGCCGATCAGGCGCCGGTCGCCGAGGCCACCGTGAGGGTGCGGGTGAAGGGGATCCTGGAGCACACGGCGGCGTCGGGTAACGGCCCCGTCAACGCTCTCGACCACGCTCTCCGCAAGGCGCTGGAAGAGTTCTATCCAAACCTCCGCAGCATGCAGCTCCTCGACTACAAGGTGCGCATCCTCGAGGAGGCCAAAGGCACCGCGGCCAAGACACGGGTGCTCATCACCTCGGGCGACGGCGACGAGACCTGGGGCACGGTCGGCGTCGCCGACAACATCATCGAGGCCTCCTGGCAAGCCCTGGTGGACTCGGTTGAGTACAAGCTGCGCCGCGACGAGTCGTCCCGAGCCTGAGAAGCGCCCGGCTGGGGCCCCCGGCCGGTCAATCGGTGGCTGGATCGAGAGTGATCTGCCTGGCCAATTACTCACCAGGGCCCATACCCCTGTGGTCTCGTAAGTATCCGTAATTCCAGAATGAATACCACCGCACGCCCTTCGGTACCGGATTTGCTCTTTCCGGTAGGCCATGGAGGGCTTACACATGGCGGTGAATGGAACGGAGGTCAACGGTTCGGTCAACGGAGGAACGCCCCGCCCGTGGCTTCAGCCCCGGGGTGTTGGGCGGCCATCGACGGTAGCTCCGTTCGCGCCCCAGATCGAGGCGTGGCTGCGTGAGACGCCTGCGTTGTCGGGGGCCGATGTGCTCCGTCGCGCGCGTGAGGTCGGTTACCAGGGCGGCAAGAGCGCTCTGTACGAGCTGGTCCGCCGGCTTCGCATGCCGCACGCGGCCGGTCACGTGGGTAACGGCAACGGGGCGTAGCAGGCTCTCGCCTCTCTGAAGGGCGCACGCTGAGGCTACGGCACTCGGCGGCGCGTCCCTTTTTGCTCGCCCCGCGGCATCGTTCGTTTCGCCCTACGTGATCGGCCCGAGTCCTCGGGAAGCCTTCCCGAGGCGCGGCGCTCGCCTTCCCGCACGATTCCGGAAACAGCCTAGTAGGTGCCCGGCCTGATCTGCTTGTAGAGCCCCTTGAGCGCGTCGGCCGAGAACGTGGACGACTGGCAGAGCGAGATGATCTTGCGCTCGTCGGCCTCGACCTTGGCGACCGCGTCCGGGATCTTGGCGGCGATGTCGGCCGGGATCGTCACGGCGCCGTGCTGGTCGGCGTGGACCAGGTCGCCCGGCTTCACCCAGAGCCCGCCCACCTTGATCGGCAGCCCGAAGTCCACCATGTGCACGTAGGCGTGCGAGACCGAGATGTGCGCGGCGGCGAACTGGAAGCCGAGCGCCTTCACCTCGTCCAGGTCCCGCACGGAGCCGTCGGTGATGACGCCCGCGCAGCCGAGCGCCTTGTGGATGTTGGCCTGCACCTCGCCCCACTGGGCGCCCTGGCCACGGGGCTCGTCGAGGTCGTGCACCACGATCACGCGCGGCGCCGGAATGGAGAGGACGTAGTCCCACCAGCCGAACGTCGACGCGCGATGGCCCTCGAGAGGCTGCGGCTCGGCGCGGATGACCGCCGTGACCGCGTAGCCAACCAGCGGCCCCATCTCCGGGAAGAGCGTCCGGATCTCGGACGACATGTTGCCCTGATTGCGCGGGCGGACGTTGAAGGTTTCGATCGCGTTGGCGACGCTGGGGCTCGTGATCTTCTTGAGGGCGTCGATCATCAGATGGTGTCCTTTCGGCGCTGGATCAGCAGCGGTTTGAGCATCTCGACGGTCTCGTTGACGGATTCTAGATTGGGATTGACCTTCTGCGCCCGCTGGAAATAGTCGAGCGCCTTCGCCGGCTGATCGAGCTGCAGGTAGATCATGCCGTAGCCGCTCAGTGCGCCGAAGTGGTACGGGTTCCGCTTCATGACCTCGTCACAGTCGGCGAGCGACTTCTGGTACTCGCCCATGAGGTAGTACACCGTGGCCCGCTTGTTCCATCCCTCCGCGAAGTCGGGCCGGCGCCGGATGACCTCGGTGAACGTCCGCACAGCGAGCTCGCCCTCCCGGGCGCCCATCTGCTCGATGCCGCTGGCCAGCAGGCGATCGACCGACGCATCGCCGGAGCGGCTCCACACTTCCCACATGGCGCGCTCGGCGAGCTTTCGCACCAGCGCGTCGTCGTCGCGCAGCGCGGCGGCAAGCTTCGGCACGTCGGCCATCACGCCGGTCTCGGCCAGCGCCATGGCGCCGCGACGGCGGTTGTCGACGTCGCGCGTGTCGGCCAGGGCTGCGAGCGCCTCTTCGCGCGTCGGCTCCGCTGCGGAGATCACGCGCGATCCCGGCGTCACGAGGACGGCGGCGAACGCGAGCAGCACGAGCACTCGGCGCGTCACGGGATATACGCCTCGTTGATGTCCGTCGCGGCCAGCCCGGGCTGCGTGGCACCGCCCGGGACGTAAATCTTGTTGCCGATCGCCGCGGCGCCGATGCCATGCCGCGGCGTGCGCATCGGGTCCTTCCCGATCCAGCGCTGGCCGGCCACCTCGTACATCTCATGGGCGCTGAAGATGCGGAACGGCGCCTCGCCCCCGAAGACGTAGAGCCGGTCGCCCAGCGTTGCCGCCGCCAGCCCGCCGCGGCCGACCGGAAGCGGCAACCCCGTCGACCACGCACCGGTTGCCGGATCGTAGATCTCGACGGTCGTGTACTGCGTGCCCATGAACGACGTGCGCCCGCCGATCGCCCAGAGCCGCCCCTGGAAAGCCGCCGCGGTGAGATGGTCGCGCCCGGTCGGCATCGGGGGCCCGTCGGTCCAGCGATCGGCCGCGGGATCGTACACCTCGTGCGCGTTGCTGTCGCCGTCGCCCGCGCCGCCCACGGCATGCAGCCGGCCGGCGAGAGCGACCATCGCGAGCCCACCGCGCGCCACGCGCAAGGGCGCGCGCGTCGCCCACGAGCTGCGCGCCTCGTCGTACTCGTACACGGTGCGCAGCGCGGTCCAGCTTAGCCGGCCGCCGCCGTAGCCGCCGGCGACGAAGAGCCGGCCGTCCACGACGGCCGCGGCGGCATGATGCGTCGGCGCGGGCAGGGGCGTGCGGGTCTCCCAGCGGTCGTTTGCTGGATCGTAGACCTCGACGGCGTCGACCGGCTCGCCGCCGGACTTGAAGCCGCCGATGACGAACACCAGACCCTTGAGCTCCGCGACGGCGACTTCCTGCCGCGCGCTCGGCATCGGCGCCAGCGACGTCCAGGCCCCCGGCGTCTGGATGTCGACCGGCGCCGGCGAGTCGGTGGTGCGCCCCAGGCAGCCGGCCAGGACGAGCGCGACGGCCAGCGGGCCCAGACGAATTCCGACTCTCATACGCTCACCAGCGCGAGCAGGCCGGCCTCGTCGAGCGTCGGCACCCCCAGGCGTCGCGCATCGTCCGCCTTGCTGCCGGCGGCCTCCCCGACGACGACGTAATCGGTCTTCTTCGATACCGAGGTGGTGACGCGGCCGCCGTAGCGCTCGATCAGCTCGCGCGCCGCCTCGCGCGAGAGCGTCGGGAGCGTCCCGGTCACCACGATGGTCTTGCCGGCGAGCGGCTTCGGACCTTCCGGCGCGATCGGCGCGGTCGTCTCGACGCCGGCCGCCTTGAGCTTCCGGATGAGCGCGACGTTGTCCGGCTCCTGGAAGAACGCCACGATCGCCCGCGCGAGCTCGTCGCCGATGCCGTGCACCTCGGCGAGCTCCGCCTCGGACTTGCCGGCGATGACGTCGATGCTGCCGAACCTCGTGGCCAGGAGCTGCGCCACGCGCTCGCCGACGAGGCGGATGCCGAGCGCGTTGAGCAGACGGGCCAGGCCGCGCGTGCGCGACGCGTCGATCGCCCGGATGAGGTTCTCGGCCGACTTGTCGGCGAAGCGGTCGAGCTCGGCGATGTGCTCCACCGTGAGCGCGTAGAGATCGGCGAAGTCCTTGACCTTCCCGCTGTCGACCAGCTGCTCGATCGTGCTGTCGCCCAGGTGCTCGACGTCCATGGCCCGCCGCGAGCCGAAGTGCCGCAGCCGTTCCTTGAACTGGGCCGGACAGCCGCTGTTGGTGCACCGCCAGTACGCCGCGCCCTCCGCGCGCTCGGTGCGGCCGCCGCACGCGGGGCACGCCGATGGAAAGACGAACGGCTGGGCGTCGGCGGGCCGGCGGGCGAGCACGACCTGGACGACGTACGGAATGACGTCACCCGCGCGCTCGATCAGGACGGTGTCGCCCTTGCGGATGTCCTTGCGGCGTATCTCGTCCTCGTTGTGCAAGCTGACGTTCCGGATCGTCACGCCCGCCAGCTCGACCGGGGTGAGCTCCGCGGTGGGCGTGAGGGCGCCGGTCTTGCCCACGTTGACCTTGATCTCCTCGACCACGGTCGTGGCCTGGCGCGCCGCGAACTTGAACGCGATCGCCCAGCGCGGATGGTGGGTCGTCGAGCCGAGCCGCCGCTGCTGCTCGAGAGAGTCGACCTTCACCACCACGCCGTCGGCGTCGTAGCCGAGCGAGTCCCGGTCGCGCTCGAGCCGTTCGCAGAAGGCGACGACCGCGTCGAGGGTCGGGCAGCGCTCGGATCGCGGGTTGGTCTTGAAGCCGGCTGCGCGCAGGGCCTCGAGGGTCTCCCAGTGCGTGGCGAACGCGAGCCCGTCGGCGCGGCTCACGTGATAGAGGAACATGTCGAGCGGCCGGCGCGCCGTCACCGACGGGTCCTTCTGGCGCACGGCGCCGGCGGCGGCGTTACGCGGATTCGCGAACGTCGGCGTCCCCGCCTCCTCGAGCGAGCGGTTCAGCTTCGCGAACTCGGCGCGCGGCATGAACACCTCGCCCCGCACCTCGAGCACCGCCGCGCCCGCGAGGGCTCCGCGCAGCACCATGGGAATGGACCGGATCGTCCTGAGGTTCGGCGTGATCTCCTCACCGGTGCGGCCGTCGCCGCGGGTGGCGCCCCGGACGAACCGGCCGGCCTCGTACACGAGGGCGACGCCGAGCCCGTCGATCTTCGGCTCGCACACGTACTCGAACGCCGCCCCCGGCATCGCCCGGCGAATGCGCGTCTCGAACTCGCGCAGATCGTCCGGCGTCATCGCGTTGTCGAGCGAGAGCATGGCGGCGTGGTGCTCGACCGGCTTGAAGATATCGGTCGGCGCCCCGCCGATGCGCTGCGTGGGGCTGTCCGCCGTGACCAGGTCCGGGAAGGCCGCCTCGAGCTCGCGCAGCTCGCGCGTGAGGGCGTCGTACTCGGCGTCGGAGACCTCGGGACGCGATTCGACGTAGTAGAGGTAGTCGTGATGGTGGATCTGCTCGCGCAGCTCGGTGACCCGCTGCGCGGCGTCGGCCCGCTTCATGGAGGGCAGCATAACACCTCGGCGGAGGCCGGCAATTTCACCCGCCGCGGTCGGTCAGTCGCGCCGTGACGAGAGCCGGATGACCACGAGCACCGGCAGCAAGCCGGCGGCGACGATCGCGAGCGCCGGCGCGGCGGCTTCCGCCCACAGCGATTCCGACGTCCGCTCCCAGACGGCGACCGCGAGCGTGTCGAGCCCGAAGGGCCGGAGCAGGAGCGTGGCCGGCATCTCCTTCATGGTCTCCACGAACACGAGGATGAGCGCCGTCAGCACTCCGCCGCGCATCAGCGGCAGGTGAACGCGGCGAAGCGTGCCGCCGATGGAGGCGCCCAGGGACCGCGCCGCGTCGTCGAAGCTCGAGGGGATCTTGCCGAGGCTCGCGTCGACGGTCTGCAGGCTCACCGCGAGGAAACGCACCACGTACGCGAAGACGAGGCCGACCGTGGAGCCGGTGAGCACGAGCCCCGCCGAATGGCCGAACGCCCAGGCGACCGCGTGGCCGAAGACGTGATCGACCCACGCCAGGGGCGCCAGCACCCCGACGGCGATGACGGCGCCCGGCAGGGCATATCCCATCGATGCCATGCGCGCCGAGGCTCGCACCGGGGCCGACGGAGAGAGTCGCGTCGCGTAGGCCAGAAGGAGCGCCAGGACCAGCGCGCTGACGGCCGCGAGGGCCGCCAGCGTCAGCGTGTTGCCGAGCAGCGACGCAAACGAGGCCGCGCGCCAGCGCCCGCCGGCGTCGGCGGCCCAGATGATCAGCTGCGCGAGCGGTAGGACGAAGGCGGCACCGAGGACGGCGAAGCCGGTGCCGGTCGCGGCCGCTGCCTTCCATCCGGACAGAGGGCGTGGCGTCACACCGGGGCCGCGGCGCGGGTTCTGGGTGAAGCGCGCGCGGCCGCGGAGCGATCGCTCGAGGGCGAGAAGACACAGGGCGAAGAGCAGCAGGAGGCTTGCGAGCTGGGCTGCCGCGGCGCGATCGAACATGCCGTACCAGACGCGGTAGACGGCCTCGGTGAGTGTCCGGTACCCGAAGGTGGCGACGGTGCCGAAATCGGCGAGGGCCTCCATCATGGCCAGTGAGACGCCGGCGACGAGGGAAGGCCGCGCCAGCGGCAGCGTGACGGCGACGAAGGCCCGCATCTGCGAGCGGCCGAGGCTTCGCGCGGTCTCGAGCGTCGCGGCGCCCTGCTCGCGGAACGCGGCGCGCGCCAGCAGGTAGACGTACGGATAGAAAACGAGCGTCATCGTGAGCACGACGCCCCAGTACGATCGGAATTCGGGCAGTCGCGCGCCCGGACCCATCCAGCGGCGCAGCGCGCTCTGGACGGGCCCGCTGAAGTCGAAGAGGCCGAGCAGCGCGAAGCCGATCACGTACGCCGGCATCGCCAGGGGAAGGACCAGGGCCCACTCGAGCGCGCGGCATCCAGGGAAGCGATACGTGACGATCAGCCACGCGAGCCCGGCGCCCACGACGAGCGTGCCGGCGCCGACACCGGCCACGAGCGCCAGCGTGTTGCTGATCAGCTCCGGGAGCTGGGTGCGCCAGAGATGCGCCCAGATCTCGTGCGCCGGATGCGCGAGCGACGCGAGAACGGCCAGGCTCGGCACCGCGAGCAGCGCGGCGATGCCCACGGCCGCCACCGCCCACGCCCAGGATGAACCGCGCACGACGCTCCTTTCTTGCCGGCCGAATTCGACTGACGCTATACTGACGATCGGCCGAAGCTTTCTCTTAGGTAGGCTTAACATGCCACGATCGTCAATCCTCAAAGCCAACAACAGCACGACGGCCACCACGGCGTCGGTGCAGGACTATCTCGCCGCGATCTACGATCTGGCCGGCAGCGGCAAGCCGGTGATCGGGGCGCGGCTCGCCAAGCACATGGCGATCTCGGCGCCCGCGGTGACCGAGGCGATCCATCGCATGGCGCGCGGCGGCTACGTCAAGATCGGGCGCGGCAAGGAGCTGACGCTCTCGCCGAAAGGACGCCAGATCGCCGAGGTGATGGCCCGGCGCCACCGGCTCCTCGAGCGCTGGCTCACCGACACGCTGGGCCTCAACTGGACCGACGCGCACGAGGAAGCGCATCGCCTCGAGCACGCGCTTTCGCCGCGCGTCGAGGACCGGCTGGCCGAGCTCCTGGGCATGCCGAGCACGTGCCCGCACGGTAATCCCATTCCCGGCATGGCGAAGCCCCCGAAGGTCGAGCCCTTCCCGCTCGCTCAGGCGAAGGAGGGCATGACGGTCATCGTCGAGCGCATCACCGAGGAGGCGGAGGCGGACAAGAAGCTCCTCGAGCACCTCTGGCGCAACGACGTGCGGCCGGGCCGGCGACTCAAGATCATCGAGGTGGCCCCGTGGGCCGGCACCATCACGGCGTCGGGCGACGGCCAGACCATCGCGCTCGGCCTGCCGGCGGCCGCGAAGATCTGGGTCTACATCCCGGGCGGGGCCGGATGAAGGCGCTCTTCTGGGTATTCGTCGCGATACTCTGCGTCTACATCTTCTACATCGGCGCCATGGGAATCTGGTCGTACCTGGAGGTCACGAGCATCGTCGAGGACGTCGTCAACGAGCGCGCGTCACGGAGCGGTCGTGACGAGCGGGCGACCCGGATCCGCGACGAGATCGCCAAGAAGGTCACCGACAGCGGGATCAGGACCGACGACCGCGGCGTGACCGTGTCCGACACGGGTCCGGCGCTCGACGTCGGCGTACGCTGGAACTGGCCCGTCGTCAGCTATCAGGGCGAAGTCTATTTCTCGGTCCCGCTCAAGCACGAGCGCACCTTCAACATCCCCGCCCGCTAGCAGCCTGCGACCACGCCGCCCACGCTGACGACCAACGACTGCCGCCCCGGATGGAGCCCAGCCGCCGAGGAGCAGCGGACGCGTGCCGCCGTGGTCGTCTCGACCCCGACCGAGTCGGCCCGGTCCCGTCCGCGGCGCCGCGAGCTAGCGCTTGGAGCGAGCCTCTTGGATCATCTGCGTCACGCGGTCGCGGTCTTCGCCTGGCGGTGAAATGGCGACGTATTTTTCCCAGGAGCGGATGGCGCCCTTCGTGTCCTTCTTGATCTCGTAGAGGATCTGGCCGCGGTAGAGGAGCGCCGGCAGGTAGTTGGGATCGAGCGCCAGGGCCTTGTCGAACGCTTCGAGAGCCCGGTCGACGTGCTCGGGCCCGCCGCCGATCGCCACGATGAGCGCCAGGTGAGTCATGGCATCGACGTTCTTCGGGTCGCGCTTGAGCACCGCCTGATAGGCCGCAATCGCCTCGCCGTAACGGCCCTCGGCGAGGCTGTTGCGCGCGGCCTGCAGCATGCCGCGAAGCACCTCCGGCGGGATCACGCGTCCGGTCCCGCCCGTCACCGGCGGTCCGCCCGCCGGCGCTGACGGATTCTCCGAGGGCAGCGGGGCCAGCGGGCGCGATCCTGTCTGCGGCTGGCCGGCCATGGGATCGGGCTCGGAATAGCGCACGATTCCCGCGCCGACCACGATGCCGAACGTCACGAGAAGGAGTGCGGCGGCCCCGAGCGCCAGGGGATGACGCCAGGCCGAGCCGCGAGCTTCGCGTTGCTCGGTCCTGGGTGGCGCGGGCTCCGCCGGGCCCAGCCGGTCCAGCTCGGTCAGGACGGTGGCGGCCTCGCCTTCGTAGCGCCGGCGGAGATCGGTGTAATCGGCGTCCGAGACGTGGCCGGCGCCGTGCTCGAACTCGAGCTCGCGCAGCGCCGCCAGCGCCGCGCGCTTCTCCTCGGCGAGCTGCTGGCGGCGATCGATCGGCAGCGGCAGAAAGGTTCGCCCGCGCGCGTCGGCGCGCAATAGGGGCCAGAGGGTGAAGGCCAGCGCCGGCACGCCGATCACGACCGCGGCCACCACGATGCCGGTCACGAGCCGCGCTCCACCTCGCGGCGAATGCGCTCACTCATGGCGGCATCTACCGCCACGGGCTCGGCCGCCCCGCGAGGGCGACGTGTCCATTGCCGCACCAGGACGGCGACGACGACGAGCCCGGCGATGACGAACACGAGCGGCAGAAGCCAGACGAGCAGGTTGAAGCCGCGGCGCGGCGGCGACAAAAGAATCCACTCGCCGTAGCGCTGGACGAAATAGCGCTGCACCTCATCCGGGCTCTCGCCGGCCGCCAGACGCTCGCGAATGATCGCGCGCATCTGGCCGGCCATCTCGGAGGGCGAATCGGCGACGGACAGATTCTGACAGACGACGCAGCGCAGACGCGCAGCCACCTCGTGGACGGTGTCCTCGCTGACCGGCTTCGGTTGCGCCGCCGCCGACGAGAGCACCGCGGCCACCAGCGCCGCCACCAGGAGCCCGACGCGCGCGCGCCTCATCGAGTTTCCGTCTCGGCGAGGAGTCGCTCGACCGTGTCGCGGAACACCGTGTCGGTGACGGCGCTGACGTGCTTGACGCGGATGCGGCCCTGGCGGTCGAGGAAGAACGTCTCGGGCACGCCGTAGACCCCGTAGTCGACCGACACCGTGCCCGTTACGTCCTGGGCGTTAGGGAAGGTGAGCCCGAAATCCTTGACGAATTTCTCGATGGCCTCGCGCTTGTCCTGGATGGCGACGCCCAGCACGACGACGCCCCGCTCGCGGTAGGCGCGCCAGTTCTTCTCCAGCACCGGGGCCTCCTCGTAGCAGCCGGGATAGCACCAGGACGCCCAGAAATTCAGGACGACGACCTTTCCGCGGTGCGACGCCAGCGCGAGCGGTGCGCCGTCGAGCGCGGTGAGCCCGAACGCAGGCGCGGGCTTCTGCAGGAGCGGCGACGGAATGTCGCGCGGGCTCATGCGAAACCCGTAGGCGAGGAGCACCAGCACGGGCAGCGCGGCGAGCGGGATCAGCCAGCGCCAGAGCCGCTTCACGCGGTTTCGCGTCGGTCCGGAAGGATCGCCAGCAGGGCGCCCAGCGTCAGCACGACGCCGCCGATCCAGATCCAGCTCACGAGGCGGTTCACCTGAACCTTGATGGTCGCCTGGCTGCCGTCGCGCGCGAAGTCACCGAGGACGACGTAGATGTCCTCCTTGAGCCCGAGCCGGTAGTCGACGTAGGCGATCGGGGCCTGCTCCTGCGGGTAGAACTTCTTGGCGGGCTGCAGCGTGCCGAGCGCGCGGCCGTTCGTGACGGTGAACGCCCCGACCACCTTGAAGTGATTTGACTCCTCGGCGGCGGAGAGACCCTCGAAGCGGAGGCGGTACCCGGCCAGCTCCGTGCTCTCGCCGCGCTTCAGCGTCGTCTCCGTCTGCACCGACCATGCGTGCGACCCGGTGACGCCGAGCGCGATGATCAGGATGCCCAGGTGCACCACGAAGCCGCCGTAGCGGCGGTTGTGCCGGCGCAGGAGCCCGCCCACGGCCGGCAGCAGGCGCTCGCCGACGCGCAGGCGCGCCCGCGTCGCCCGCACGACGTCGACGGCGATGGTGGCCGCGACGAAGACCGTCGTGGCGAACGTCAGCGCCGCCAGGGCCGAGCGCACGCCCAGGGCGAACGCGATCGCCGCGGCGACGATGCCGAGCACGACCGGCCACAGGAAGTTCCGCTTCAGGTTCTCGAGGGAGGCGCGCCGCCAGGCGATCAGCGGTCCGACCCCCATCAGGAAGATCAACGAGAGGAACAGCGGCACGTTGACCTGGTTGAAGAACGGGGCGCCCACGCTCACCTTGACGCCGCGGACCGCCTCCGACAGGAGCGGGAAAACCGTCCCGAAGAAGACGGTGAACGCGGCGGCCACGAGCAGCACGTTGTTCAGGAGGAACGCCGACTCGCGCGAGACGACCGCGTCGAGGTTACCCTGCGAGCGGAGCGCGTCCCAGCGCCACGCGACGAGTCCGAGGGCCGTCAGCATGACCAGCGCGAGGAAGCCGAGGAACAGCATGCCGATCGAGCCCTGCGTGAAAGCGTGGACCGACGCGATCACCCCGGAGCGCGTGAGGAAGGTCCCGAACAGCGTGAGCCCGAAGGTGAGGATGACGAGCACGATGTTCCAGAGCTTCAGCATGCGCCGGCGCTCCTGGATCATCACCGAGTGGAGGAACGCGGTGCCGGTGAGCCAGGGCATGAACGCAGCGTTCTCGACGGGATCCCACGCCCAGTAGCCGCCCCAGCCCAGCACGTGGTAGCTCCACCAGCCGCCGATCAGGAGACCGAGGGACAGGAAGTACCAGGCGACGATCGTCCACCGCCGCGTCAGGACCAGCCACGTGTCGCCGACACGCCCGGTGGCCAGCGCGGCCATCGCGAAGGCGAAGGGCACCGTGAACCCCGTGAAGCCCAGATAGAGCGCGACCGGGTGCGTGATCATCCCTGTGTCCTCGAGCAGGGGATTCAAGCCGCGGCCGTTGGCCGGCACCGGCAGCTGCCGCTGGAACGGCGGGGCCGCGACGCTCATCACCAGGAGGAAGAAGGCGAGGATGCCGAGCATCGTCGCGAGCGCCCACGGATAGAGCTCGCGCGCGCCCTCCCGGTGGCGAACGATGAGAATCAGCGTGTAGAGCGCCAGCATCCAGGCCCAGAGGATGATGGAGCCCTCGAGCGCGCCCCAGACGCCGGTGATGCGGTAGTAGAAGGGCGTGCCGAGGTTGGTGTTCGACGCGACGTAGCGGATCGAGAAGTCGAACGTGAGAAACGCGTAGGCCAGGAGCGCGAAGCAGGCGGTGACGAGGGTGAAGACCCCCAGCGCCGCGTGCTGCGCCGACTCCACCAGCGCGGCGCGGCCGGTGCGGGCGCCGACGGCGGCGACGACGCCGCCGTAGAGCGCGAGCACGAGCGCGACGATCGTCATGCCGAAGCCGACGTCGGCCGTCATCGCCCTTCACCCTTGAGTGTCTTGATGAGCTCCTGGTAGCCCGCCTGATTCTTGTCGTGCGGCGCCTTGTACTCCTCGGAGTGCTTGGCCATGATCAGGCTTGCCCGGAAGTAGCCCTCCGACGACCAGCTGCCCTCGACGACGGCGCCGCGTCCCTCGCCGAACAGATCGGGCGGCGTGCCCTTGTGTCGGACGGGGACGGTGGCGGTGCCGTCGGAGAGCGTGAACGAGAGGTCGAGCGCGTGCGGATTCCATTTGAGCGATCCGGGGACGACCATGCCGCCCAGCCGGTACGCTTTCCCCGGCACGGCGGCGGCGCGCAGCTCGGCCGGCGTGACGAAGTAGACCGCCGACTGGGTGACGCCCGCGTAGATCATGTACGCGAGCGCGGCGGCGATGACGGCGCCGCCGACGATGAACTTGCCCCGGCGGTTCAGGTGCGCCTCACGGTGGGCCGGTGCTCGGCCCCCATCGCTCGCTCGCGGCGGACGAGCCGGCGCCAGTAGGCGATCAGCACGACCGCGGCGAGCCCGTAGGCCGCGAGCACGAAGCCCCAGTTGTCGGGCATCAGGCGGCCGCCTCCGCCTCGCGCCGAAGCAGGTTGACCCGCTTCGCGACGAAGTAGACGTACAGGAGCGAGAATGCGACGAAGTTCACCATGAGGGCCGCCACGATCACGCCCGGCATGGTCCCGGGCCCCGGTTTCATCAGGGACGGCGGCTGGTGGAGCGTTCGCCACCAGTAGACGGAGAAGTGCACGAGCGGAATATTGAACGCGGCAACGATGCCGAGCACTGCCGCGTAACGGGCCCCCTGATCGGGGTCCTCGATCATGCCGCGAAGCAGCAGGTAGCCGAGGTACATCACGAACAGGATCGAGACGCTCGTGAGCCGCGCATCCCACGTCCACCAGGTACCCCACGTGGGCTTGCCCCAGATCGAGCCGGTAGCGATCGTGAGCCCGGTGAAGAGCACGCCGACCTCCGCGGACGCGTGCGCCAGCCGATCGGCACCGTCGACTCGGCGCGCCAGGTAGACGATCGAGGCGACGAGCACGACCGCGAAGGCGAGGTAGGCCACCCAGACGCTCGGCACGTGCACATACATGATGCGCTGCACGTTGCCCTGCGTGACCTCGCGCGGCGCCACGCCGAAGGCCATCACCAGACCGGCCGCCAGCCCCACCAGGGTCACGCCACCGACCATACGGACCATCCCTGCCTAGCCCTCCAGCACGAAATCGAAGGTGAGCACGCCGACCACAACGAAGATGACGTCCGCGGCTCCCAGGAGCTTGAGCCAGTGTGCGACGCTTCCGAGAGGCTCGCCGAGCAGCACCGCTTCCGTCGCCTTGACGGTTGCCAGCAGCACCGGAGCCTGCACGGGCAGGAGGAGCACCGGGAACAGGAGCTCGCGGGCGCGCACTTGCGAGGTCATGGCGGCGAAGAGCGTGCCGACCGCGGCGAAGGCGACCGTGCCCAAGCCGATGACGACGACCAGCGCCGGCAGCACGCCGGCGAGGTCGAGGTTGAAGAAGATGCCGAAGAGCACCACCAGAATGGCCTCGACCACGAACATCAGCAGGAGATTGCCGGCGAGCTTGCCGACGTAGATCGCGGACTTGTCTCCGGGCGCCAGGCGCAGCGCTTCCCAGCAGTCGTTCTCGCGCTCGACCACGAACGTGCGGCCGAGCCCGAGGAGCCCCGTCAGGATGAAGCCGAGCCACAGGAGGCCCGGGAGCGTGCCGGCCAGCCGCTCGCGGTCGGGTCCGACGGCGAACTGGAACACGAAGAGGAGCAGGAGCGCGAAGAAGAAGAGCGCGTTGAACGTCTCCTTCGACCGGCGCTCGACCAGGAGGTCCTTCCACACGACGATGAACGCGCGGCGCGCGAAGGTCACGGCGCGTCCTCCGTGTGCACGACGTAGAGCCGCTGCACGTCGTCTGGCGACAGGGAGCCCCGGGGCGTATCGAGCGCGATGGCCCCGCCGGCGAGGATGACGAGCCGGTCGGCGACCGCGAGCTCGCGGCCGAAGCTGTGGGTGGCCATCAGGATCGCCCCGCCGCCCGCCTTGAAGGACGCCAGGTGCTCCTCGAGCCACTTCTTCGCGCGCTGGTCGAGGCCGGAGAAGGGCTCGTCGAGCAGGAGCACCCTGGGCCGAGCCAGCACGAAGCGCGCGAGCGACAGCCGGCGCTTCATGCCCGCCGAGAAGGTTCGCACCCGCTCGTCTGCGGCGCGCTCGAGCTCGACGCTGGCAAGCGCTCCGGCGAGCGCTGAGGCCGTCGGCGAGAGCCCGGCGAGCGTGGTCCAGAACTTCAAGTTCTCGAGCGCGGTGAGGTCCTCGTAGACGTACGCGCCGTGGGCGACCAGGCCGATATGTGGGCGCGCGGCCTCGGGGTCCCGGGCGCAGTCGTGGCCCGCGACGGCGGCCGTGCCGCGCGTGGGACGCACCAGCGTGGCGAGGATTTTCAGCAGCGTCGTCTTGCCGGCGCCATTGGCACCGAGCATCGCGACGGCCTCGCCCGCATGGACCTCGAGGTCGAGCCCGTCCAGCACGCGGTGGTTGCCGAAGGTCTTGCGAAGACCGGCTACTCGGATGAGTGGATCTGCGGACATCCGTCGGCCGTCGATTGTCGCAGAGCCTCCCGGACCGGTCAAGAAAGGGCCGGCTTGACTCGGGCGAACGCCCTGCCATAGTAGGAGCCAATACCGCGATATTTTGCGCTCACGCCATCTCTAGATAGCCTGTAACGGGAGGACGCGATTGCTGCACTATGCGCTGTCCCGTGTCCTGTGGTTACCGCCGACGCTCCTGGCGATGGCACTGGTCACGTTTCTGGTGATGCACGCGACGCCGGGGAGCCCGCTCGATCCGGTGGCGGAGGGCGCGAACCCGCTGTCGCCCGAGGCGCAGCGGAACCTCGCCAAGTACTACGGCCTGGACCGGCCCCTGCACGAGCAGTTCGCGATCTTCGTGAGCAAGGCCGTGCGCGGTGACTTCGGCAACTCCTTCGTGTACAAGACGCGGACCGTCCGCGAGATCCTCGCCGAGACGTTCCCGGTGTCGCTCCTGCTCGGCTCGATGGCGCTGGCGCTCGCCGTCGTGGGCGGCCTGATGCTCGGCATCCTGGCGGCGGTCTACCAGAACAAGAGCTGGGACTACGTGTCGGTGACCCTGGCGACCGCCGGCGTGGCGGTGCCGAACTTCGTCCTCGCGGTGTTCTTGATCATTTTGTTCTCGTTCGTCGTGCCGCTCTTCCCGACCGGCGGCTGGGACTCGCCGCGGAACTGGGTGCTGCCGACGATCGCGCTGGCGCTCGCCCCCATGGGCATCATCGCCCGCTTCACGCGTGCCAGCATGCTGGAGGTCATCCGCGCCGACTACACGCGCACGGCGCGCGCCAAGGGGCTCGGCGAGACGCCCGTCGTGTTCAAGCATGCCCTCAAGAACGCGTTCATCCCGGTCGTGACGCTGCTGGGGCCGATGTTCGCCGCGGTGGGAACGGGATCCTTCTTCGTCGAATCGATCTTTCGCGTGCCCGGCATGGGACGGTTCTTCGTCCTGTCGATGACGGGACGCGATTACCCGATGATCATGGCGGTCGTGCTGACCTACGGAGCCTTTCTGGCCATCATGAATCTCGTCGTCGACCTTCTCTATGGCGTCCTCGACCCCCGCATCCGATACTAGGCTCGGAGGGGGGCTTCGCCCCCCTTCCGATGCCTCCCCCCAGGACGGATTGCGCGGGCAAAGCCCGCGCTCGTACGCGGCCACTCCAAGCGCGGAGGCGACGCGGTCGTCGAGCCTGTGGCGGGACGGGGTGCGGCGGCTCCTGCGCAATCGTCTGGCGGTGACCGGCGGGTGCGTCATCGTCCTGCTCTGTCTGGTCGCGATCTTCGCCGACTTTCTCGCGCCCTTGCCGTACACGAAGACGAACTTCGGCCGCCTCAACGAGACGCCGTCGCGCGCCTACTGGCTGGGCACCGACCAGCTCGGGCGCGACCTGCTCTCGCGGATGATCTACGGCGCGCGCGTGTCGATGCTCGTCGGGCTCGGGGCACAGATCGTGGTCGTGCTGATCGGCGTACCGATTGGCGCCCTGTCCGGCTACGTCGGCGGGCGCACCGACCTGATCATCACGCGCTTCATCGACGTCATGTATGCGTTCCCGCGCCTGCTGTTCGTGATTCTCGTCATGTCGATGCTGGGCGCCGGACTCTTCAACATCTTCATCGCCATCGGCTTCACCGGGTGGGTGGGGATCGCACGCCAGACGCGCGCCCAGGTGCTGGCCATCAAGGAGAAGGAGTACGTCGACGGGGCGCGCGCCCTGGGCGCCGGATTCGGCCGTCTGCTCCGGCGGCACATCATGCCCAACGCGCTCACGCCCATCGTGGTCGCGGTCACGTTCGGCATCCCGGAGGCGATCTTCACCGAAGCGGCGCTCTCGTTCATCGGCGTCGGGATCAACCCGCCCACGCCCTCGTGGGGCCAGATGGTCGGCGAGGGCCAGCAGTACATCCGGTCCTACTGGCATCTTTGCGTGTTCCCGTCGATCGCCATCGCGGTTACCATGCTGGCGTTCACGTTCTTCGGCGACGG
>DASRIY010000453.1:0-8579 GCA_035649755.1 Candidatus Methylomirabilota bacterium
CCGGCTGTCGACGATGCGCCCCTCGGCATCGACCTTCAGGAGCCCGAGCTGACGCAGACGCACGTTCACCCGGATCTCCCGCTCGGAAGGCAGGAACCCGTGGTCGGACACCACGAGCACCGCGGTGTCGCGCTCGAGCGCCCCGGCGGGGAGCGCCGCCAGCACGCGGCCCACGCAGTGGTCCACGTACTCGAGGGCCCAGTACGCCTCCGGCGACCGGGGACCGTGAAGGTGCTGGAAGCTGTCGGCGCAGAGGAAATGCACCAGGAGCAGATCGGGGGCGTGGCGGCTCAGCGCGTGGACCGCCGCGTCGGCCACCACGTCGTCCCGGAGAAAACGCTTGGGCAGCTGTGACCACTCCCCCAGCCGGTCGACCGGGAGACCGAGCGCCCTGAGCTCGCGCCAGACATGCGGATGGGTAGCGCTCTCGAAGACGCGCTGGTCCTTGAAGAACGGCAGGTTGAAGTCGAGGCCGGCGGCGCGCCGGGTGCACGGCCAGTCGATCGCGGCGGTGCGGCGGCCGGCGGCGTGCGCGACGTCGTACACGGTCGGCGCCCGCAAAAGCCGGTCCGCGTCGTAGATGGGGTCGCCGGTCAGGTCTTCCGCGCGTCCCGACTCACGGTTGAGGACGTAGTTCGCGACGACACCGTGGCGATCCGGTCTCACGCCCGTCACCATGCTCGCGTGCGTGGGCCAGGTGGTGCTCGGGAACACGCATTCCATGCGCCGCGCCACCACGCCGCGCTCGGCGAGGCGGCGCAGCGTCGGCATGCGCACGCGCGGGTCGCTCCAGTAGAAGGCCGCGAACCCGTCGAGGCTGATCAGGACGACGCGAGCCACGGCCAGAGCTACGAGAACACGCCCTCGCTCTTGAGCGTGGCGACTTCGCCAGCGCCGATGCCAAGCCAGGCGCTGAGCACCTCGGCGTTGTGCTGACCCAGACCCGGCGAGGGCTTGATCCGCGCCGTCGTGCCGTCGACCCGCACCGGCCAGGTCGGCATCTTGAAGGGGCCGTTGGGATGCTCCATCACCTGCATGATGCCGCGCTTCTCGAAGGTCGGATCGTTCTGCAGCTCCATCGTGTCGAAGACCGCGCCGGCCGGCACGCCGACGCCGCTGACCAGCGTCATCGCCTCTTCTTTGGTGTGCCGGCGCGTCCACTCCGTGATGATCGCGTCCACCTCGGCCTCGTTCTGGACGCGCGCGGCCCCGGTGGCGAAGCGCGGGTCGTTGATCAGCTCCTCGCGCCCGATCAGCCGCATCAGCCGCCCCCAGTGCTCGGGATTGCCGCGGCTCGTGGTGATGTAGACCCAGTCGTTGGAGCCCATGGGCTTGCATTGATAGAGCCCGGAGGGTGAATTGGTACCGGCGCTGGATTTCCCGCCGCGGCGCGGCGCCGGCTTGCCGGTGCGCGCCTGGGTGGCGAAGCAGGTGCGCATGTAGTGGATCATCGCGTCCTGCATCGCGACCTGGAGCCGCCGCCCCGTGCCGGTACGCTGGCGCTCGAGCAGCGCGGCCACGATGGTCGCCGTCATCAGCATGCCGGTGCCGGTGTCGCCGAAGCTCGGCCCGGGCTTGACCGGCGGCCGGTCGGGCTCGCCCGTCACGCTGATCGTGCCGCCGGCGGCCTGCGCGATCATGTCGAAGGCGAGGCCGGTTTCGTACTTGCTGCCGGTGCCGAACCCCTGGATCGAGCAGAAGATGATCTTCGGGTTGATCTTCTTCACCTCGTCGTAGCCGAGCCCCAGTCGGTCGATGGTCCCCGGCGCCATGTTCTCGACCGTGACGTCCGCTTTCTTCAGGAGCTCCTTGACAAGCTCGAGGCCTTTGGGCGACTTGAGGTTGATCGCCATCGACCGCTTGTTGGCGTTGAACATGTGGAAGTACCACGGGTCGTCGTCGGGCTTGCCGGGGCGCAACCGCCGTCCGGGATCCCCGGTCTTCGGGTTCTCGATCTTCACCACGTCGGCGCCCAGCCAGGCGAGCGCCTCGGTGCACGAAGTCCCGGCCTCGAACTGGGTGAAGTCGACGACCTTGATGCCGGCAAGACAATTCAGATCCTGGGCGTTCTCACTCATGGTTGATCCCTCCCCTGATTGGCGTTGCCCGTAACCCGGGCCATCTCCTCGGCCGCCCTACGATCATGCCCACGCGCGGCCTCGTCAAGCCCCATCGCCGACAGCGCGGGGATGACTCATAATGGCCCGGCACGGCTCGACCAGGGCTGTAGCGGTGCCTGAATCGTCGAAGCGAGGAGGAGCTGCCGGGTGATCAACCCCCGCCGAGTTGCGGAGGCGCTCGACGTCTCGACAGACGTGCTGGTCGTCGGGGGCGGGCCGGCCGGCGCCTGGGCGGCTGTTGCGGCGGCCGAGGCAGGAAGCCGCGTCATTCTGGTCGACAAGGGCTATCTGGGCACGAGCGGCGCCACGGCTCCGTCGAATACCGGAACCTGGTTCGTGCCGCCGGGCGAGGGCCGTCGTGCCGCCATCGAGCAACGGCAGCCGCGGACCGGTGGTCTCGCCGACCCACGCTGGGTCGAGCGCACGCTCGACACCGCGTGGGACAAGCTCCACTGCCTGGCCACCTGGGGGTATCCGTTCCCCCGTGACGACGAGGGCCAGCCGTACCTCGCGAATCTGCGCGGACCCGACTACATGCACTTCATGCGCCGCCGCGTTCTGGGGGCCGGCGTCATGGTCCTCGATCATCATCCCGCCCTGGAGCTGCTCGGCAACGGCGAAACCGTCGCCGGGGCCGGCGGGATCGATCGTCAGCGCAGCCGGCCGTGGCAAGTCCGCGCCGCCGCCGTGGTCCTCGCGACGGGCGGGTGCGCTTTCGGCGAGCGTATCCTGGGGTCGGCGACGCTGACGGGCGACGGCTACCTGATGGCCGCCGAGGCCGGCGCCCTGCTCTCGGGCATGGAGTTCTCGGCACAGTACGCCTTCACGCCAAGGCCGAGCGCGCTCAACAAGGGCCTACCGTTTCGCTGGGCGAGCTTCACGCGGCAGGACGGTACGCCCATCTCGACTGAAGGTCGTGATCGCCACGCCGCCGTGGCCGCGGCACTGCTGGACGGGCCCGTCTTTGCGCAATACGACCAGGCCTCGCCCGAGGTTCGTCAGTGGCTGCGCCAGGGTCAGCCCAATTGCTTCCAGCCGTTCGACCGTATTGGAGTCGATCCCTTCACCGAGCGCTGGCCGGTGATGTTGCGGTGCGAGGGGACGGTGCGCGGAGTCGGCGGAATCAGGCTCCTCGACGACGACTGCGCGACAGGTGTGCCCGGTCTCTACGCCGCCGGCGACGCCGCGAGCCGCGAGCGCCTGACCGGCGCCATCAGCGGCGGCGGCGGGCCGAATTCCTCCTGGGCGATTGCGTCTGGCAATTGGGCGGGACGGGCGGCGGCGGTGTTCGCCGCGCGACACGGCGCGCGAAGCGCGGAGCGGCCGGTGACACCGCTTGGCCAGGCCGGGCTGCGGCCCGCGAGAAAGGCGCGACCGGGTCTGGACGCGCATGCGATCGTCCGCGCGGTGCGAGAGGAAATGTTGCCGCTGGACCGCAACTTCTTCCGTCGCGAGGCGACGCTGCGTCAGTCGCTCGAGCGACTCGACGGATGCTGGGCCGATCTGCGCGGGCACGAGCCCGCTGACGGCGCGGCCGCTCTGCAGGCGCGCGAGGCGGCGGCGCTGACCGCGACCAGCCGCTGGGCCTATCGGAGCGCGCTGGCGCGGGCTGAGAGCCGCGGCATGCATCGCCGGCCCGACCGGCCGGGCGCCGATGCGGGGTTCGCTTGCTCGCTCCACGCGAGTGGGTTGGACGAAGTTCGACTCGCCCGCGCCGACGGGCGGGCGACCGAGGCTGTGTCGTGATCGAGATCGTCTCGGCGCGTCGCTGCATCGCCTGCGACGTGTGCGTCAAGGTCTGCCCCGCCAACGTCTTCGACGCGATTCCGGCCGCGGCGCCGGCCATCGCCCGCCAGGCCGACTGCCAGACCTGCTTCCTGTGCGAGATCTACTGCCCGAGCGATGCTCTCTACGTCGCGCCCGATGCCGAAGGCGTGTCGGGTGTGAGCGAGGCGGCGATCGAGGCGGCCGGACTCTTCGGGAGCTACGCCCGCGCCCTCGGCTGGCGCCGCGGCAGGCCCGACGGCGCCCAGAATGACCCCACTTTCCGCCTGCGGGTCGCTGCCCAGTAATTGGGCCCGGGCCGAACTCCGGTACACTACCGCCGATCAACTCTCGAGTCGAAAGGACTGCCCATGCGGATGCTGAGCCGACGAGCCGGACGCCTTCTTCTCGGCGCACTGATTGTGGTCGCTCTGGCCGGCGCGGCCGCGGCACAGCCCCGGCCGGCGGCGGAGAAGCCGGACGGCGAGATGCGCTGGGCGCTCTACGTGACGCTGGCCCCGGCCTGGTTCGATCCGGGCGAGGTGACCGCGGGCAACCTCACGCCGTTCTGGATCCTCTACGCCATGCACGACGCGCTCGTGAAGCCGATGCCCGGTAACCTCATGACGCCGAGCCTGGCCGAATCGTGGACGGTGAGCGCCGATCAGCGCGTCTACGACTTCAAGCTGCGCGAGGGGCTCCACTTCCACAACGGCGACACCTTCACGGCTGACGACGTGCAGTTCAGCTTCCAGCGCTCGAAGGCCGGCAAGGCCCTCAAGGATCGTGTCCGCGAGGTCGAGGTGGTCGGACCCGCACGCATACGCTTTCACCTGCACGAGCCCTTTCCAGACTTTATGGCGTACTACGGCACGGTCTTGACCGGCGCCGGCTGGATCGTGCCGCGGAAGTACGTGGAGAAGGTCGGCGACGATGGCTTCAAGAAGCATCCGGTCGGGCTCGGGCCCTACAAGTTCGTGAGCTACACGCCGGGCGTCGAGCTCGTCCTGGAAGCCTTCGAGGGCTACTGGCGCAAGGTGCCGTCGGTGAAGCGGCTGGTGCTGAAGACCGTGCCCGACCCCACCACGCGGGCGGCCATGCTGAAGAATGGCGAGGTCGACATCTCGTACATGCTCGACGTCCCTTCCGCGCAAGAGCTGAAGCGAGACTCGAACTTTCGACTCGGTTTCTCGGGCGCCATCGGCGTGCACTATCTCGACTTCTTCGATCAGTGGGATCCGAAGTCGCCGTGGTCCGATCGCCGTGTGCGGCTGGCGGCCAATCACGCGATCGATCGAAAGGGGCTGATCGAGGCCGAGACGCTCGGCGCGTCACGGCCGACCGGCAGCATGGTGCCGCGCTCGTTCGATTTCACCCTGGCGCTGCCGGCGTACGCCTATGATCCGGCGAAGGCCAAGCAGCTCCTCGCCGAGGCCGGGTATGCGAAGGGCTTTGACGGCGGTGACTTCTATCCCTACCCGCCCTACTGGTCGGCCGGGGAGACCATCGTCAACTACCTGGGCGCAGTCGGCATCCGGATGAAGGTGCGCACAATGGAGCGCGCCGCCTTCCAGACCGCGTGGAACGGCAAGAAGCTCAGCGGCATCTGCATGTGCACCCTGGCCAACTTCGGCAATGCCTCGACCCGCCTGGCCGAGGTGGTGCAGAGCGAGGGCGTCTACGCGCGCGGCGCCGACGCCGACGTGGAAACGCTCTTCAAGCAGCAGATGCGCGAGACCGACCGCAAGAAGCGCGAGGCCATGCTGCACAAGATCCAGCAGACTCTCTACGATCGCGCCCGCTTCGGCCCGCTCTACGAGTTCATCTGGCCCAGCGGCATCGGCCCGCGCGTCGCGGAGCCGGCGCTGCTGCTGATCGACCCCTATCCCTGGTCCGCGCCCTATGAGGAGGTGCGCCTCAAGCCACGAGGAGGCTCGCGATGAGTCGTCGACCCTTTGGCGCTCTGGCGGTGACCGCTCTGGTCGCCCTGGCGGCAACCGGCTGTTCGACTTACGCAGCACTCGCCGCGGCGGGTGTGCCGCAAGATCCCTTCGGCAGCCAGTAGCCTCGGGCAGTCACGACGGGAGCGGCTCCGGGCCGCCCGTCGTCACCGCTCCATGATCAGCGTCCGACCGTCTTCCGGATGCTGCTGAAATGCTCGTCGATGTGGCCGAGCAGCGCGCCCTTGACCATGTCCTCGGCGCTCATCGGCGGCATCCCGGTGAACACAGCACCGGTCTTCGCCAGCTCGGCATCGGAGAGGCCGCGCACGGCCGCAGCCGCGGCCGCACCTCCGTTCTTGTGGAGGGCGATCGTCTCGGCCTTCGGGCAATCGGCGAACGTCCGGGCATGCTGAGCGTTCATCTCGTCGAGCATCTCGCGGGTGAAGTGCGACAGCGTCTGGCCGGAGGCGATCGTCTTGATGATGCGTGTGATTGCCTCGTAGCTGCTGGCGACGTGGTGCGCCGTCGCGGCCACTGTCCACTTCTCGGCGGCTGTCGTCCTCTTCCAATCGGCATCGCTGAGGTTCTCGAGAATCGCCGTCGCCTCATCCACCTTGGCCTCGAACTCCTTGGCGAACGCTTCTGCCTTTGCTCCCATGGTGTCCTCCCCTGTCCTTTCGTCTATCGGGCGCTCGTAGCTCATGACATAGAAGTAGCGCCGGATAGCAGAGGCAGGGAGTGACAAGTGTGGCGCGATTTCCAGTGGAGAACGGCCCTCAGCTTCTGCCTCGACGAGGTTTGCCGCCGGGGCTGGAAGCGCGTGTCCGTCATCGGCGTCGCTCCACGACCGCCCACCGCAGTGAGGCTCCGGTCTAGTCTCGGCAGTCCCTGCCGTGCCCGCCGCCGACCAGACAGCGAGCAAAGTCGGAGTCGCGCGACAGCTCGAACAGGGCGCGGGCGACCACCGCCGTGTCCGCGAAGTCGGCGAACACTCCGTCGACACCCAGCTGATAGAACTGCAGGTACTCGTTCACCGGGTTACCGGCGTAGTTGGCGGCCAGGCGCTTGGCCTCGTTGCGGAAGGTCCAGGTGTGCACCAGGAGGCCGCGGGCATGGGCCCGCTGCACGAGGTCGGTGGGAGGCAGGAGTGCGCGATCGGCCTCGTCGATGTTGCCGTCGCCGTTCTCGTCGCCGACCGTGCCGTTGTGATTCAGGTCCACCGCGGCGGTGCTGACGATGTACCGCTTCCAGGGTCCGATGCCGTCCGCGTAGCTGGCGATCTCTCGAAGCCCTTCGTCGGTCGCGAAGAAGCCGAAGGTGCGCGCGCGGAGCTTCGGATCCCCGGAGGCTGTCCAGTCGAACGGCCGATCGAACGGCGCCGTGTAGTCGAGGCTCCCGTCGGGGTTGACGTCGTTCGCGTCCACCAGCTGCACCAGGCGGATGCGCGTCATCCGGCGGAGCTCTTTCAGATTGGACTGCTCGAACGACTGGATGAACACCGGCGCGTCCCGATGGTCCCACCCGGCCGATCTCAAGACCTGGACCAGCGGCGCTTCCATCGGCAGGCCGAGCGATTTGTGATAGGTCGAGTGCTTGATCTCGGGATAGATCCCGATCGTCCGGCTCTTTTCCTTCGACTTGCGCTTCACGAACTCGATGACTTCCTCGATGGTGGGGATCTGGAAGCGGCCGTTGAACTGCTGCGGCCGCTCGGGCAGCGGCTGGATCGCGCGCAGCGTCTTGATCTCGGCGAGCGTGAAGTCGGAGGGGAACCAGCCCTCGTCCTCGGCGCCGTCGACGATGGCGGTGCGGCGGCGGCTCGCAAACTCCGGATGGCTCGCCACGTCGGTGGTGGTTTTGATGTTCGGCTCGTGGCGGGTGATCATGTGCCCGTCCTTGGTCATCACGAGGTCCGGCTCGACGAAATCGGCCCCCAGCTCGATCCCGAGCGCGTAGTTCTCCAGCGTAGGGTCGGGCAGATAGCCGGTGGCGCCGCCACGATGGCCGATGACGAGCGGGGTCTTCGGAGCATCCCGCTTGCCGTCCGCGATAACGGGCGTCGCGCGGAACCCGACGAGCGTGGACAGGAGCACCAGGCCCAGCACCAGCGGGCGAACTTCGGCGACAGCGCGCATATGAGTCCTCCTCGAGGTGGAGTGATCGACCGCGCGAGCATGCGGGGAGCCGCGGCTACGATGCAGCGAAGATTCGGCGTCGGGCCTGTTGCGGCGAGGCGTCAGTCGCCGAGAACGCGCTTGCGCAGCAGGCGCATGTCCAGCGGGACCAGGACGGCGAGCATCAGCGCGAGCAGGCCGGCGAGGCTGCCGAGGTGATAGCCGGAGTTGTCGCCCAGGAGCAGGCCCCGGAGGCCCTCGGCCAGGTGAAAGAGCGGATTCGCGGTCGAGATCGCCGCCAGCACTGGATGGCCGAGCGGGAAGTAGGTCGCCGACACGAAGCCCAGGGGCAGGATGACGAGGAAGATCGGCAAGTTCATGTGGTCGATAGTCGGCACGAGCGCCGTGAAGCAGAGCCCCAGGGCGGCGAACGCGCAGGCCGAGACGAACACGATGGGGATCACGAGGGGCAAGTACCCGAGCTCGAGCTGGATCAAGCCAAGCGCCTGGCAGCACGAGAGCACGAGCCCCACGATCGCGACGTAGCTCGTCGTCAAGAGCCCGGCCCACAAAATCTCGCCCCAGACGACGTGCCGCAGCTCGATCTGCGTCGTGAGCTGTCCTTCCCAGGTGCGCTG
>DASRIY010000454.1:0-4617 GCA_035649755.1 Candidatus Methylomirabilota bacterium
GGGAAGTTGGCGGCGACCGGACTGGAGGATCTCGCGCTCGCGGCCGTGCATGAGGGCGGCCTCGATCGGATCGCGGTCGTCGTAGCCGACCAGGTGGAGCACGCCGTGGGTGACGAGCAGGTCCAGCTCGGTCGCCAGCGGAACGTCGAGGCGGCGGGCCTGGCGCGCGGCCGTCTCCGCCGAGATCACGATCTGCCCCACGAGCGGGAGCGCGGCATCCGGCGTCTCGAGCGGGAACGCCAGCACATCGGTCCGCCGGGGGACGCCTCGGTGGCGAGCGTTGAGACGCCGGATCTCCGCGTCGTCGACGATGAGCACGTCCACGTCACCCGCCGCGCGACCGACCGCCGCGAGGGCGCGGCTCGCCGCCCGCGCGAGCCGCGCCGGCGAGACCGGCACCGCGCGCTGGCGATTCGCGATCGCGACGGGCATCACGCCTGAGTGGTCGGAGATCCGCGGTCGCCCTTGCGGGCCTCGTGGGCGTCGTAGGCGCGCACGATCGACGACACGAGCTGATGCCGAACCACGTCGCCATCGTCGAAGTAGACGAAGCGGATGCCCTGAACGCCCCGCAGGACCGACTGCACCTCGATGAGCCCCGAGCCGCGCGAGGCCGGCAGGTCGACCTGGGTCACGTCACCGGTGATCACCATCTTCGAGTTGAAGCCGAGTCGCGTCAGGAACATCTTCATCTGCTCGGCGGTGCTGTTCTGGGCTTCGTCGAGGATGATGAACGAGTCGTTCAGCGTGCGGCCGCGCATGTAGGCGAGCGGCGCGATCTCGATCGCGCCCTTCTCCATGAAGCCCGTGACCCGCTCCGTCTCGAGCATGTCGTAGAGGGCATCGTAGAGCGGCCGCAGGTACGGATGCACCTTCTCGTAGAGGTCGCCGGGAAGGAAGCCCAGCCGCTCCCCGGCCTCGACCGCGGGCCGCGTCAGCACGATTCGCGCGACCTCGCGCTTCATGAGCGCGGCGACGGCCATGGCGACGGCGAGAAACGACTTGCCGGTGCCGGCCGGTCCGATCGCGAACACCATGTCGTGACCGCGGATCGCGTCGACGTACCGCTTCTGGTTGACCGATTTCGGCGCGATCCACTTCTTGCGCGAGGGCACGGCGATCGCGTCGGCGAACACCGTCTTCAGGTCGGCCTGGTCGTCGTCCGAGAGCATGCGGAGCGCCGCCCGCACCTCGCCGGCGCGGAGCGGGGTGCCGGTCCGGACCAGCTCCGCCAGCTGGATCAGCGCGCGCTCCGCCTTCTTCACTTGGCGCTCGTCGCCCTTCACCATGATGTCGTGGCCCCGGGCGACGATCCGGACGTCCAGCTCCGTCTCGAGCGTCTTGAGGTGATCGTCGTTGCGCCCGAGGAGCGGGAGCAGGTCGAGATCGGGGGCCAGCGAGATCCGGCGCGTGATCGCGGTAGTTTCACTCAACGTCGGGAACTCCCTTCACCGTCTGCGCTCGGCAAGTCGAGCTTGATGTGCAGCTCTTTCAGTCGCTCGGGGGTCACCGGCCCGGGCGCCTGCATCAGCAGATCTTGCGCCTGCTGGTTCATCGGGAACGCGATGACCTCCCGGATGTTGGTCTCTCCCGCCAGGAGCATGACGATCCGGTCGATACCGGGCGCCGAGCCCCCGTGCGGCGGAGCGCCGTACTTGAAGGCGTTGAGCATGCCGCCGAAGCGGGCCTCGACTTCGTCGCGCCCGTAGCCGGCGATCGCGAACGCCTTGTACATGATGTCCGGTCGGTGGTTGCGGATCGCCCCGCTCGAGAGCTCGACGCCGTTGCAGACGATGTCGTACTGGAACGCCTTGATCGTCAACGGGTCGGCCTTCTCGAGCGCCTCGAGGCCGCCCTGCGGCATCGAGAACGGGTTGTGGCTGAACTCGATCTTCTTCGTGTCCTCGTTCAGCTCGTACATCGGGAAGTCCGTCACCCAGCAGAACCGGAACGCGGCCGCCTCGACCAGCCCGAGCTCCTCGCCCAGCCGCAGCCGAGCGCGGCCCGCCAGTCGCTCCGCCGCCGGCTTCGCGTCGCACACGAAGAAGCACGCGTCGCCGTCCCGGCACCCGGTCGCGGCGACGAGCCGGCCGAGCCGGTCGCCGTCGAGGAATCGCGCGAGCGGCCCCCGCGCACCGCCCTCGGCCAGCGTCACGTAGCCGAGCCCGGGCGCGCCCTGCTCGCGCGCCCACTGCTGAAGCTTGTCGAAGAAGCTCCGCGGCTGCGCCGCCGCCCCGGGCGCCCGCAGCGCCCGCACCACCGCGCCCGACGCGATCGGCGTCGCGAACGCCGAGAAGCTCGAGCCGCGGAACACGTCGGTGACATCCGTGACCACCAGGGGATTCCGGAGGTCGGGCTTGTCGCTGCCGTACTTCGCCATCGCCTCGTCGAACGGGATACGCGGGAACGGAGGAGGCGTCACGGCGGCGCCCTCGGCGAATTCCACGAACACCCCGTGCAGCACCGGCTCGAGCGCCGCGAACACGTCGTCCTGGGTAACGAACGCCATCTCGACGTCGAGCTGGTAGAACTCGCCGGGCGACCGGTCGGCGCGGCCGTCCTCATCGCGGAAGCACGGCGCGATCTGGAAGTACCGGTCGAAGCCCGACGTCATCAGGAGCTGCTTGAACTGCTGCGGCGCCTGCGGCAACGCGTAGAACTTCCCGGGGTGCACCCGGCTCGGGACCAGGTAGTCCCGTGCGCCCTCGGGCGAGCTCGAGGTCAGGATCGGGGTCTGGAACTCCATGAATCCCGACTCGATCATCCGCCGGCGGATCGACGCGATGACGCGGCTGCGCAGCACGATGTTCCGGTGGACCCGCTCGCGCCGCAGGTCGAGGAAGCGATAGCGCAGACGCGTCTCCTCGGGAAGCTCGGTGTCGCTGTTGACCGGTAGCGGGAGCGGATCCGCGGTCGACTCGATCGTCAGCTCGCCGACGGCCACCTCGACCTCGCCCGTCGCCAGCCGCGGGTTGACGGCGTCCGGCGCGCGCGCGACCACCTGGCCGGTGACGGTGATCACGCTCTCGAGGCGAAGGGCCTCGGCGGTCTTGAGCAGGGGGCTGGTCCCGTCGACCACGCACTGGATCACGCCGTAGTGATCACGGAGATCGAGGAACAGCACGTTGGCGTGGTCGCGCTTGCGATGGAGCCATCCGGAGAGCCGGACCGTGAGACCCGTGTGCTCGCGCCGGAGCTCGCCGCACTTGTGGGTGCGAAGACTATGCATCGCGGCCACCCGTGCCGGTCGTGCGCCGGACCAGCGCTTTCACTTCCGGTGATTGACCCTGCCGGAACACCGCGTACGAGCCGAAGCCCTCGCCCGCCAGATCGTCGAGCTGCCGGGCCAGGTTCTTTCGCTTCAGCGTCAGCGAGACCGTCCGGTCCCGTCCGCGCAGCCGCCCCGCCTCCGCGGCGACTTCGGCCAGCGGGTCGGCGGGCTCGAACAGGAAGGCGACCCGGTCGCGCTCCGAGCGCACCTGATCAGTCTTGCCCTCGAGGATCGACACGACCCGCTCGAAGCCGATCGAGAAGCCGCAGGCCGGCACGTCCTGGCCGAGCAACCGGCCGACCATCCGGTCGTAGCGGCCGCCGCCGGCGATGGACCCACTGTAGTCTCCGTACGCCGCCTCGAAGATCGGGCCCGTGTAGTACCCCATTCCCCGGACCAGCGACGCGTCGAATCCCACCGTGAATCGCTCACCGGCCTCCTGCCCGACCGTTCGTAGAATCGTGCGCAGGCTCTCCACGCCCGCGCTCGCGGCCGGGACAGCCTGCGCCAGCCGCTCGAGCGAGCTCGACGATCCGCCGTCCGACGACAGGACCAGGGTGAAGAGCTTGGAGATCGCGCCGGCGTCATAGCCGGCCTCGCGCAGCTCCCGCTCGACTCCCTCGCGCCCGATCTTGTCCAGCTTGTCGAGCGTGATGAAGAAATCACCGTGCCGGTCGGGCTCGACGCCGCAGAAGCTTGCCATCGCGCTCAGGATACGCCGGTCGTTCAACCGGATTCGCGGGCGCTCGAGCCCGAGCTCGATGAGCGCCTCCGAGGTCGCCAGGATGAGCTCGACCTCCGCGATCTCGGAGATCACGCCCAGGATGTCGATGTCGCACTGGGTGAACTGGCGAAAGCGTCCCTTCTGCGGTCGCTCGGCGCGCCAGACCGGTCCGATCTGAATGGCCTTGAACGGGTCGGGCAGCTCCGCCCGATGGTGGGCATAGTATCGCGCGAGCGGCACCGTCAGATCGAAGCGAAGCCCCAGGTCGGCCAGGTCGTCCTCGCGGGTCGTGGCGGCGGCGTCGAGCTTGGCGCCTCGCTTGAGGACCTTGTAGATCAGCTTCTCGTTCTCGCCTCCGCCGCTGCCCTGCAGCAGGCGCAGGTTCTCGAGAGCCGGCGTCTCGATCCGGCGAAAGCCGTAGCGTCGGTACGTGGCCAGGATCGTCGCTGTCGCGCGGTCACGCAGCTCCACTTCGGCCGGTAGCTGATCCTTCATGCCGCGAGGCGGCGCCGTGTCGAACTTCACCGGCATACCTCGAGCGGACGGAACGAGGCCGAGCGATTCCGCAGAACCGCGGTCCGATATCGGCGGAACATTCCGGAGGGCGCGACGAGAGTCAGGG
>DASRIY010000455.1:0-5532 GCA_035649755.1 Candidatus Methylomirabilota bacterium
TCGAGCGTCGACAGCACCGTGAGCGGAACACCGAAGATGAGACCGGCCCTGAAGAAGCCGTTGAGGAGCTCCCGGCCCGTGCCGTGATAGGCCAAGCGGTCGCCCTCGAAGCTGGTCTGGCTCATCATGTAGCGGCGCACCTTCACCCGGCCCCAGAAGCGGTAGATGCCCAGCGTGAGGATCGTCAGCAGCACGTTCACGACGTAGATGCCGAACAGCGACCCGCCGGTGCCGTGGAAGCTGAGCTTCCGCCGGGTCGAGAACGAGGCATCACGCGCGGCGGGGGCCGCGGCCACCATCACGGAGCCGTTCGTCGCCGGCCGCTCGGGCGCGGGAGCCACCGCCACCGCGGCGGGGGGGGCCGGCGCCGGGGGTGCTGCCGTCCGGGCCACCGGCGAGGGGGCCGGGGGTGGCGGCGTAGGCGGACGGCGCATCTTCTCGAGAGCGATGGCGTACACCGAGGCGACGACACCGCACTGGGCGCACTTGTCGTTCGTGACGCTCGGCGCTCCACAACGAGGACAGGTGGCGGCCATCACCGCACCGCCTGCGGCGCCGGCTGCGCCGCTCGCGCCCATCGCTCGACCGGGACGGCGCGGACCAGCTCGACCGCCGTCTGCTCGACGGTGCGGCCCACCGCGCTGATCATCGCCTTGTGCATCGCGTTGTGGTACCAGCGTCCCGCGTCGGAGGACGCGAAGACCACGTACGCCGTCAGCTCGTCGTCAGAGAGATCGCGGTACGCGTATCGCGTCGCCTCGTGGTGCACGGCGCTGAGGGGTTTACTGACGCGCGCCCGGATCTCCGCGACCTGCTCGTCGATCTGACCCGGCCGCAGCCGGCGTTCGGGCGGCCCGGCGGCCGAGACGGCCTTCGTGACTCCGCGCGAGAGCGTCGCGTAGAGATCGGCCGAGCTGTCGGAGGACCCCATCACCCAGTCCAGGCGCCAGATCAGCTCGACGCGGCGGTCGGACAGCCGGTTCGCCTTGATCTCCTCGTTGTAGTCCGCGACCTTCTGCTCGAAGCTGGGATCGACCGTGGCCACTTCGAGCATGGTGATCCGGCGGCCGAGCGGCGAGCGGAGCCAGGCGGCGGTCGCTTCGAGGTTCGTGCGATCGATCTGGGGGATGAAGGCCTCGCGCATGAGTCCGTAGAGCGCCTCGGGGCGCAGCGATTTCGCGAGCACGCGATCGATCGAGGCCTGGTCCTTGGCGTTCATGATGCCGGGGGCCGGCCGCAGCTCCTTCGCGATGCCGCGCGCGAGCCCGACGAGGTGGGCGCGAACGCCGGTGAGCTCGAGCAGATCGTCGACCCGGGTCGGGCCCGATCGGGGGACGACGGCCGGCGGCAGGTACTTCTTGTAGTCTTGCTCTTGCACCGGCGGCGCCGGCTTCACGACTTCGAGGTTCTTCAGATTGAGCGGGACGACCTCTGCCGGCGCCGTCGCCGGCGAGTCCGCGGACTGCGGCGGCCGGTCGGAGTAGGTCACGTTGCCCTTCTCGTCGACCCACTTGTACGATCCGGCGCTGATCGTTCCCGGGGCGAGGACTACCGCCACGCCCAGCAGCAGAAGACCGCTCTTCAATCGGCTAGTCATAGTTCCATCCAATGATGACGTTCGGGTCCGGCGCCGGCGGCAGTGCCGCGCCCGGTCCCCATCGATCGAACTTCGAGAGAAACTCTCGCACGTCGACAATCTGGGTCTTGGCATTGAGGAACGTGACGGCCGCGGTCGCCTCCTTCAGGAACTCGTCGTACTTGCCCTCGGCGTACAGAACGCGCGCGAGCGCCAGATGGCCGCCCGCGTCGTCGCCGAAGAGCTCGACCGTCTTTCGCAGGTGCATCTCGGCCTCGGGATATCGCTCCATCTCGGCGAGGAGCTTTCCGAGGTTCCGGTGGGTTCGCCACGAGTCGTTGTCGGCCTTGAGGCCCTTCTGGAACCACGCGATCGCCGCCTCGCGGTCGCCGAGCTCGGCGGCCATCAGGGCGCGATAGTTGTAGGGACGCGCGAACCCGGGTGCCAGGCGGATGCACTCGTCGAAGAGGCGTTGCGCGCCCTCGAGGTCGCCGTCGCGCAGATAGCGCTGCCGGGCGATCAGGAAGAGCTGCTCGGCCCGCTTGGGAACGTCGCGATTGCCGCCCAGGCGAATGCGGACGTAGCGGGCGCCGGACTCCTTGTTGGCGGCCGAAGGGGTGACGCGCGAGCCCTCGATGACCATGACCCGGCCCAGGAGCACGTAGCCCTCGTCCGACAGCCACTGGCCGTACCACCAGATGCAGTCCGCCGCGTCGGGCTGTCCGAGCGTGGCGAGCCGGAACGCCTTGAAGACGTCCTCGCGGTTACGGCCGGCCATCACGGCGCGCGCCTGTCCGCAGTAATCCTGGCCGGGCTGCACGATCGCGTAGCCTTGCGCCAGGCGCCGGGCCTGCGCGAGGTCGCCCTTCTCCATCAGGATGTCGATCTTGATCTGCACGATGTGCTCGAGCGACGGATTTTCGCGCAGGAGCTGGGCCTGCAATCGCGTGGGCGCGTACTGGAAGAGCCAGCGCACCTGGCGCGGGTGCAGGGCCAGCAGACGGTCGAGCTGGGCCAGGGCGCGATCGTACTCGCCCACCCGCAGCGCGTACGACGCCTGGCGATAGATGAGCCCGGGATCGTCGGGGGTGAGCGCCGCGGCCTTGTCGTAGAAGGTGCGCGCCTCATCGAACTCGCCCATGAACTCGGCGATGCTGGCGCGGGTGGTCAAGGCCCGCACCGCCGTCGGCGAGGCGTCGGCGGCACGCCGGGCCGCCGCCAGCGCCTCGGCGTGGCGACCGGCCCTGAACGCGGCAACGGCGCGATCGACGTCACTCACGGGGGCGGCGGGGCTCCGGCCCTCCTGCGCCGTCGCGGCAAGAGCCGCGCAGAGCGTCAGGACGAACGCTGCGGCGAGCGGCTTCAAGGCGTCAGTCGTCATCATCGGCTGGTGTACGGTGTCGGACCCTGCCGGGCGTCGCGCCCGAATCGGGCGTTCAGAAATCGCTGCTCCTGTTCGAGGCTCGGATCGAGACTCACCGCGACCTGAAGCTCGCGATAGCCTTCCGTGTGCCGCCCCGCTTCGATGAGGACGCGGCCGAGGTTCGCGTGGGCCTCGGCATACGTGGGATCGATCGCGATGGTCCGGCTGTAGGCGGTGGCGGCCTGGTCGTATCGCTTGAGCTTGTGCGCGGCGCGGCCCTGGTTGTGGATGGCGCGCAGGTGGTTCGGATTGATCTCGATGGCCTTGGTGAACCAGGCCAGCGCCTGCTCGTCGTCGTTCTGGTTCAGGTAGAGCAGGCCGATGTTGTTGTAGGGCCACGAGAACATGGAATCGGCCGCGATCGCCTTCTGGAAGGCCTCGACGGCCTCGACCGGCCGCTTCAGACGGTGCTGGAGCCGATAGCCCGTCACATTGAGCGACTCGGCGATCTTCGGCACCTGATGGTCCGGCAGGCGATAGCGCAAGAACCATTCCGCGCGCTTACGGTCTTCAGGGTTCGACGCCTTCGCGACCTGGGTCGACAGGATGATTCGCCCGATGTTCACGGCCCCGTCGCTGGCGATCTGCGTGCCGAAATCAACGTTGCAGGCGGCGCGCTCGGGATGAACCAGCATGGCGAGGTACCCCGTCGTCTCGTACGACACGGGCAAGTCGCGCGGGCGGCAGTAGTCGGCGCCGTCGCGGAGCCAGCCACGGCCGCGCGCGAAGGCCAAAGCCCGCTCGCGTGGTCCGGCTTCGACCAGGATGCTGAAGACCTCCTGGGGAACTTGCTCGCGTGAGGCGTCGAAGGCGCGGCCACCGTTCTTGTTCGCGGCCGGTATGCAGTGCGTCCACATCATCCAGACGGCCGGCCAGATCGACGACGTGCAGATGCCGAACGTCGCCGCCCCCATCTTGGTGGCTTCCCACGCATGCTGGCGCCACGTGCCGTACCCGGCTTCGAGCGCCTGGACTGCCAGGTTCACGTTCCCCATCCGGTCGGCCATGCGGCCCACGCGAACCCAGGTCTTCGTGGAAGGTGACCGCCGAGCCGCCGCCTGGTAGGCGCTCAGCGCCTGATCGAACTCGCCGAGGATCTCCGCGGCCTCCCCGAGCGCCACCTGCACTTCGGCCGAATCGGGCGAGTGCCTGGCAGCCTCGCGGAAGCTCGCGAGCGCCTCGCGGATGGCGTTCTGCTCCATGTGGTGCCACCCCAGCTCGACGTGCTTCCGCGCTTCCCACGACATGCCGCAGCCGGCCAGCAGGACGAGGAGTCCGAGGGCGACCACCGAGCGCGCCCGAGAATGAGAACTTCTCATCATCCAGATTTAGCGTGCGCGCAAAGGCGCGACAAACAATGATTCGGGTGGCACCCCGAGGGGAGATTCGCTCGATGGACACTAGCGATTGGGGCACTTTTGGGCGAGTATTACGACCGCCCATGCTCGGCTTGCGAACGCGGATCGGCGTACTCGTGCCGCCCGGTAACCCCACGGTGGAGCCCGAGCTCTATCGCATGACGCCCCGGGGTGTGTCGGTGCACTTCGCGCGCATGGATTCGACCGAGTCGGCCAGCGCGCCGGGCGCTCCGGCCGGCATGGAAGACCGCACACGCGCCTACGTCGACTCGCTACCCGGCCCTGCGCGCACGCTGGCGGCAGTGAACCCGGCCGTCGTCGTCCTGGCCTTCACCGCGGCGAGCTACTCCAATGGCTTCAAGAACGAGGAGACCCTGTCGGACCGCATCGCGGCGCTCACGGGTACGCGCGCGGTCACCGCGGCCCAGGCGATCTTCGCCGCGCTCCGCCACCTGCACGTCAAGAAGCTCGCCCTCGGCACGCCCTATCCGGAGTCGATCAGCGCCCTGGGAAAGGCGTACTGGGAGTCGGCCGGATTTCAGATCGTCGGCTACCGGCGGCTGGCCAACGTCGAGAACATCTACGACGAGAGCGAGGAGCGCGCCTACCAGCTCGCGCGCCAGGCGGACGCGCCGGAGGCCGACGCCGTGCTGCTGAGCGGCACCGGGCTGCCGACCGTCGGCGTGCTCGAGGTGCTCGAGCGCGACCTGGGCAAGCCCGTGATCTCGTCGAACCAGGCCTCGCTCTGGCGCGCGCTCGACCTGGCCGGCGTGCGCGAGCCGATCAGCGGCTTCGGCCGGCTCCTCGGCGGGAAGTAGCCCGAGCTCGCGGCGCGCTCACAAGCCGTAGCGCAGGCTCTTGTCGAACGCCGTGAAGACGGCCTCGTCTTCCTTCGTGGGCACGATGATCGAGATGTGCACGTCGACCCACTTCTCGCGGTACACGAAGTAGTAGTGGACGTGCCGCTGCCGGATGGGCTGCCCCTGGAACTGCGTGGCGATGTCGTACTGGACGCGCACGTACTTCGGCGTCTCCGACGTTGCCACCGAGTCCCTCACGATCATGGGATTGCGGCTGGACTGGGACCAGTAGAACTCGTAGCAGTCGCGATGAGTCTTTCCCGCCCCGCCGGGCTTCTCCACGAACAGCGAGATGTTGAACCGCCCGGAGTTCCC
>DASRIY010000456.1:0-2450 GCA_035649755.1 Candidatus Methylomirabilota bacterium
AGTGGGCGACGTCGTCGCCGCCGCCACCCTACAACTTCGAGACCGTGCCCGTCGCCGCCAGCCGCCGGCCGCTCTGGGACCTCAAGCACCCGGACGATCCCGACGGTCCGCACGAGTAGCTCGCTCGCCTGCCGTGGGCACACTGAGCCACGCGATACTTCCCACTTTCGTTCTGGCTCACGGCCATAAGGGGGGTGGAGAAATCGCGAAAGGGATGGGCTTCCCTCAGAGCCATGGTTGAGCCGGCCCCGCTCGCGATCGTTAGTGACTCACGGCGGGGCCAGGGTGCTGCGGGTCGAGGAGGGCTTACCGAAGCGGGGCCACGACGGCGGCGGAGCGCGTCTCGCCTAAGTAATCGATGTACCGATCAATCGCACGTGGGTGATCAGCGATCAGGGCAGACACTTGAACGATCGACTCCAGCCGCTGAATGCTGGCGCCAATCAGCCGCCGTACCCCGAGCACCACGGCCAGCCCCAACAATTCATCGACGCGTCCTCTTCCCGTCGAAGGCGCTGATACTCCTGATACTCGCGTTCGCTGCCGACGTACACGCAGTGACAACCGACGGGATCCGAAAAGACGTAGGAGACCACACCGTGTTGCGAGCGCGACAGCAGCTGCCGAGCCGGCAGTGACTGGAGTTCCGCCGTGTCGGCCGCCTGTGCGTGGAAACCTGCTTTGGCGAGCATCTGTTCGGTGGAGCGCGTTGACGCGTTATTCAGGGTCGCGCAGCCCGCTGCACTCGCAAGAATCGCTACCCCCAACACTGCATATCTCGTCATCTCGACGATCCTCTGTGGCCGTTTCGGGACATTGCCGTTGCTCGTCTGTCCATTTATTTACTCCTCTGTCCATTTGGATGTCGAGCCCGACCGTGCCGTAACGGATGGTCGCCTCAACGAGTCCAGTCTTGCGCCGACGGCAAGAACAGCAATACGGCGGATGAGATCGCGTCAGTCGCCGGCGGCGAAGCTCAGGGCGGCGGACGTCGTGAGCAGCTCGGCGCGGCTCTGGATCTGGGTGGTCCGGGCGCGGGCGAGATCGCGTTGTGCCGCCAGCAGGTCGAGGACGGTCGCCAGCCCTGCAGAACGATACGAGTCGAGCGTGGACGCGTAGGCTTCCTCGGACGCCGTGAGCAGGGCCACCGCGTACTCGTGCTTGCGGAGGGCCGTCTTTACGTCCGCGTAGGCCTTCCACACCTCGCGGATTGCCTTCAGCTCGAGCGCGGCCAGGTCGGCCTCGGCCACGCCGCGCCCGGAGGTCGCCTCGCGCAGCGCGTTCTGGCGCTCGAAGCCGTCGAACAGCCTCCACTCGAAGTTGAGAAACGCGCCGTACTCGGTCTCGTTCGTGGTGAACGTCCCGGAGGGTTGGCCCACACGATACCGCTGCACCGCCTGGCCAACCGAGCCCGAGAAGAATACACGCGGCCAGAACTCCGCTCGCGCGCGCCGCTCGTCAGCCTCCCTGGCCCGCACGGCCGCCAGCCGCGAGGCCAGGTCTGGCCGGCGAGCGAGCGCACGGTCGATGATTTTCTCCACCGATTCCGCGAGATCGCCGGGAAGCGGCACGGCCGAGAGATCGGCCACGCGCATGAGCGCGGTCGGCGGGATTCCAAGGCTCTCGGCGAGGGCGGCTTGCGCATCGTTCACGGCGCCCAGGGCCTCCTGCACCTCGTAGGCGGCACGAGCTCGCTCCTGCCGCGCAAGCAAGATGTCGGGCTGGGTAGCCAGACCCCGTTGCAGACGCGCGTCCACCGCCTCCTCCACCGCCGCGGCGGACTCGAACGAGGCGCTCGTCGCGCTGACCCGAGCGCGACTTGCGTCCAGACCGAAGTAGGTCCTGGATACGGCAAAGGCGACCTCCTGCAGCTTGCGGTTGAACGTGAAGTTGGCGCGCAGGAGCTCTTGGCCGCCGCGTTCGACGCCGGCACGACGACGACCGAAGTCGAGCAGGATCCAGGTGAGCTGGAGCTGGGGATTGACGCCCGGGCCTTGGGTCGTGAACGTCCCGCCCGGAGACACGTGAGCTTCCCGGGTCGCGCCGCCGCTGGCCATCGCGAACAAGGTCGGGTAGTACGCCGCCTCGGCGCGCGCGGCCTGGGCGGCGGCGACGCGTGCCTCTTCCCACGTCCGTCTCGTGTCGGGATTGGTGCGATGCGCGAAGTCAATGAGGTCGGCGAGGCCGTACACGGTCTGGGGATCGATTTGCGTCTCGGGACCGGCGAGCGTGCGAGGACGGTGGGTCGCCACCCCGGGCGAAGGCGACCAGGGTGTCGAGGATGAGCGCGGGGCCGCGGCGTACGGAGTCCGCACCGGCACCGGCAGCTCCGCGCATCCACCGAGTGCGCCGATCACCACGACAAGCGCGAGCCCGTACCCCTGTCCGTGAGCGCGTATCGGAAGCCGCATCCTACCTCTAGGACGCCTCGTTCTGATCGGCTGGTGACC
>DASRIY010000457.1:0-16960 GCA_035649755.1 Candidatus Methylomirabilota bacterium
GGCATCGGGATGCCGCGATTCTTGAAGGTGAACCCGAAGCCGTCGGGGACGCCGGCCTCCTTGAGCAGCTGCTTGGCCTCGGCGCGCGACTTGGCGATGTCGCGGCCGTAGCCGGCCAGCTTCTCGAGCTCGGCGGGCGGCGTGGCGTAAGGCGTGCCCGGCACCTGCACGCCGGCGACCTCCTTCACCACCGCAATCTTCGACAGGGCCTGCGAGCCCTGGTAGCGATCGAGGGCCAGCGTGAGCGCGCGGCGCACCCGCTTGTCGTCGAACGGCTTCTTTTCGTGATTGATGGCCACCAGGAGCGCGCAGTCCCACGGGCTCTCCTGGACGGTGATCTTGGAGCCGAGCGCTGCGACGAGGCTGTCACGCTCGGCGGGCGAGAATCCGCGGAACTGGATGTGCGCCCGTTCGGCGCGCACGGCGGCCACCTGGGCGGCCGAGTCTTTGATGAAGATCGCGCGATAGCTGTCGAGATAGGGCTTGCCCTTGTCCCAGTAGTTCGGGTTCTTCTTGCCGACCCAGTGCGAGCCCTTCTGGTGCTCGACGAAGATGAAGGGGCCGGTGCCCATCACGTGGGTCTCGTACCAGCGCATGTCCTTGGCCAGGATGTCGGCCTTGTAGATCCAGTTCCACGGCGAGGCCACCGAGGCGAGGAACGAGGCCGACGGCCACTTCAGGCGAAACACCACGGTGTACGGATCGGGGGCCTGCACGGCCTCGACGGCGACGTACTGACCCTGGCGGTCTGACGCCACGCCGGGCGGCGGAAAGATGATCTTGTCGTAGGACGCCTTGACGTCCTTCGAGGTCAGCTCGCTGCCATCGTGGAACTTCACGCCGCGCCGAAGCTTGAACGTATAGGTCCGGCCGTCCTTCGACGCCGTCCACGACTCGGCGAGGTCGCCGACGGGCTTGGTCCCCGTCTTGTCGTTGGGATCGACGCGAAGGAGCGTGTTGTAGTGCGGAGCCATCGGATGGATGACCCCGAAGGTCTCCTCGCGGTGCGCGTCGTAGGACGGTGGCTCGGACGGCACGGCGAACAAGAGCTCTCCCCCGTATCGGGGTTTTTCCTGCGCCGCCGCCGGGGCGAGGGCCGCGGCAACGGTCGCGATCATAGCGAAGATGCTGAGATAAGGTCGCATCAGTGTCCCTCCAGAGATTGATGAAACCCAGCGGTGCCACAAGAACCTGCATTCGACCCGAAAGGTTTCAAAAAGTTAAGCACATGGGCGCCCCGAGTCAAGCGAGGATACAGGCGGCCCGGTGGCCGGCTCGGATCTCTCGCAATTCCGGAACTTCCTGCCGGCACCGTTCGATGGCAATCGGACAGCGCGGATGGAACACGCACCCTGGCGGCGGGTTGAGGGGGCTCGGCACCTCGCCGCCCAGCACGACCCGCTCGCGTCGCGCCTCCAGCACCGGATCCGGGATGGGCACCGCCGACAGGAGGGCCTTCGTGTACGGGTGGAGCGGCGCGTCGTAGAGGGACTTGCGGTCAGTGATCTCGACGATCTTGCCGAGGTACATGACCGCCACGCGGTCGGAGATGTGTCGGACGACCGAAAGATCGTGGGCGACGAAGAGATAGGTCAGCCCGAACTCGGCCTGGAGATCCTCCAGGAGATTGATGATCTGCGCCTGGATCGAGACGTCGAGCGCCGAGACGGGCTCGTCGCAGATGATCAGCGCCGGCTCCACCGCCAGCGCGCGGGCGATCCCCACCCGCTGTCGCTGTCCGCCCGACAGCTGGTGGGGATAGCGGTGGGCGTGCTGGGGCAGGAGCCCGACGTGGGTCAGGATCTCGCGCACCCGCTGGGCGCGGCTCTTTCGCTCGGTCACGATGCCGTGCACCGCCAGGGGCTCGGCGATGATCTGTCCCACCGTCATGCGCGGATTGAGGGAGCTGTACGGGTCCTGGAAAATCACCTGCACCTTGCGCCGGACCGCGCGCAGCTCGTCGTCGCCCAGTTTCGTGAGATCGCGCCCCTCGAAGATGACCTCGCCGCTGGTCGGGCGCTCGAGCTGGAGGATGCAGCGGCCGGTCGTGGTCTTGCCGCAGCCCGACTCGCCCACGAGCCCGAGCGTCTCGCCGCGCCGCAGCTCGAAGCTCACGCCGTCCACGGCGCGAACCAGACCGGAGCGGCCGCCGAAAAGCCCACCCGCGACCCGGAAGTGCTTCACCAGATTCCGGACTTCGAGGAGCGGGGGGCCGTCGTTCACGTCAGGTCCCGGCGACGCTCCGCGCCAGGGCGCGGTCGAGGTTGGCGGCCTCCCAGCATGCGCTCACGTGGCCGCCGTCGCCCACCGGACGAAGCGGCGGCGCCTCGGTGACGCAGCGCTCGACACGGAAGGTGCAGCGAGGCGCGAAGGCACAGCCGGCCGCGAGCCGCGTGAGATCCGGCGGCTGGCCCTCGATCGGGTCCAGGCGCGCTCGGCGCGGCTCGTCCAGACGCGGCACCGAGCGCAGCAGGCCGAGCGTGTAGGGGTGACGCGGATCGGCGTAGATCTCGCGCGCCGTGCCGCGCTCGATGATGCGCCCGGCGTACATCACGTTCACGCGATCGGCGTACCGCGCGACGACGCCGAGGTTGTGAGTGATGATCAGCATGGCGACACCGAAGCGCCGCGACAGATCCTTCATGAGCTCGAGGATCTGCGCCTGGATCGTCACGTCGAGCGCCGTCGTGGGCTCGTCGGCGAGGATCAGCGACGGGTTGCACGCGAGCGCCATGGCGATCATCATGCGCTGCCGCATCCCGCCGCTGAACTGGTGCGGATACTGGCGGAGGCGCCGCTCCGGATCCGGAATGCCGACCATACCGAGCAGCTCGATCGAGCGGCGTCGCGCGTCGGCGGGCGACATCTTCAGGTGGATCTCGAGGCCCTCGGTGAGCTGGCGCGCGATCGTGAGCACCGGATTGAGCGAGGTCATCGGCTCCTGGAAGACCATTGCGATCTCGCGGCCCCGCACGCGGCGCATCTCTTCCTCGGACAGCCGCAGGAGGTCGCGTCCCTTGAAGAGAACCTGGCCACCGGCGATGCGGCCGGCCGGGCCGGCAACGAGCCGCATGATGCTGAGCGCGCTCACGCTCTTGCCGCAGCCAGACTCGCCCACGAGCGCGACGGTCTCGCCCTCGGCGACGTCCCACGAGACATCGTCGACGGCCCGCACGACGCCGCTGCGGGTCACGAACTGTGTCTGGAGATTCTTAACTTCGAGGAGAGTGCCCACTGCGGCGGCAGTTTAGCATGCCGCCCAGGGGCTAATCGTGGCAGCGCCCCGCGTCCAGGTGGGCGGTCGCCCGCGATTCGAGCGACGCGTACTCCTTGCAGACCGCCTCGGCCACGCACGGCCAGCGGTGCTGGGCCGCCCAGCGGACCCCCTCACGCCCCAGACGCCAGCGAAGCTCCGGGTCGCCGACGAGGGTCTCGATGCGCTCGGCGAGGGCCTCGACGTCGCCGTCGGGCACCAGGAATCCGGTGACACCGTCACGGACGGTCGTCACCAGGCCACCCACGCGGGAGGCGATGACCGGGCTCCCGCACGCCATTGCTTCGAGGGCGACCATTCCGAACGATTCGTAGTACGACGGCAGCACGGTGACGTCGGCGGCGGCGTAGTAGAGGGGCAGCACGCTCTGGGGCTGGGGCCCGACGAAGCGTACCGACTCCCCGAGCCCGAGCGCCGCGATGCGCCGCCGGAGCGAGGTCTCGTGGCCGTTCGTGGGCTCGTCCGCCTCGCCGCCGACGACGAGGAGCCGCATGTCCCGGCCCGCTTCGCGAAGTCGCGCGACGGTGTCGAGCAGCGTATCGAGCCCCTTGATCGGCGCGATGCGGCCCACCCACAGAAGGACCGGCCGGTCGTCGAGCCCGAGCCGTCGCCGCGCCTCCGCGCGGTCGCCGGGGGTAAAAAGATCCGTGTCGACGCCGCACGGAATGGTGGCGATTCGCGATGCGTGGGCCCCGTAGTCGCGCAGGAGCTCGGCGCGCTCCACGACGTTCGCGGCCACGATGCGATCGGCGTCGGAGACGATGCGCGTCTCCTCCTCGACGCGAACGAGCGGCTCGAGCTCGGCCGCGCTGCGCGCCACGCGGTTCTTGAGCCGGGCCAGCGTGTGAAACATCTGGAGCACCGGCACCGACCAGCGGCGCTTGAGGGTGAGCGCCGCCACGCCCGAAAGCCAGTAGTGGGCGTGGATCAGATCATAGTCGATCGCCTCGGCGATTCGCCACGCCTCGACGCCCTCCACGAACTCGTCCATATGGTCGTAGACGCGCTCGCGGGCCATCGGCGCCTCGGCGCCCGCCGCCAGGTGAATCACCCGCGCCCGCTCGCCGAGCCGCACCACGCGCTGGATCGACGGATCCTGCGAGCGCGTGAACACGTCGACGCTCACGCCCATGCGTCCGAGCTCGCGCGAGACCTCGCGGACGTAGACGTTCATCCCGCCCGTCTCCTTGCCGCCAAGCGCGGCGAGCGGACAGGTGTGAACGCTCAGCATCGCGACGTGCAGGTTCACTGGATCCTCACCGCGCAGACCGCCTCGGGCACGGGCTCGAACTCGTACTTGTACCGCTCCTCGCCCCGGAGGAAGTCGAAGGTCCGCCGGCCGCGCGCGATCGCGTCGCGCACGAGCTGGGCCAGGAGCACCACGCCGGGCGAGAGCGCGGCGCGCGCGGGGTCGAAGCCGGAGTTGTAGAGCCCGACCCGGTCGTCCCACTCGATCGTGACGAAGGCGGCGATGGGGCCCGAGGAGGTGTCGAGGAACCAGAGGCGGCACGCCCCGCGCTCAGCGAAAGCGGCCAGGACGCGGCGGAAGAACTGCTCCATGCGCTCGTCCATGAACCCCGCCTTCCCCGCCCGGGATCGCCGGTGCAGGTCGAGGAACTCGCCGATCCGCGCTTCGATCTCGGCTGGCGCGCTAGCCGACGACACCCGGGCGTCGGGGGCGTCACGTTCGAGGCGTCGGGTCTTTCGCATGAGCTCGTGACGGTGCTTTCCGGAAAGACTGGCGAGGTAGGCTTCCCACGAGGACGGCAGGGCCAGGACGGGACATCGCTCTTCCACGGTCACCGACGCGGTGAGCCCGCACGTGGCGGCCAGCTGCGCGAGCGACGTGGCGGTCGGCGAGGCGGCGGGCACGGCGTGCAGCTCCCACTCGACGCGCTCGCCCGACCGCGATTGGAGGAGCGCCATCCATACCTCTTCCTCGCGCCCGGGCACCGCAATCAGATCGAGATAGTCCGAAACGTCGGGGCCGCCCAGGAGCTGGAGCGTGCCCGGCGCGGATTCGTGGAGCGGCAAGAGCCCGACCAGCCCGTCTGATCCGTCGTGTACGCAGTGGATGGCCAGCCGACGGCCGTCCGCGAAGACCCGCGCCCACTCGGTCTGCCACGTCCAGGAGAGGAACGGGGACCGGAGCCTGGTCGCCGCGAGAAGGCCGTCCCAGGCGGAGGCTCCCACCGCATCGAGGCGGTCGTGGACGAGGACTTTCATGGGGTCACAGGTCGTCGGATGCGTCCGAGGCGGCGGGGGATTCGCCCTCCCCCTCTCCGGAAGTATCACCCTCGGCCATCGCCTCGTCCATGGCCGACTCGAAATCGTCGCCCAGGTCGTCCCCGAACTCCCGGCCCATCTTCTTCATGAATCGGGCCACGCTCGCGGGGTTGTTCTCGTCGAGATCGCCGAAGCTCGAGGACTCGGCCAGAGAGTCCAGGCGGGCGTCCTCGGACTTCACCGTCGCGAAACGGGACATCAATCGGGACAGGGACGAGCCGCCACAGACGGGACACACTGGCGTGCCTGCGGCCGACGGTCGCAGCACGAGGAGACTGACGCGCTTGCGACAGTCGTGGCATTCGTATTCGTAGATCGGCATCGCGCCGATTCTAGCACGCGGCTCCGAGCACGCCCGGGACGTGACAGCCTGGCTCGTCGCCGGGCGAAGATGTCAGAGTGCTCGGCATTTTGTTTTCGGAAAGCTCGACAGGCCGTGGGCTTGCGCGCGGCACTGCTCTTGCTCCACGAGGGTCCGCCATGACAAAGAATCCGGCTGACACGCGAGACACGAGGCAGCGAGCGGATCGAGAGCGTCGGCTGTCGGACCACATGGCGTCGGCGACCCAGTCGCTGCGCGCCGAGCGCGACCGGCTGGCCAAGCGCCTGGCCGACCTCGAGCGGCAGCTCGCCAACCTGGCCGCCCGCCTCGACGCCCCTTCAGCCTTCGCTACGACGGGCGATCCCGAACCGCGCCGACCCTGACCGCCTCGCCCCGTCGCGCCAGGCGCACGAGGGGCAGCAACACCTCCAACCCGAGCTTCAGAACCCCGTAGACCGGACGCCATTCGCTCGATCTCGCCAGCCGCTCCCAGCCCCGATCGCGCAAAAGTGCGGACAGGCTCCACAGATAGGTGCGTGGCTTGGCCTGATGCCAGGCCCAGACGACCCGCCCACCTGCCTTGCCGATCACCATCTCGAGCGTCCCCGAAGTGAAGTGCGAGAGATGGCGCGGTAACTCCAGACCGGACCAGGCCTTTCCGAAGAGCGAGGCACCCAGCCCGCCGGCGTTCGGAACCTCGACGATTAGGAGTCCGCCGGGCGCCAGCCAGTCGAGCATCCGCCGGGCGACCGCCACGGGATCGGGGACGTGCTCGAGCACGTGAAACGCCGTGACGACATCGAAGCGGCCTGGCGCGAAGGGCGCCGAGAGGATGTCGCCGACGTACACCTCGTCGCTGAATCGGCGCGCCATCGCCGCGGCCGAGTCGTCCATCTCGATCCCGGATACCTGCCAGCCCAGCTCGCGCGCGACACCGAGCGCCGCGCCCGAGCCACATCCCACGTCGAGATAGCGGCCGCCTCCGCGCCAGGGTGGACAGCTCCACCGGAGCCGTCGCAGGAGCGCGCGCGCCCGGAGCTTCGTCAGAACGGAGACGCGCTTGTCGGGGAATGCCCGGTACCCGAGCCCGCTCGCGAGCGCGTACCGGGCCGCGCGTATCCGGGCCGGCGAGCCCTTGAACGGCACGCGCGGCGACGGCTCCTGGTGGCGCGGATAGTGATCGGGATAGCAGGCGGCCAGGTGCTCATCGCGTACGCGCGGCCTTTGATAGAGAAAGCCGCAGCCGAGGCAGCGGACGACCGTGTAGAGGCCGGGTACGTCGAACGCGCGGTCGCGCGTAGCCCAGACCGGCTCCGCGTCGGCGCCGCCGCAGACGGCGCACGGCGCGTCCACGGTGGGAAGTGCCGACATCAGCCGAGAATCTCCTCCAGGCGCTTCACCGCGCGGCCCCACTCGAACGCGCCGCGGACGAACTCGGATCCGGCGGCGGCGAGTCGCCCACGCAGCGCCGGGTCGGCGGCGAGCCGCTCGAGCTTCGCCGCGAGATCCGCGACGTCGCGCCGCCGGGCCACCAGCGCGGTCTCGCCGTCGCGCGCGTAGTCGCGGCAACCGCCGTTGTCGTACGTGACGAGTGCGGCGCCGCAGGCCATCGCCTCCATGGGTGGCATGCCGAGACCCTCGTCCCACGAAGGGCACAGATAGATCTCACACCCGCTGTAGAGATCGGCCAGCCGCTCCTGCGGCGGATTGGCGTGGAACTCGTCGTAGGCGGCGGGGCCGCGCGGCGGCGACACGCCGAACCCCACCAGATGGAGCGCGGGGATGCGACCCTTGACACGCCCGACGGCCGCGAAGCCGTCGGCGGTGCCCTTCCAGGCGTACTCGTGGTGGAGCATGAGCACGCGCGGCCGCGACGTGTTGACCGAGACCGGCACGGCGTGGAACAGCGCCGGGTCGACCGGCGTCACCAGGATCTCGGCCTCGCTCGAGAATCGCTCCCGCATGACGTCGGAGAGCCACGTCGAGATGACGATCTTCCGCAGCGGCAGCTGGTACGTCGCGTCGACCGCCGGCGCCTCACCGTGGTAGAGGCTCTCGTAGTGCTGCACGAAGTAGAACTTGCGGCCGCAGCGCGCCGGCGCGGCGGCGACGGTCGCCGCCGACTGCCACGCGGTGGCGATGACGGCGTCGCCGTCGGGCAACGCGCTCGCCCGCCAGCGATCGACCCAGGCGACGCGCGCGCGGAATCCTGGAATCCACTCGGGTCCGACGCTCTTGATCGAGCGCCAGAGCGCGCGGGCCCGGCTCTTCGCCGGCACGACCACGGTGACCTCGTGCCCGGCCGCCGCGAGCCGGTCGGCGTAGGTGAGGATCGCGCGCACGCCCCCGGCGATGCGCAGATGCGGACACAGGAACGTGATCTTCACGCGGCGATCAGATGGCCATCGAGACCTGGCCGCTCTTGCGGTACGCCTCGGGATCGAGCGCCACGTTGAGGCACCAGACCTCGTCCGAGGCCAGGGCGCGCGCGAGCGCCGGGCCGATCTCGCGCGGGTCGGTAATGAACGCGCCGCGCCCGCCGAGCGCCTCGACCATGCGGTCGTAGCGGGTCGTCGGCAAGGACGTGGCGACTGCCCGGGATTCGCCAAAGAACGACACTTGCGGGCTCCGGATCTGTCCCCAGCCGCCGTCGTTGCCGATGACGCAGGTGAACGGAAGCTTGAAGCGCACCGCGGTCTCGAGCTCCATACCGTTGAGCCCGAAGGCGCCGTCGCCGGAGATGAGCAGCACGCGCTGATCCGGGCGCAGGAGCTTCGCCGCCAGTGCGAACGAAGGACCGACGCCGAGGCAGCCGAGCGGACCGGGGTCGAGCCACTGCCCGGCTCGGTCCACGGGGACGAACTTCGCCGCGCAGTTGACGACGTCGCCGCCGTCGCCCACCACGATCGTGTCGGGCGTCACGGCGCGCGCGATCTCGCGAGCCCAGCGGTAGTGCGACACGGGCGCCTGATCCGTGTCGGCCAGCTCGTCGAGCTTCTGGCGCGCATCGTGCTCGCGGCGGCGAAGCTCGGCGATCCACGGCGCGGTGCGGTCGGCCCGTCCCTTCGGCAGCGCGGCGATGAGCTGGCGCAGGATCACGTCGATGTCGCCGGCGAGGCCCAGCTCGAGCGGCCGGTTGCGCCCGAGCTCGACCGGGTCGACGTCGATCATGACCACCTTCGCGTCCTCGGCGAATGTCGGCGGCCGGCCGTACCCCAGGCGAAAATCGAGCGGCGTGCCCAGCACGAGTACCAGGTCGGCGTGACCGAGCGCCCAGCCGCGCGTCTGGAAGAACGCGCTGGGATGATCCGTCGCGAGGGCACCCCGCCCTGCCCCGTTCATGAACACCGGCGCGCCCAGGCATTCGGCGAACGCGGCGAGGGACTTCGAGGCGTCGTCCCAATAGACGCCGCCGCCCGCCATGACCACCGGCCGCTCCGCGCCGGTCAGGAGTCCCGCGATCTGCGACACCGCACCGGCGTCGGCGGCAGCGCGCTGCCGGTGCACGTAGCCCGTCGGAATCGGCGCCAGACGATCCTCGATCGTGGTCATCAAGAGATCGACCGGAATCTCCACGAAGACCGGACCCGGCCGGCCCGCGAGCGCCGTGCGAATGGCCGTGGTCAGCACCTCGGGAATCTGACGCGTCTCGGCGACCGACCACGCGCCCTTGGTGATCGGCTTGAGGAGCGCGACCTGCTCGGTCTCCTGCAACGCCCCGAGGCCGCGCAGGCCGAGGGGCGCGGCCCCGCCGATCAAGAGCAGCGGGCTCCGCGCGGCGTACGCGTTCGCGACGCCGGTCACCGCGTCGGTGACACCGGGCCCCGGGACCACGAGCGCCACGCCGATTCCCCGGGTGATCCGGGCGTAGGCGTCGCCCGCGTGGGCGGCCGCCTGCTCGTGGCGGCAGTCGATGACCCGGACGCCCTCGGTGAGGCAGCCGTCGTAGATCGGCAGGATGTGGCCGCCGCACAGCGTGAAGAGGTGGCCCACGCCGGCGTGCCGGAGCGTCCGGGCGACCAGCTGTCCGCCCGTCAGATCAGCCACCGATGATGTGGCTCCGCTCGCTCAGGACGACCTGAATCGCGGGAGGATCTCGGCGGCGATCGCCTCGTGCTGCAGGCACTCGTCGCGCGGGTCGCCGATCGCGCTCATCAGGAAGTAGTTGCAGCCGGCAGCGCGGAATCGCTCGAGCTGCTCGGCGCACTGCTCGGGCGTTCCGATGACGCCGTAGCGCTTCACGAGCGGCTCGAAGTCCTGGTTGTACCGCTTGCTCAACACGCTGACCCACGCCTTCTTCGCGGTCTCGTAGTCGCGCCCCACCGTGATGAAGACCAGGTGCGCGGCGGTGAAGCCGTCCATCGACCGGCCGGCGGCGGCGGCCGCGGCGCGGATCTTGTCGAGGCTCTGTGCGTAGCGGTCGGCCTGCACGACGTACGAGACCCAGCCGTCGCCCTGGCGCCCGGCCCGGATCAAGGCCGCATCCGAGCGGCCGCCAATCCAGATGGGCGGCGGCTGCTGGACGGGCTTGGGGTCGATCGAGACCGACGTGAATCGCGTGAAACGGCCGTTGAACGTCGCCGGCGTGTCGCGCCAGAGCGCGCGCACCACGTCGATACCCTCGGTCACCCGCGCCCCGCGCTCCTTGTGCGGCACGCCGCAGAGCTCGAACTCCTTCGGGTTCTCGCCGCCCACCCCGACGCCGAAGACGAGCCGCCCGCCCGAGAGCACGTCCAGCGTCGCGGCGGCCTTGGCCGCCACCGCCGGCGCGCGGAGCGCCAGCAGGTAGACGGCGACGCCGAGCTTGATCCGGCGCGTGATCGGCACGTACGAGGCGAGCAGCGTGAGCGACTCGTAGATGGGGTTGTGAAACGACACGTGGTCGCCGGTCCACACCGAGTCGTACCCGAGGGCCTCCAGGCGCTGGACGAGGGCGAACTGCTCGGCCGGCGGATGCACCGAGAGCTGGGCGCCAAAGCCGATCACGCCGTCACCGCGGAAAGGCGTCGCGCACGCCGCCGTCGACGGTCAGGGTGCATCCGGTGGTCTTGGCGGACCGGTCCGAGGCCAGGAACAGCACGGCCTCGGCGACATCCTCGGGAAGAATGTTGACGCCCAAGAGATTGCGCTTGCGATAGAAGTCCTCGAGCTGCTCCACGGTGATGCCCTGGGCCGCCGCGCGCTCGCGCCGGATCTCCTCGGACCAGAGCTTGGAGTCCTGGAAGACCGCGTCCGGGTTCACGATGTTCGAGCGAATGCCGTGGGGGGCGCCCTCGAGGGCCAGCACCTTGGCGAGCTGCGCCTCGGCGGCCTTCGCCGCCGAGTACGCGGCGAAGTCCTTGCCGGGGGACATCACGTTCTTCGTCGCCACGAAGACCAGGGCACCGCCGAGCCCCTGGGCCATCATGAGGCGCATCGCCTCGCGCGCGACGATGAAATGGCCGGTGGAGTTGACCGCGAACGAATGCTCCCAGTCGGCGAGCCCCAGACGCACCACCGGCGACGAGTGCGCAATGCCGGCGTTCGACACGAGCACGTCGAGCCCGCCGTAGGCGAGTACCGTCTCCTCGAACGCGGCCCGCACCGAGGCTTCGCGGGTCACGTCCATGTCGAGCCCGAGCGCCCGGCCGCCGCCGACTTCCTTCACGATCTCATCGGCGGTGCGGCGCGCGCTGGCGCCGTCAAGGTCTCCCGCGACCACGTGGGCGCCCTCGGCGGCCAGACGCCGCGCGATGGCGCGCCCGATACCCGAGCCCGCGCCGGTGACCAGCGCGATGCGGCGCGCCAGCTCCTTCTCCGGCGGAGCCAGCGTGAGCTTGTAGAGCTCGAGCGGCCAGTACTCGACGTCGAACGCGTCCTTGGCCGAGAGCGAGACGTAGGTGCCGAACGCCTCGGCATTGCCGAGCACGTCGATGGTGTGGTGATAAATGTCGCTGACGATCCCGGCGGTGCGCCGGTCCTTGCCCGCGGTGAACATGCCGAGCCCCGGCACCAGCACGACGCGCGGGAGCGGATCGCCGAGCTCGGCGCCCTGGAACCGGTTCGCCTCGAAGTAGCGCGTGTAGTCGGTGACGAAAAGCTCGACCGAGCGCTCGATGGCCGTCGCGAGCTCGTCATGGGTCTCGGTGCCGGCGGCCGTCACGAAGCACGGCAGGCGCTTGGCGTAAATCGTGTGATCCGGGGTAGCCGGCCCGATCTGCGAGACCCGCTGCGCGTCGGCGGACGAGACGAACTCGGTCACGGCCGGCGCGTCGTCGAAGCTCACGACGACCCGCCGGCGGCGGCCCAGCAGGCCGCGCAGGCGCGGCGCCACCGCCAGCGCCGCCTCGCGCCGAGCCGGCGCCTCGCGAACGGCGGCGCGCGGGCCGCCGAACACGCGCCGGCCCCGCTTCCGCTCGGCGATCGCCTCCTCGGCGCGCGTGATCAGCTCGATCGTTCCCTCGTACGCCTCGCGGACGGTGGCCCCCCACGTGATCGTGCCGTGACGCTCGAGCAGCAACGCTTTCGCATCGGGTCGATCGCGGATCGCGTCGGACACGTCTCGGGAAATCCGGAACCCGGGCCGGCGATACGGGAGCGCGATGACGTCCTTTCCGTACACACCCCCGACGGTGTCGTGGGCGCGGTCGTTGTTGGTCAGCGACACGACCGCGTCCGCGTGAGTGTGAACGATCGCCCCGGCCGAGAGGAACCCGTGCAGCAGCGTCTCGATCGACGGCCGCACGCCCGCGGGCTCCTGCAGCGCGTGCGCGAGATAGCTCACCATCTCCTCGTCGCCCATCTCGTCGCGGCTCAGGAGTGCCTGGATGTCGTCCATCCGCACGCCCGGGAAGTCCTTCTTCTGGACGGACTTGAGGTCGGAACCGCTCCCCTTCACGCGCAGCACGGCGATGTCCCGGCCGCGGTGGTCGCGCTCGCGGGTCTTGATGGACGTGTTGCCGCCGCCCCAGATCACCAGCGAGGTTTCGGCGCCGACAAGGCGAGAGGCGTAGACGAGAAGATCGAGGCCGTCGAGCGGACTGGCCTCGGCTTCGTTCCAGCGAGAACGCATGCCGGCCCCACGATACCATGATCCTCGTGGGGATTTTCGGACGCAGCGCGGCCGCCTGCCTTCTGGCCGCGTGGCTCGTCGCCACGCCCGCCCTTTCCCGCGCCGACGGCGTGATGCTGGTGCAGGCGGGCGCCTTCTGGATGGGGCGCGACGACGGCGCGCCGGACGAGGCCCCCACGCATCGGGTCTACGTGCGCGACTTCTGGATCGATCGCCACAAGGTGACGAACGCCGAGTTCGCGGCGTTCCTGAACGCGACGGGTCTCAGACCGCCGGGCGCCGACCGGCGCTACGACGAGGACGACCCCGACGCGCGGATCCATCGATCCGACGGACGCTGGAACGCCGACTCCGGGTTCGAGCGGCATCCCGCGGTGGAGGTCTCGTGGTTCGGCGCCCGCGACTACTGCGCGTGGAAGGGCCGACGCCTACCGACCGAAGCCGAGTGGGAGAAGGCAGCCCGCGGCGACGACCGGCGGCCATATCCATGGGGCTTCGCGGCGCCGACGCCGGAGCGCGCGGTTTTCGGACGCGCGTACAACGCGACCGAAGCTCCGAGCCGGCCGGCCGGGGCCAGCCCGTACGGCGTCCATGACATTCTCGGAAATCTCCGGGAATGGACGTCGACCGTGCTCCGGCCCTATCCGTACCGCGCCGATGACGGCCGGGAGCCGTACACGGGCGCGTCCGGCCGGGTGGTGATCCGCGGGGCGAGCCACGATGACCCTCCTCAGGTGCTCAGCGTGACTCGCCGGCTCTCCTACGACCGCCGCGGCGCTGCCGCGGGCCATCACTTCGTCGGCTTTCGGTGCGCCACGTCCGAGGACCTCGGCGAGATGGCTCCCGGCGGCGGTCCGCGATGAGCGGAGTTGGGTTATCATGGCGATCCAATGGCGTTTCTGCGTCGGCATCGGGTCCTCGTCGTCCTCCTCGGCCTCGGCGTTCTCGTCACGGTTCTGGTGGGCTACCGGATCAAGAAGCAGCAGGCGGCGGCGGTTCCGCGCCGTGAGCTCGAAGTGGTGGTGGGCGTGATCACGCCGGTGCGCAAAGATCTCGACGTGAAGCTCGCGTACACGGCCGACGTCCTGCCCAACAAGCAGGTGGCGATCTTCCCCAAGGTGAGCGGCTACATCGTGCGCCTGGGCGCTGAGCTCGGCGACTTCGTCAAGCCCGGCCAGACGCTCGTGGAGATCGAAGCTCAAGAGCTGAACGCCGCGGTCGAGCAGGCGCGGGCAGCGGTGGGAACCGCCGAAGCCGACCTGAAGGTGGCCGAATCGAATCTCGAGTCGGCTCGCGCCAATTACACCAACCAGGAGGCGAACGTCGTCCGGTCGCGGGCGGTCGCCGAAAACGACGCCCGTAACGCCGACCGGGGCGAGGACCTTCACAAGCGCGGCCTGATCGCCGCCATGGAGCGCGACAACTCGCGCACCAACGCCGAGGCGTCACGCGCGGCGCTCGTCGCCGCCGAGGCGCAGCTCTCGGCCGCGCGCAGCCAGATTGAGACGCAGAAGAGCCAGTCGAGTACATCAACGAGCGGCGCCGCCACGGCGAGCCGCTCTCCGTCGCGGTGCCGCGCGCGGGACGGATCCGGCTCCGGCCGATCCTCATGACCACGCTGACCACGGTGGTCGGTCTCCTGCCCATGGCGCTCGCCTTCGGCGTCGGGACCGAGGCGAACCAGCCGCTCGCCATCGCGGTGATCGGCGGCCTGATGGTCTCGACGTTCTTCACGCTGATCCTGATCCCGACGCTCTACGTCATGTTCGAGGAGCGGTTCCCTCGAACGATTGCCCCGATCGAAGACGACGGCGCCCGCCCCGGCGCGCGGCGCCCGCGCAGTGAATGACAGAGGAGGATTCATGGCATCGATCACGCGTCGCCGCTTTCTGACCACCACGACCGGCGCCGGCCTGGCCGGCATCTTCGCCGCCGGTATCCCGCCCGCACGCGGGCAGCAGCGGGAGGTCTCGTACCTCTGCTGGAACAACTTCGCTCCGCTCATGGACAAGAAGCTGGACGAGATCGCCGTGCGCTTCACCAAGGACACGGGCATCAAGATCAAGATCGACCACATCGCGGCGCCGCAGCAGGCCGCCAAGTACGCGTCCGAGGTCCAGTCGCAGTCCGGCCACGACCTGGTCGAGATGCGCATGCACTTCCCCTGGCTCTACGAGGGCCAGCTGGTCGACGTCTCGGACATCGTGGGCGAGCTGGAGAAGAAGTACGGCAAGGCCCTCTCGTCGGCGGGCGAGACGGCCCGAGTGCGCGGCACCTGGCGCGCGGTTCCGCAGTACCACGGCATGTTCGTGGCCGCCTACCGGGAAGATCTGTTCAAGAAGGCGAGCCTCAAGATCCCCGACACCTGGGAAGACCTCTACATTGCCGGCAAGGAGCTGAAGAAGATGGGACACCCCGTGGGGATTCCCATCAGCCAGAACTACGACACCATCTCCACCGCCGGGCCGGTGCTCTGGTCCTTCGGCGGGCTCGAGGTCGACAAGGACGGCAAGACTGTCAAGATCAACAGCGAGCAGACCGCGCAGATGGTCGAGTGGTACAAGAAGATGTTCCGCGACTGCATGGAGCCCGAGGTGCTCTCGTGGGACGACGCCAGCAACAACCAGTCGCTCCAGCAGGGCAAGGCGGGCTGGATCCACAACCCGGTGAGCGCCTACATCGTGGCCAAGCAGATGAAGCTGCCGACCGCGGATACCATCAACCACCACAAGACGCCCGGTGGGCCCAAGGGTCGCCACGAGACGGACGTGCCGCGGCACATCGGCATCTGGCGGTTCTCCAAGAACATCGCGCCGGCCAAGGAGTTCATCCGGTATCTCCTCGGCACCCGGGAGCGGTACGACGAGTACATCATGTCGGCGGACGCCTTCAACCTGCCGGTCTACGAGAATCTCCAGAACCATCCCGTGCTCAAGACCGACCCGAAGTACGCCGCGCTCCTGGACACCAAGGGGGTGCAGTACCACTGCTACGGCTGGCCGGCGCCGCCGAGCGACAAGGTGCAGCTCATCACCAATTCCTTCATCATGCCCAACATGATCGCCAAGGCGGTCACCGGCACGTCGACCAAGGACTCGCTGGCCTGGGCCGAGAACGAGATGAAGAAAGTCATGGCGGGGTAATCCGATAATGGCCATCAGTACCGTCGATATCGCCGTAGCGCGCCGTCCCTCGCTGCGGGCTCGCATCAGCGAGCTCCTCGACCGCGAGGAATGGCTGGGCCCGATCTTCGTGAGCCCGGCGCTCGTTCTCCTGCTGCTCCTGGTCGCCTATCCTTTCTGCATGGCACTCTACTTCTCGGTCTCGAACGCCTTCATCGGCCGGCCGAGCCATCTGATCGGTCTGCGTAACTTCATCAACCTCTGGCAGAGCGACGCGTTCCGGCAGACCTTCCAGAACGCGTTCGTCTTCTGCGGGGCGGCGGTCGCGGCGAAGCTGGTGCTGGGAATCTCGCTGGCCCTGCTGCTCAACCAGCAGCTCTGGTTCAAGCGCCTCATCCGCGGCGCCGTGCTGCTGCCGTGGGTCATTCCCACGGCGCTCTCGACGCTCGGCTGGTGGTGGATGTTCAACTCGCTCTATAGCGTGGTGAACTGGACCGGCCTCGCGCTCGGCATCATGGACCCGCCCGGACCCAACTGGCTCGGGCAGAAGTACTACGCGATGGCGGCCGTCATCATCGTCAACATCTGGCGCGGCCTGCCGTTCTTCGCCATCACGATCCTGGCGGGCCTGGTCGCCATCCCCAAGGAGCTCTACGAGGCCGCCGAGGCCGACGGCGCCGGACCGGTCGCTCGCTTCTGGTACGTGACGTTGCCGCTCCTCAAGGGCGTGCTGGCCATCGTCGTGCTCTTCTCCACCATCTTCACGTTCAGTGAATTCAACATCGTGTTCGTCCTCACTCACGGCGGCCCGATCAACTCGACCCATCTCTTCGCGACGCTGGCCCGCCAGGTCGGGCTCGAGACGGGCCGGATCGGCGAGGGCGCCGCGATCTCGCTCTACCTCT
>DASRIY010000458.1:0-8442 GCA_035649755.1 Candidatus Methylomirabilota bacterium
GGCGAAGCCGCCAACGCGAGCGATCCCATCTTCAAGCGGGAGCTCGTCCTGCGCGTGCGGGACGGCGCCGAGGGCAAGACGGCGACGTTCGACTTCGTCCTGCGCGCCTGACGCGATGCCCGATTTCACGAGTGACACCCGCGATGGCATGCGCATCGACTGGGACGTCCCCATCCCGGCCGACGACGGGCTGGTGCTGCGCGCCGACGTCTACCGGCCGCTCGACGCCGGCCAGCACCCGGTCATCCTGACGTACGGCCCATACGGCAAGCTGCTGCACTTCGAGGATCTCTACACCGACCAGTGGCGGCGCATGGTCGAGCAGCACCCGGACGTTCCCGCCGGCTCGACGAACAAGTACCAGAACTGGGAAGTGGTCGATCCGGAGAAGTGGGTCCCGGATGGCTACGCGTGCGTGCGAGTCGATTCGCGCGGCGCCGGGCGGTCGCCGGGCCAGCTCGACCTCTGGTCGGCCCGCGAAGCCCGGGATCTCTACGACTGCATCGAGTGGGCGGCCCGGCAGCCGTGGAGCAACGGGAAAGTCGGGCTCAACGGCATCTCGTACTACGCGATGAACCAGTGGCAGGTGGCGGCGCTCCAGCCGCCGCATCTGACCGCCATCTGCATCTGGGAGGGCGCGGCCGACTACTACCGCGACCTCAGCCACCACGGCGGCATCCTGTGCGCGTTCGGCCGGGCGTGGTTTCCGTCCCAGGTGATCCGCGTCCAGCACGGGCGGGGAAGCAAGGGCTACCGGAGCCGTCTGAACGGCGAGTGGGTGTCCGGACCGCCGACCTTGACCGAGGAGGAGCTCGGCGCCAACCGTCGCGACTTCTACGAGGACTGCTGGAAGAATCCGCTCGCCAGTGACGAGTACTGGCGCTCGCGCATGCCCGACTGGTCGAAGGTGACGGTGCCGCTGTTCTCCTCCGGCAACTGGGGCGGCCAGGGTCTTCATCCTCGCGGCAACTTCGAGGGATTCGTGCGCTCGGCCTCGAAGCAAAAATGGCTCGAGGTCCACGGCATCGAGCACTGGACGCACTTCTACACCGACTACGGCGTGGCGCTACAGAAGAAGTTCTTCGGTCACTTCCTGAAGGGCGAGGACACCGGGTGGAAGAAGCAGCCGAAGGTCATGCTGCAGGTGCGCCACCCGGGCGAGCGCTTCGTCGAGCGGCACGAGAAGGAATGGCCGCTCGCCCGGACGCGCTGGACCAAGCTCTATCTGAGCCCTGCCGACCACACGCTGTCCCGCGCGCCGGTGGGCCGGCGCGGCAGCGTCACCTACGACGGGCTCGGCAAGGGCGTCACGTTCCTCACACCGCCCCTGCCGCGAGAGACCGAGATCACCGGTCCGATCGCCGCCAAGCTCTTCGTGTCGTCGTCCACGAGCGACGCCGACCTCTTCCTGATCGTCCGCGCGTTCTCCCCGAATCTCGAGGAGGTCGTCTTCCAGGGTGCCCTCGACCCGCACACGCCGATCGCCCAGGGCTGGCTGCGCGCGTCGCACCGCAAGCTCGACGCGAAGCTCACGCTGCCCTATCGGCCGTATCACATTCACGATGAGAAGCAGCCGCTGGCTCCCGGCAAGCTCTACGAGCTCGACGTCGAGGTCTGGCCCACGTCCATCGTGCTGCCGGCGGGCTACCGGATCGGGCTCACCGTGCGCGGCCGCGACTACGAGTATCCCGGCGGCCCGTCGACGGGGTTGGGAACGCTCGGAGCCGTGTTCACGGGCGTCGGCCCGTTCCAGCACAACGACCCGCGCGACCGGCCGGCCGAGATCTTCGGGGGGAAAGTGACGATTCATTGCGGCCCCGGGCGGCCGTCACACGTGCTGCTGCCCGTCATCGCCGCCGCGAAGTAGTCGCGGCCGCCGCCCTACTTCCGGCCGATCGCGCGCCAGATCTTCTCGGCGGTGAGCGGCAGGTCGATGTGCGTGACGCCGAAGGGCGCGAGCGCGTCGATGACCGCGTTGACGATCGCCGGCGGCGCCACGCAGGCGCTGCCCTCGCCGACACCCTTCACGCCGAGCGGGTTGAGCGGCGACGGCGTGACGGTGCGATCGACCACCAGGTCGGGCATGTCGTCGGCGCGCGGAATCGCGTACTCCATGAACGTGCCCGTCAACAGCTGACCGTCCTCGCCGTAGACGATCCGCTCGAGCATCGTCTGGCCCAGGCCCTGCGCAAAGCCGCCCACGATCTGGCCGTCGATGAGCAGGGGGTTGATGGCGTTGCCGCAATCGTCCACCGCGACGAAGCGCTCGATCCGTACCTGACCCGTGTCGCGGTCGATCCGGACTACCGCCAGCCCGGCGCCGAAGCTCCAGGAGGGCTGATCCTGGCGGAAGAACACCGTCGACTCGAGCCCGGGCTTCTCCTCAGGGGGCAGGCCCATCCCGCGATGCGCAAATTCGCCGACGCGATCCCAGCCGATCGTTTTCTCCGGCACGCCCTTCACCTGAAAGCCGCCGCGTCCGATCTGAAGATCGTCTGGGCTCGCCTCCAGGAGCCGCGCCGCGAGCCGACGGCCCTTCTCTCGGACCTCGGCCGCCGCCTGCGCCAGGGCGTTACCACCGAGACCCGCGCTGCGGCTCCCGAACGTGCCGATCGACTGCGGGGCGCCGAGCGTGTCGCCGTGGCGCACGATCACGTCCTCGTGGGCCACGCCGAGCTGGTCGGCGATGATCTGGGCGAACGTCGTCTCGTGTCCCTGGCCGTGCGGGCTCGAGCCGGTGATCGCCGTGACCTTGCCGCTGCGCTCGACCCGGACGACGCCGCTCTCCCAGCCGAGCACGTTGGTCGACTCGACATAGGCCGCGACGCCGATGCCGAAGATCTCGCCGCGCTGGCGCGCCGCGGCCTGGTCCCGACGTAGCCGCGGATAGTCCGCCAGCTCCACCACGCGGTCCATCGCGCGCGCGTAGTTGCCGGAGTCGTAGGCGACGCCGAACGGCGTGCGATGGGGAAACGCGTCAGGTGAAATGAAGTTCCGACGGCGAATCTCGACCGGATCGAGGCCCGCCACCCGCGCGGCCTCGTCCATCAGCCGCTCGATCAGGTAGACGCCGACCGGACGTCCCGATCCGCGGTACGGCCCGGTCGGAGCGGTATTCGTGTAGACCCCGAGGCTCAATAGCTCGGCGTTCTGGATCCGGTAGGGGCCGAAGATGTGGGTCGCGTGAGACATCGGCGGGACGATCGAAAGCCCGAGCAGATGCGCGCCCAGATCGAAGATGGTCTTGCCCCTGACCCCGATCAGCTCGCCGTCGGCGGTCAGGGCTCCCTCGGCCTCTGAGACCGCGGCCCGCGCCTGGATGGTCGTGAGCAGATCCTCGGTGCGCGTGGACATCCATCGTAGCGGCCGGTCGATCTGCCGGGCGAGCGCGGCGGCGACGATCTCCTCGCGGTAGAGCGGGCCCTTCACGCCGAAGCCCCCGCCGACGTCGGGCGCGATGACGCGCAGCTTGTGTTCCGGAAAGCCCAGCACCGCGGCAAGGTCGGCGCGCGAGAGGAACGGATTCTGGGTCGTGAGCCAGAGCGTCAGCTCTTCGGGGCCGGCGTCGTACCGCGCCAGCACGCCGCGCGGCTCCATCGGCACGCCGGCCAGCCGGCCGTGGTCCAGACGCACCTTCACGACGCGCGAGGCTCGGGCGAACGCGCCCTCGACGTCACCGCCCTTCATGGGCCAGCTGAACGCCTGGTTCGTCCCGAGCTCGGGATGGGACAGCGGCGCTCCCGGCTCGAGCCCGCGCTCGGGATCGGCAATCGGCGGCAACGGCTCGTACTCCACCTCGATCAGCTCGGCGGCATCGCGCGCGAGCACCGCGCTCTCGGCGACCACCACGGCTACGGGAACACCCGTGCAGTCCACGGCCGGGCCCGCCAGGTATGGACAGCGGACGTGCTTCAGCCCCGGCAGCATCGCCATGAAGGGCAGGGGACCCAGCGGTCCGAGATCAGCGGCCGTGGCGACCCGGATCACCCCCGGCGCGCGACGAGCCGCGTCGGTCCGGAGTGACGTGACGCGGGCGTGGGCGTGAGGGCTGCGGAGAAACGCCAGGTGCGCCAGCCCCGGCATCTTGATGTCGTCGACGTACTGCCCGCGACCCGTGACGAGCTTCGCGTCTTCCGTGCGCCGGAGCGGCCGGCCGACGTACGGCTGGCGGTCGCCCTCGCTCGTCGGCATCAGCTCGTCATCGTGTGAGTCAGATCGCCGATGCCCTCGATCCAGAGCTTCACGGTGTCCCCGGCCTTCAAGAACGTGCGCCGTGGCATCCCCACGCCCGCCGGGGTTCCGGTCAGGATGAGATCGCCGGGGTAGAGCGTCACGCGCGAGGAGAGCATGGCGATCTGCTCGGCGGTGCTGAAGATCATCTTGCCGGTGTGCGAGTCCTGCATGACCTTGTCGTTCACCCAGAGCTTCAGCGCGAGGTTCTGCGGGTAGGGAATCTCGCTCGCGGGCACGATCCACGGGCCGAGCGGGCAGGCTCCGTCGAAGCACTTCTGGCTCAGCCAGTCGTAGTGAAACGGCGAGGTCGCCGGGTTCTTGTCGCGCCGCATGACATCGCGCGCCGAGAGGTCGTCGGCGATGGTGTAGCCGGCCACGTAGTCCAGGGCCTTCTCGACCGTCACGTCTCGAGCCGGGCGGCCGATGACCGCCGCGAGCTCGACCTCCCAGTCGACCATCTGGGAATAGACCGGGAGCTTCACCCTGGCCCCGGGCCCGACCACGGCGCTTCGCGAGCTCTTCACGAAGTGCCAGGGCTTCTCGCCCAGCTCCTTCATGTTGGGTCCGGGCGCCTGTCCCTGGGCCCGCGCCATCTCGGCCATGTGGTCGGTGTAGTTGGCGCCTGCGCAGTAGATGTTGCCCGGATAGAGCACGGGGGCCAGGAGCTTCACACGCTTGAGCGGAATGCCTTTCGCGCGGCCCCGGCCCCGGCCGGCCTCGAGCCGCTTCGCGGCCTGAGCCAGGAGACGCCGGGCCCGGCTCCAGTCCTCGAGCACCCCCAGCACGCTGGCGTGAGCGGCAACCCCCGTGACCTTCGCCGCGTCGTACACGGCGTCCTCGACCAGCACGCCCGCGCGGGCCGTTCGACCGGCCTGATAGCTCAGGAGCTTGTAGGGCATCGCTTCACTCCTTCCTTGAACCAGACGGTTGGGTGCGGACGGGCTTGCCGAGGGCCCGACGATACCATAGCCTGTCCGACGCGACTCACCACTCGCAGGGGGAGAACCGATGAAACAGCTTACCGCCAACGTGTTCGTCGAGACTGAGCTGCGCGGGTCGAACCACGGGATCGTCACCACCTCGGACGGGATCGTGATGATCGACACCCCGCACAAGCCGAGCGACGCCCTCAGACTCAAGGCCGACGTCGAGCGCCGTGGCCGGCTGCGCTACATCCTGAACACCGAGCCGCACGGGGATCACTGGACGGGGAATTCGTACTTCGACGTCCCGGTGGTCGCCCACGAGGGCGTGAGGACACGCATCCTGACGACCGACCTGCCGGCCCACGTCGCCCGCGTGGCGACGTTCGGCCCGGAGGAGCCGAAGCTCCTGGAAGGCTACCGGCCGAACGCGCCGGTCATCACGTTCGACAAGGAGATGAAGCTCCACGTCGGCAACCACACCTTCCGCCTGGTCTCCATGCCCGGGCACACGGCGTATCAGGCCGCGGTGATCGTCGAGGAAGAGGGGGTCGTGTTCACCAGCGACAACATCTTCTGCAAGGTGCACACGTGGCTGCAGGAAGCGGATCCCGATCTCTGGCTGGTGGCCCTCGAGTCGCTCCGGAGCCTGCGCGAGGACACGTTCGTTCCCGGCCACGGGCCCGTGTGCGACAAGAAGTACCTGAACGAGCAGGGCGCGTTCATCCGCGAATGGGTCGACTACGTGCGCGGCGCCGTCGGCAAGGGGCTCAGCAAGGACCAGTGCTTGGCCGACCTGACCGCCATGACCGACCGCTACCCAATGGATGTCGGCCAGAACGGGATGGCGCCGATGGTCATGAAGATGAACGTCGCCAACCTGTACGACTACGTCACCGGAAGCGGCATCCACCGCAAGAACTGACCTCGGGCGGCTCGAACAGGCTCATCTGAGCCTGTTCGGGCCGCTTATCATTTGCGCGCGGGCCAGGTGTCGAACGATTCGGGGTGCCGGTCCGCGCCGGCCTGCACTCGGTAGAGGACCATCCGGGTCAGCGCTGTGACCTGGTGAACCTCGCCCGCCGGGAAGATGACCGTGTCGCCGGGTCCGAGCTTCCGCTCGACCCGGCCGTCGTTGAAGACCCCGTTGCCCTCGATCACGTGATAGATCTCGTCGGCGCCGGGGTGGTTGTGAATGGGCGAGGTCTGGCCCGGCTCCCAGCAAGCGATCGAGATGTCGCTTCGCTGGGTCGTGGTCAGACTCTTGTGAACGTGGTAGTCGGGCGAGAACTCGCGGGCCGCCTTCAGGTCGATGATTTCCATCTGCTGCCCCTTTCGTTCCAGGTTGCTCCAGTGCGCCCTACCATACGCCACCCGTGCGGATCGCGACGCCCGTAATGAGCATGGCCACGCCCAGCAGAGTCACGCCCACGATGTGAAAGGCGAGCGTGGAGAGCGCGCCGGCGTCGAGCGTCGGCACGAGCCGAAACCGGGCGTGGGCGGCCAGCGCGAGCGTCGCCGCGAGAAGGCCGAGCTTCACGAGCACGAGCCAGCCATGCAGCGAAGCCGGCGCGAGCCAGGTGCGAATGTCGGGAACCCAGTGAAGAGCGAGCCAGACGCCGGTGATCACCTGCAGCAGGAGCGCCGGCAAGCCGATCCGCTCGTATCCCGATTCGAACTCGGCAACGGCCGACGCGTCGCGGGCGCGGAGGGCGCGCGGCAGCACGACCAGCGACAGCACGAGGTGGCCGCCGACCCAGACGGTCGCGCCGAGAAGGTGCAGGACGACGAGCAGCCGATACACGGCGGATCGTAGCATTTCCGGAAGGGGTGTTGACAGGACTCCGCGATTAGGTCATCCTAATAATCCTTGCACTGGAGCCTTAACTTCGCTGCAGGAGGTGGAGCATGCGGAGACTCTTCGGACCGTCGATCGCGGCGCTCGCCGCCGTCCTCCTCATCGCCGGCGCCGCTGCCGCTGCCGACAACGAGATTCCCCTGACGATCGAGAAGGGTCAGTTCCAGCCCTCCGAAGTGAAGGTGAAGGCCAACACGCCGTTCGTGCTCGTCATCACCAACAAGAACCCGAAGGCGGCGGAGTTCGAGAGCAAAGACCTCCGCGTCGAGAAGGTCGTGCCGGCCGGCAAGACCGTTAACGTGCGGATCCGGGCGCTCAAGCCCGGCACCTACGCCTTCTTCGACGACTTCAACCAGGCGACGACCGGGCGCATCGTCGCCGAGTAGCCGCGAGGCCTTATGGGCGGTACCTTCGTCGTCACGCTTCGAGAGGGCTTCGAGGCCGCGCTCATCCTGGGCATCGTCTACACGTATCTCCAGAAGATCGGCGCCGAGCGCCAGTATCACTATGTCACGCGGGGCGGGCTGCTCGGCGTGCTGGCCAGCATCGCGCTGGGCGTGCTCGTCACCGTCCTGTCGGGGCCACTCCTCGATCTCGGCCCCGACGTCATCGGGCTCGCCGTCATCTTCATCGCCGTGGTCGTCCTGACCTGGCATGGCTACTGGATGCAACAGCACGCCCGGGCGGTGAAGGGTGAGGTCCAGCGCCGGATCGACGAGGCGCAGGCGACGCACCGGCTCTGGATCGTCGGCGTGCTCGCGTTCACCGGCGTCTTCCGCGAGGGTGCCGAGACCGTTCTGTTCCTGTGGGGCCTCATGACGCAGGCGACGACCACGTCGGGCTGGGCGAGCGCTCTCGGCGCTGTCCTCGGCCTCGCGATGGCCGCGACCCTCGGCTGGGGCATCTTTCGCAGCGGTCGACACATCAGCCTGCAGCGGTTCTTCGCCATCACCTCCGTGTTTCTCCTCTTCCTTGCCGCTGGAATGTTCAGTACCGGCGTCGGCCGGCTCGAGGCCATGGGCTTCCTGCCGCAGACGCCGATCGCATGGGATACCTCGCCGATCCTGGATGATCACGGCTTCGTGGGCGGGTTCCTGAACGGGCTCGTTGGATACCGTTCGAGACCTTCGGTTCTCGAGGTCGGCAGCTATCTGCTCTATCTGGCCGTCGCCGGAATGCTCCTGTTCCGATCTGGCCCGCCGAGGGCGCAATCGAGCGAGCCTCGGGGCCGGATCCCGGCTCACGTCGCGTGAGGATGACGACCAGCTGAGCGGATCGCTGTTTTCTAGCGAAACCCACGTAGCCAGCCAGCCGGCCTCACGATAGCCGGCAGCCAGCCAATGACCGGTTTCAGCGGACCGGAAAGGAAGGCTGGCCATGCTCGGAATACCCGAGACGATCTTCGCCCGCGCCCTGTGCGCGCTCACG
>DASRIY010000459.1:0-11332 GCA_035649755.1 Candidatus Methylomirabilota bacterium
GAGACGCCGGCCGGCGCCTTGCCGGTCTCGAGCGTCGCGATGATCCGGGGCGGCGCCGCCTTGAGATCGACGACCGACATCGTGTTGTTTGGGACGCGCTTGGTCGGGTCGGCCGGGTCGAGCTTCTCGTTCGCCGTCACCAGCGCCAGCGACTCGTCGGGCGAGACGGCGACGCTGAAGGGCGGTCCCACGACGCTGCCGGGCACGTCGAGCTCGACGACGACCTTCGGCGGCCAGGCCTTGAGGTCGATGACCGTCAGCGTGTCGGGCGGCGGGCTCTTCACGACGGTCGCGACACCGTTGACGAGCGTCACCTTGTTGTCGTTAGTCGACAGCAAGAGCTGCCCGTGGGCCGCCGGAACGAACGCGACGACGGCGAGAAACGAGATCAGCGCGACGAGCCGCAGCGTTTTCATGGGGCCTCCTTCGGAATGTGGGCCGGCGGCGCATAGAAGATCAGGTTCGCCCGGGGAACGCAAGGTACACTGCAGCGCATGGCGCTCGAGCATCCGTGGACGGAACCACCTGCGCCCGCCGACGTCCGCGCGGTCGCTTCCGGAATCTACTGGCTACGCATGCCGCTGCCGTTTCAGCTCAACCACATCAATCTGTGGCTGCTCGAGGACGGCCCGGGCTGGACCATCATCGACACGGGCGTGGGCTTCGACGACACGCGCGCTCTCTGGGAGCGCATCTTCGCGACGCACCTCGACGGGCGTCCGGTGCGGCGCGTGCTGGTGACGCACTTCCATCCCGACCACATGGGCAACGCCGGCTGGCTCACCGCGCGCTGGCGAACCGAGCTCTGGTGCACGCAGGCCGAGTGGCTCTACGCGCAGTACTCCTGGCGCAGCGGCAGCGCGGCCGACTTCGAGCCGCGCCTCGCGCACTTTCGCCGCCACGGTTGCGGCCCCGACGCGCTCGCGCAGCTCGGGCGCCGGGGCAACCACTATCCGAGGCTCGTGCCCGAAGTGGCGACGGAGTTTCATCGCATCGGTGAAGGGGACTCGATCACGATCGGCCGGCGGACGTTCCGCGTGCTGACCGTGCTCGGCCACGCGCCCGAGCACGCGTGCCTGTGGGACGAAGCCGGCCACCTGCTGATCTCGGGTGACCAGGTGCTCCCGAAGATCACGACCAACGTCAGCGTGTGGGCCGAGCAGCCCCGGCTCAACCCGCTCCGGCTCTATCTCGACTCGCTCCACCGCTTCGAGCCGATGGCGGCGGACACGCTGGTGCTGCCCTCGCACGGCCTGCCGTTCCGAGGCCTGCATGAGCGCATCGGCCAGCTCCGCGACCACCACGCCGCGCGGCTCAACGAGGCACTCGACGCGCTCGTCGAGCCGCGGAGCGCTGCGGAGCTGGTGCCGGTGCTGTTCCGGCGCGAGCTGGACAGCCACCAGCTCAGCTTCGCCATGGGCGAGGCCCTCGCGCACCTGCGCTTCCTCGAGGACGAGGGGCGCGCCGCCCGCGTCGTCGACGCGGACGGCGTCCACCGCTTCCGCAAAGCCTGACAAGGAGTACGACGAGCTCACCAAAAGCGGGTTCTTCGGGTGGCTCGTCCGAGTGCAGGATCCGGTTGCGCTCGACGCCGAGTCCGAACCGGAACCGGATGTCGCGGTCGTGCCCGGCCGCGGCCACAAGGGTAGCCTCTACGCGCGTGCGGGCATCGCCGATTACTGGATCGTGAATCTCGTGGACGACGTGCCCGACGTCTACCGCGGGCCGGCGCCGGATCGGTCGGCGGAGTTCGGCTGGCGCTACCTCGACGTCCAGGCTCTCCGCCCCGGTACCGCCATCGCGCCACTCGCCCGCCAGATGTGACCGTGGCGGTGGCCGATCGCTTGCCGTAGCCCCGACCGACCGATCCAGCAGCGATCTAGTAGAGCACCATCGGGTTACCGGGCGACCCGGTCGCGCCGATGATCCGCAGCGGCGCCCAGATGAACGCGCCTTCCATGATCTTGTTGGTCACGAGCGACTTCGTGTCGACGTTCTCGAGATTCCAGATCCCCCGGCGCGTCTGCATCTCGGTATGGCAGGGCACGGCGAAGTCCGGGCCCTTCTCGCCCGACGGCTGGGCGTCGCACGCCGAGGTGTCGCACATGGTCAGCGCGATGTCCCGCGACGCGAGGTATTCGCAGGCGCTGATACCGAAGCCTGGCTCTCCCTTGTTGAAGAGATCGCGGGCGGCCTGGCGCTCCTCGGGCTTCATCGTCTTGTAGCGGTCGTTGCTCCAGCTGTTGCCTTGCCCGGTGTGGAGAGCCACGCAATCGCCGGCGCTGATCTCGCGCAGGCCTTGCGCCTGCACCATGCCCCTGACGTCGTCAGCGGTGACGATGCCGGCGTGACCCGGCTTGTCGGGAATCGGGAGCATCTCGGCGTTCGCCGCGATCTGGCCCTTGGACTTCCGGTAGGCGACGGCGTCGAGCACCACCAGACGACAGACGAAGCCGAGCTCGCCCACGTGCTCGACCCCGAGCGGCCCCATGCCGACGACACGGCCGCCGGCGCCATGCTCGTAGGCGTCCCAGGAGATCACGCCGTTGTACATCATCGGACCCTTCGACGTGTTCACGCCGATGTGGCCGGGCCCGTCGAACTGCGTCTGAATCTGTCCGATCTCGGTGGTGACGAGCTCGTCGTGGTAGATGAGCGCGTTGTTTCCGAAGGGGCCGCCCGTCGGCGTGCCGGGGATGCTCATCTGCCAGCCGCGCGGTCCGAAGGCGGGCGCCTCGCGGTGGTAGTACTTGCCGATGGTGATGGACTTGTTCTGCTTGATGGTGGCGAGGGCGCGCGCGATGTTGGCCGAGCTCTTCGTGTGGTTGGCCGAGCCCGCTCGATCGGTGGCGCCCCACTTGGTCGGCGCCCACTTCTCGTCGATCGGCTTGTCCGACACCGGCCCCTTCAAGGTCTGCGCGACGGCCAGCGCGGCCAGCCCCACCAGGCACACCGTCAGGACTGCTTTGCCGAGAATGGAACGCCTCATGGACTCCTCCTGCGGGTGAAGGTTTCGGACCGCCTCAGTAGCCGAGCGCTCGATCGCGCTCGGTCATGGCCGGATCACGCTGGGCCGCCGGGCCGTAGCCGCCGCCGCCCGGCGTGCGCACCAGGACGACGTCACCGCGCTTGAGCACGTGCTGCTTGCGGTTGTCGATCGAGACTCCATTGATCTGCACGTCGCCGAGCCCGCCGGCCTCGCCGCCGGCGAAGCCGGGCGCCTCGAACTTCGTGCGCTCGGCCATGAACGAGGCGAGGATCGGCGCGTCGGATTCGCACTCGAAGCGGATGTCTTGCCCGAGGCCGCCGCGGAAGCGCCCGGTGCCGCCCGAGCCCGGACGCAAACTCTTCTCGTGGAAGAAGAGCGGGCTGTTGCGCTCGGCCACCTCGACCGGCGTGGACGAGATGTTGCTGGGCCAGGAGAGGACGCTCTCCCCGTCCTTCGTGGGCGTCGCGCCCATGCCGCCATTGAAGAAGAAGATGTTCGTGTAGGGCCGCCCGTCGGCGCGCAGGCCGGTCTGCTGCACCGCCCAGAGCGGCGACCCGGCGCCCGCCATGACCCGGTCGGGAATCACCTGGTGAAGCGCGCCGAAGAGCAGCACCGGCACATAGTGACCGGTCACGGCGCGACTCACGACCGCTGCCGGAAAGCGCGGGTTGAGCAGGCACCCTTCCGGCGCGGTGACCGTCAGCGGCCGGTACATGCCCTCGTTGTTCGCAAGGCCGGGCAGGAGCGCGCACTTGATCGCGTACGCGGTCATCGCGTAGGTGTAGGCGAGCACGCAGTTGATCGCGCGCGGCACCTGCGGTGAGGTGCCGGTGTAGTCGGCGGTGATCTCGTCGCCGGCGATCGTGAGCGCCACGCGGTAGTCGAGCGGCTCGTCGACCCCGTCGGTCTTCATCGCGTAGCGGTAGGTGCCGTCGGGAACGGCGCGGATGGCCGCCCGCATCGCGCTCTCGGCGCGCGCGAACAGCTCGTTGCCGAGCTCGTCGAGCGCGTCGAGTCGCGCGGCGTCCATCAGCGCGAGGAGCCTCTTTTCCATGAGCTCGTTGGCGCCCACCTGTGCCCAGATGTCGCCCACCGTCTGGTCCGGCGTTCGCACGTTGGCGCGGATCATCTCGATCAGCGTCTCGTCGGCTTTTCCCTCGCGGATGAGCTTCATCAGCGGGATGTGCAGCCCCTCCTCGAACACCTCGCGGGCCTCGATGGCGCGGAGCCGCCCGCCGATGTCGGGCATGTGCGAGGTGGTCGCCGAGAACGCGACCAGCCGCCCCGCGCGGAAGATCGGCTTGAGCACGCTGACGTCGCTCATGTGCCCGGTGCCCATCCACGCGTCGTTGGTGATGAGAACGTCGCCGGGCCGCATGGCGGCGGGACCCATCGCGCGCAGAAAATGGCGGACGGTGGCAGGCAGGGTGCCGATGAACGAGGGGATGCTGCCGGTGTTCTGCGCCAGCGCATAGCCGCGGGCGTCGGTGAGCATGCACGCGAAGTCGTTCGCCTCGTTGGAGAGGGTCGAGAACGACGTGCGCACGACGGCCTTGGCCGCCTCATCGACCACCGAGATGAGGCGCGTCCACAGCACCTCGAGCGTCACCGCGTCGAATCGCCGGCTCCCGGTCGCTCCCGTGCTCATGCGAGCGTCACCACGATGTTGCCGGTCGGCGCGACGGCGAAGCTCGCACCGGGGCCGACGACCAGCGTCGACCCTTCTTCCTCGACGACCGCCGGGCCGTCGAAGCGGTCGCCCACGGAGAGACGGCCGCGGTCGTACACGGTCGTCTCGACGAAGCCGGCCGCCTCGGGGAACCAGACGGGGCGGCGGCCCTTCACGGGCGATTCGGCGCCGCGGGTCCGTCCCTGGAGCACCACTTCGCTGCCCGCGACTGGCGCGCGCACGGCGACGCGGATGTTGATGAATTCGATCGGCACCTCGGGCGGTGTGAGCGAGAACTTCTCCCGGTACGCGGCCTCGAAGGCCTGGGCGAGCCGGCGGCGCGCGGCGTCGGTGTCGCGGCCGTCGTAGGGGCCGTCGGGCAGGGGGACGACCAGATCGAAGCCTTGGCCCAGGAACCGGCCGTCGGCCAGCCGCTGGAAGCGGGCGGTGTCGAGCTTCAGGCCCGTGTCGGCCATGACGGCGCGCGCCTCGTCCTCGAGGGCGCGGAACGCCTGCTCCAGCGCGCCGAGGTCGCCGCGATCGAGGCGAATCCCCACGGTGGCGACGCGATCGACGCGCGCCGGAGCCACCAGCAGGCCGAGCGCCGAGGCGACACCGGCCGACGGCGGGCAGATGACCCGGCTCAGGCCGAGCTTCTTCGCGACGTGGCACGCGTGGACAGGGCCGGCGCCGCCCGTGCAGAGGAGCGCGTAGTCGCGCGGGTCGCGCCCGCGCTCGGCGATGTGCACGCGGGCTGCGCTCGCCATGCTCTCGTTGACGATGTCGTGGATGCCCCACGCGACCTCGAGCACGGACAGCTGCACGGCCTGCGCGAGGCGCGTCAGCGCGCTGCGCGCGGCGCCGGCGTCGATGGCGATGGTGCCGCCCGCGAAGTAGCTTGGATTCAGGTAGCCGAGGAGCAGATCGGCGTCGGTGACGGTCGGTTCTGTGCCGCCGAGCCCGTAGCAGGCGGGGCCGGGCTGCGAGCCCGCGCTGCGCGGCCCGACCTTCAAGAGCCCGATCTCGTCCACGTGCGCGATCGAGCCGCCGCCGGCGCCGATCTCGATGAGCTCAATGGTCGAGATGCGAATGGGCAGGCCGCTGCCCTCGATGAACCGCTTCTGCCGCGCGGCCTCGAAGCTGTACGCAGTGCGCGGCTCGCCGCCGTCCACGAGCGAGAGCTTGGCGGTGGTGCCGCCCATGTCGAAGGCCAGCAGGTCACCGCCGCTGTCGGCGCGGCCGAAGAACGCCGCGGCGATCGCGCCGGCCGCCGGGCCGGACTCGAGCATCTGCACGGGCGCACGCTGCGCCTCGGCCACATGGGTCAGTCCGCCGCTCGAGAGCATCAGCAGGAGCGGCGCCGGAATCTTCGCGTCGGCGAGCTGCCTGGCCATGCGCCCGAGATACTGGTGGGCGAGCGGCTTGATGTAGGCGTTGGCGACGGTCGTCGACGCGCGCTCGAACTCGCGGATCTCGGGCGCCACCTCGTGCGACGCGGTGGTGAAGACATCCGGGTGGCGCTCGGCGATGAGCCGCACGGCCTCGGCCTCGTGGCGCGGGTTCGCGTACGCGTGCAAGAACGTGACGGCGATCGAGGCCACGCCGACGGCGACGAGCCGCTCGACGGCGTTCGCGAGCTGCTCGCGGTCGAGTGGCCGGTGCACCCGGCCGTCGGCCCGCACGCGCTCGGCCACCTCGAGCCGCCGGTTGCGCGGCACGAGAGGCTCCGGCCTGGCGATGTTGAGGTCGTACAGCTCGAACTTCCGCTCACGGCCGATCTCGAGCGTGTCGCCGAAACCGGCGGTCGTGATGAGCCCGGCGACGGCCCCCTTGCGCTCGATGAGCGCGTTGGTGAAGAGCGTCGTGGCGTGCACAACGCGGGTCACGTGTCGCGGCTCGAGCGCCCCGTCGCCGAGCACCGCGCCCACGCCGGCGGCAACCGCGCGGACCGGATCGTCGTGGGTCGTCAGCACCTTGCGGTTCCACTGCCGCCCGGTCTCGTGATCGTAGACCACGACATCGGTGAACGTGCCGCCGATGTCGATGCCGAGCGAGTAGCTGGGCATCTCGTCGCTAGGCTGGTCTCATTGGATGAGACCGAGCGCGCGCCACCAGGGGACGCTCGCAGCGACGGCGGCCAGCGACACCACGAGCTTGGCGGCCATGAGGCGCCGGCCCTGCGCGTGGCTGAATCCCTGCTCGCCCGTGCCGAAGTAGGCGATCTGGTAGACGTCGAGCTGATACGGGAAGAACCACACGTCCAGGTTGACCAGGATCACGAGCAGGACCACGCCGGGATGCACACCGAGCTCTCGGCCCAGCGGCGCGAGAGCGAGCGTGAGCAGGATGATCGCCGCCCACTTGTTGAGGACTAGGCGCACGGCGACGGTGACGAGCGCCACCGCCAGCAGGAGACTCACGGAGCTGAATGCGGCCATGTCCAGGACCGGCGCCACCAGGCTCATGAGCCACCGATCGGCCTTCACCGCGGCGGCGACCCCCGACAGGCTCGACACCACGCCGAGGAAGAGGAGGAAGCCGAGGTCGACGCTGGCGCGCAGGCTGCTACGGTCGAGCACACCGCCAAGCACGAACGCCAGGAGCGCGCCCAGCGCCACCCATGCTTCGCCCACGCCGTGGAGCGGCGTGGTCATCCATCCGGCGACGGCGAGGAGCAGAACGGCAAGGCCGAAGGCTTCACGACGCGTGAACGCGCCGAGAATCTCGCGCTGCGCCTGAAAGCGCTCGCGCGAGACCCGCACGCCGCCGCCGGGCGGAAGGCGATACAGCAGGTGGATGGCGAGCCAGAGCCCGACGATCGAGACGAGTCCGGCGGGCGCGGCGGCGACGGCCCACGCTGCCCAGCCGAATTCCGCGCGCGCGGCATCTGGCAGCGAGTTCCAGCCGAGCAGGCCACCGGTGGATCCCGTGAGAAACATGAAGCCGAGCAGCGAGAAGCCGACGAACGCGGCAAAAACGACCCCGGCCGCGCCGGCCGAGCGCGGTGCGAAGCCGACGCTCTCCGCGATGGCCCAGCTCACCGGCGCGACCACGGCCATGCGGCCGACCATGCTCGGCAGAGCCGGCGTCGCCAGAAGCCCGGCGACCACGAGAATGGCCGTGTAACGCGGATACGACGGCGTCACCCGGCGCACCATCGCCAGTGCCGCCCGGTACAGCAGGCCCGAGCGCGTCACTCCGGCGCCGATGCCTAGCGCACCGATGAAGAGAAACCACGAGGGTTTCGTGAAGCCCGAGAGCGCGACCTCGGGCCGGACGACGCCGGCGACGATCCAGGACAGCAGGAGGGCGAGAGCCACGACGAAGTCTTCGAAGACGTTGAGACTCCACAGCGCGACCGCGGCCGTGAGCGTGGCGAGGAACCGCATGCCGGCGGCGTCGAGCGGTGGAGGCGGCGGTAGATACCAAACGATGGCCCCCGCTGCCAGAGCGGGTAGCGCGTAGAGCCAGCGGCGGCGGAAGCCCCACGACTGCCGCGCCCGCCCGGTCGCTCGCGGCAAGCGCAGCGCGGGAGGAGCCGCGCGCCGGGCCGCGCTCGGCTCCAGCACCGCGAGGCCGTCGCGCAGGCTGCGCTGAGCTTCGGCCGCCCGGCCCTTGGTGCGGTGTACCTCGGCAAGCCCGACGTGGTAGCCGAAGGCCGTCGCGATGGCGCCGAGCGATGATACGTGAGCCTGCGTGAGGAGTTCGCGACAATCCCGCAGCGCGCCGTCCAACTGGCCATGGAGACTCAGGGACTTCGCGCGCAGCCGCAGGAGATGGAAGCGAGCGCGCAGCGTCGCCGGCGGGAGCGCGTCGAAGCAGGCCAGGAGGCGCTGCGGCGATTCCTGACCGAGCAGCGTGTCCCCGTACCGCTCGAGAATCCGGATTGCGTCATCCAGCTTCCGGGCCCCGAGGTAGTGATCGACGGCGCGGCTCCAATCCTCGCGCTCCTCGAAGTGGGTCGCCGCCCGGGCGTGCAGTACCGCCGCGCCGTCCGGGCTCTCCTCGCGGGCCAGACGCGCGAGGAGGAAGGTGCGCAGGCCCGCGTGGAAGGTCCAGGAGTGTTCGCCGTCGCGCTGCACGAGGCGCGGGTAGCGCTCGGCCAGATCGGCCAGCTTGCCCACGTCCACGGGGTCGTCGAGGATCGCGGCAAGCGTGTCCGGCGTCACCGTCTCGAGAACCGACGCCCGCAAGAGAAGCACGCGGGTGAGGGGGGCCTGATTTTCGAACAGGTCGTCGAGCACGGCATCGCGGCCGATGCGGCTACTGGCCAGCTCGCGGCCCCGCTCGACGAGACGCTGACCGAGCAGACGACACACGTGGAGGCTGAACGGTGGGCACTGCGCGACCAGTTGCTCGCACGCGTCCTTGCTCATTCGCAACAGCGACGTCTCGACCAGGGCGACGACGCTCGCTGAGCGGGGCAACCCGGTGAAGAGGGCGATCTCGCCGAAGCATTCTCGGGGGCCGAGCATGGCGATGCGCTCGACGTGCCCCGCGGTGTCTTCCTGCAGGACCTCGACGCCGCCGGTCTGCACGACGTAGAGGGCGTCGCCGGGCTCGGTCTGACGAATGATGACGGTGCCGGGGGCGACCCGAACCTCGTCGAGCTTACCGGCGACACGCGCAAGATCCTCTCGGGAAAGCCCCGAGAAGATCGATGTGCGTGTGATCGTGTCGATGAAATCGTCCACGGCCCTGGCCTCGGCGCCGACGCCGAGAATACAACTGTCGAGCGCATCCAGCCCGAGAATCTCGGCCGGTTGCTTGACCGTCGACAACCTTGGGCCTAGGGTGTGAGCGTCGGCACGGGGAGGGCAATCGATGAAGCTCAAGGACAGGGTCGCGCTGGTGACGGGCGGCGGCTCGGGGCTCGGGCGAGCGATCTCGCTGCTCTTCGCCGAGGAAGGCGCGCACGTCATCGTCAACGAGCTCTCCCTGGAGACCGCGAAGCAGACGGTGGTGGAGATGAAAGGGCCGGGGGGAGGCCGGGCCATCCACGCCGACGTGGCCGACAGCGCCCAGGTGAAGGCGATGTTCGCGACGATCGAGCGCGAGATCGGCGTGCTCGACATCCTCGTCAACAACGCCGGCATCGCGTTCGGCCCGGGGGACGACCGCAAGGAGATCAGCCGCAAGATGGAAACGGTCATCATGGAGACGGTGACCGGGGAGGGAGTCCAGACGCACCTGGACGTGACCCAGCATCTCTCCGACGAATCCTGGCGCCGGATGCTGGCCGTGCACCTCGACGGGACGTTCTTCTGCACGCGCGAGGCGCTGCGCCTGATGAGCCAGAAGAACAGCGGCGCGATCGTGAACCTGTCGAGCGTCGCCGCGCTCACCGGGCTCGAGTCGGTCCCGCACTACAGCGCCGCGAAGGGCGGCATCCTCGCCTTCACGCGCGCGGTGGCGCGCGACGTGGCCTCGCGCGGCATCCGGGTGAACGCGATCTGTCCGGGCTACATCGACACGCCGATGACCGAGGGGATCTCGCCACTGATCCGCAAGGCCGTGCTGGCCCGCACGCCGCTCGGCCGCACCGGTGAAGCCAACGAGGTGGCGGCGGCGGCGCTGTTCCTCGCCAGCGACGACGGCTCGTTCTTCACCGGCCAGTGGCTGTCGCCGAACGGCGGCCTCTTCATCGCCTGACATGCCGGCGTCGCGCGAGCTGGTGGTGCGCGGGACGCCGATTCACCTGATGCAGGACGGAACGGGCCCGGCGCTCCTGTTCCTGCACGGCGCCGGCGGTGCCGGGCACTGGCTCGCGTTCCAGGAGCGCCTCGCCGGGAGATTCAGCGTGTACTTTCCCAGCCATCCCGGCCATGGCGGCTCGCCGGCGGCCGAATGGATCGAGCACATCTCGGACCTGGCGTTCCACTATCTCGACCTGCTCGATCAGCTCGGGCTCGAGCGCGTCCACCTCGTCGGGGCATCATTCGGAGGCTGGATCGCGGCGGAGATGGCGACGATGGCGTCGCATCGTCTGGCCTCGCTCGTGCTGATCGATCCAGTCGGCATCCGGGTCGACGGCTGGATCTATCCGTTCCTGTTCGGGATGGACATCCCGGAGATCGTGGCGGCCATCTTCCACAATCCGATGGCGGCGCTCGCGCTGGCGCCGCGCGATCAGTCGATCGACACGCTGGCGCTCCAGTACCGGGAAGGCGCGGCGCTCGCCCGGGTGGCCTGGAATCCATATCTCTACGATCCGCTCCTGCGCCGGCGCCTCGGCCGCATCGCGGCGCCCACGCTGCTCTGCTGGGGCGCCCACGATCGCCTCGCGCCCGTCTCGCCCTGCGGCGAGACCTGGGTGAAGGCCATTCCCGGCGCGCGCCTTCATGTCTTCGACGAGTCGGGTCACCTGCCGCATCTCGAGGAGGCCGACGCGGTCGCGGATGCGGTCGCCGAGTTCTGCCGACGTGAGGGAGCGCGGTGAAGTTCTACTACTTTCACCTGATGCCCTACATCATGGAGCACGACGAGCCGTCGTCATGGGTGACGCTGTCGAACCGCCACTACGACCCAGCCGTCGGCCACACGCTCTACAACCAGTACCTCGACCAGTTCGAGTACGCGGAGCGCCTCGGCTGGGACGGGCTCTGCGTCAACGAGCATCACCAGAATTGCTACGGCACGATGCCGAGCCCCAACGTGATGGCGGCGATGCTCGT
>DASRIY010000460.1:0-4918 GCA_035649755.1 Candidatus Methylomirabilota bacterium
GCGCCGCGCGTCCAGGATGGCCTTCCCGAGAATGCGGCTGCCCTCGTAGCACTTGTCCGGCTGCTCGTAGCTGAAGGCCAGCCGGATGTGACGCTCGCCGCCCTTGCCGGAGAAGAACGCGCGGCCGGGCGTGTACTGCACGCGCGCCTCGAGCGCCAGCGCCTCGAGCCGGGTCACGTCGGTGTCGGACGGCAGCTTGATCCAGATGAAGAACCCGCCCTGCGGCCGGCTGATCTCGACGTCGGTGCCCTTCAGCACCTCCCACAATCCGCGGAGCATCGCGTCGCGCTTGGCGCGGTACACGCCGACCAGGACCTGCACGTGCGCTTCCATGTGGTCGCGCAGGAAGTAGGTCGCCACGCGGGACATGAACGGGTTCACGCCGCCGCCGAAGTTGAACGCCTGGAACGCCGGCAGCATCGCGGGCGGCGCGCAGAGCCAGCCGAGGCGGACGCCGGCGCCCAGGATCTTGGAGAGGGTCCCGGCGCGGATGACGCGGCCGGTGCGATCGAGCGCGTAGACCGGCGGCTTCGAGTCTCCCTCGAAGCGCAGCTCGTTGTAGGCGTCGTCCTCCAGGATGAACGTGTCGTACTCCTCGGCGAGCTCGATCAGTTCCTGGCGCCGGCTGATCGACAGGTCGGGGCCCGCCGGATTCTGGAAGTTGACGATCGTGTAAATGAGCTTGCACCGGCGGCCCTGGCGCTTGATGGTCTCCAGGCTCTCACGCACGGCGCTGATGACCATCCCGTCCTCGTCGACCGGCACGCCGAAAATCTCCGGGCCATGGCGCCTGATGTTGTTGAGCGAGCCCGAAAACGTCGGCGCCTCGATGATCATCGGCTCGCCCGGGTCCACGAACGCGCTGAAGGCTAGCGCCAGCGCGGCGCCCGAGCCGTTGGCCACGAAGATGTTCTCGGGCGTCACCGAGAGGTTCTCGTAGAGCTTGTACTTGTGACAGATGAGCTCGCGCAGCCCGCGGTAGCCTTGCGGGTCGCCATAGGTGAGGGCGTCGGCGCCCTCGGCCTTCATCATCTTGGCGGTGGCCTCGACCATGCCGTCGTAGGGGAACGATGCCGGGTCCGGATAGCCGCCCCCGAACTCGTAGAGCGGTTTCGCCACCGGACGCGCTGTCGTGACGGGGCCGCCCCAGCCGATGCGGGCGCGTTTGGACAGGTGCTCCTCGAAACGGGCGGTCGGGCCAGGGGTAGTCATGACGGTTAGCATACGACAACCGCCGAGCCTATAATCGCCCCATGCTCTTCCGATACTCGCGCTGGGACGGGACGCAAAAGCTCTCCGACCTCGACGCCGACGACCTTCTGGCCGCCATGTCCGACGACCTCATGTCCGACGGCGACCTCTGGAACGCGCTCCGGCGCATGTTCCAGCGGGGCATCCAAAATCCACAAACCCAGGTGCCAGGCATCCAGGACATGCTGGAGCGGCTCCGGAAGCGGCGGCAGCAGCAGCTCGAGAAGTACGACCTGGGCTCCGCTCTGGAGGACATCAAGAAGAAGCTGGACGAGGTGCTCCGGACCGAGCGCGCGGGCATCGAGCGCCAGGTGCAGGATCCGCGCGATCGGGCCAAGAAGCTCGAGCCGCTCGATCAGATGCCGGCCGACCCGGCGGGGCGGATCAAGCAGCTCCAGAACTACAACTTCACCGATCCGGAGGCGGAGCGCCTCTTCCAGGAGCTGATGCAGCAGCTGCAGCAGCAGATGATGCAGCCGTTCATGCAGAACATGAAGCAGTCGCTCCAGAACATGAGCGCCGACGACATCCGGCGCATGCGCGAGATGCTGCGGGACCTCAACCAGATGCTGCGGCAGCGCGCCGAGGGCGACGAGCCCGACTTCGACGCGTTCAAGCAGAAGTGGGGTCAGAACTTCCCCGGCGTCGAGAGCCTCGACGAGCTGCTCGAGCAGCTCGGCCGCCAGGCCGGCCAGCTCCAGTCGCTCATGGATAGCATGTCGCCCGGGCAGCGCCGCCAGCTGCAGGAGATGATGTCGAGCCTGTTCATGAAGGACGAGCGGCTCGAGGCCGAGATGGCGCAGCTGGCCATGCACCTCGACCAGCTCGGCCTCACCGAGGAGTTCCGCCGCCGCTATGACTTCCGCGGCGACGACGATCTGTCGATGCAGGAGGCGATGAAGCTGATGGACGAGCTCCAGCAGATGGAGGAGCTCGAGCGCCAGTTCCGCCGCGTCCAGACGCCGGAGGACCTGGAGAAGATCGATCCCATCGACGTCGAGAAGCTCCTGGGCGAGGAATCGGCGCAGGACCTCGAGCGGCTCAAGGAGCTGGCCAAGAAGCTGGAGGAGGCGGGCTATCTCGAGCGCAAGGGCGACCGGCTCGAGCTGACCGCGCGCGCCATCCGCAAGCTCGGCGACAAGGCGCTGCGCGACATCTTCGCCCATCTCAAGCGCGATCGCTTCGGCCGGCATGCCGTCGAGCGCCGGGGCGCCGGCGGCGATCCGACCGACGAGGCCAAGCGGTACGAGTTCGGCGATCCGTTCCTGCTCGACCTGAAGGAAACCCTGATGAACGCGGTCGAGCGCAATGGCGCCGGCACGCCGCTCAAGCTCACGCCCGACGACTTCGAGGTGTTCCGCACCGAGTTGTCGACCCAGGCATCGACGGTCGTCATGCTCGACATGAGCCGCTCGATGATCAACAACGGCTACTTCTTGCCCGCCAAGAAGGTGGCGCTGGCGCTGACCGCGCTCATCCGCGGTCAGTTCCCGCGCGACAGCCTGTACATCCTGGGCTTCTCGCTCTACGCCCGCCAGTTCAAGGCCGAGGAGCTCCCGAAGCTCACGTGGACCGAGTGGAACATCGGCACCAACATGCACCACGGCTTCCAGCTCTCGCGGCAGCTCCTGGGGCGGCAGAAGGGCGGCAACAAGCAGATCATCATGATCACCGACGGCGAGCCGACCGCCCACATGGAAGGGCTGGAGGCGGACTTCTCCTACCCGCCGACGCGGCGCACGTTCGAGGAGACGCTGAAGGAAGTCCAGCGCTGCACGCGCGAGGGCATCACCATCAACACGTTCATGCTCGAGCAGAGCCGGATGCTCACGCAGTTCATCGAACAGCTCACCCGCATCAACAAGGGCCGCGCGTTCTTCGCCAGCCCCGACCGGCTCGGCGAGTACATCCTCGTCGACTACGTCCGCAACAAGCGCCGTAACATCGCGTAGCTGCTGCCGCGCAAGCTCGCGGAAACGCAGTAGTCTCTAAGCCCGTCGGATCGACCTCTCTGCCCGGGATTCAGAACTTCGCCGGATCGCGCCCCTCGGGATACACATGAATTAGGGCTGTCGCCGCGACGAAACCACTCGTCACGGACCAGCCGGCGCCTCGACACGTCAGAGGATATCGCCGTGGACACCTGGGTACATCAGCAAGTCAGGGCAGTGTGCCGACGCCGAGTGGTCGCCTGGTGCCTCGTCCTTGGTTGCGCTGTGCTGTTCGCGCTCAGTCAATCCCGCTACATCAAGAACTTCGTCAGTGGCCCCTTCGACTTCGGCCAGCCCGAGCTCGATGCGATCGGGGACGTGTCGACCACGCCGCGATACTTCGTCAAGGTGACGGGGTCCAAGGCGATCGAGACCGGCATACAGCAGATCACGACACGCAAGCGCGCGGGCGTGGAGACGGGCCGCTCGGTGTCGGCCGCGTACTACGTCCTCGTGGTCGGCGACCGGCTCTTGGTCGTGAAGCGCGCGGACGGAACTCCGACGACCGTGGAAGGCGAGCTGGCCGCGATGCCCCCGGATCTTGACCGGCACCTGTTCAATTCACCGCAGATGGAGGCGATCAGGGGCCGCTTCTATCCGTACTACCTCGACGACTCGCGCTTCCGCATGCCGGGCTATATCGGCATCGCTGGAGTGCTCATCCTCGCGTTTCTCCTCCTCAAGTACGGGCTCCCCGCATGGAGATATGCCCAGGACGTCTCGTCGCATCCCGTCGTGAAGAGGCTCGTCGAGTGGGGCGATCCGATGGGGATCGCCATCGAAGCCCGCCGGGAGGCGGACTCGCCCCGCTACAAGGGCGGCGGGTGGCGCATGACGGAGAAGTACCTGATCCGGTCGGCGCCTTTCGCGTTCGATCTGCTACGGCTCTCCGACCTGCTGTGGGCGTACAAGAAGGTCACGAAGCACAGCGTCAACTTCATCCCGACCGGCAAGTCCTACGCCGGCGTCCTCGTCTGTTATGGCGGCGCCGCCGAGGTGACCGTAAAAGAGAAGAGCGTCGATGCGATGCTGACCTTCGCAGCCGAGCGGGCGCCGTGGGCGCTCTTCGGCTATTCGGACGACCTCGCCAAGCTCTTCAAGCAGAAGACTCAGGAGTTCTGCGCCGCCATCGAGCAGCGAAAGCGCGAGCCCGCGAAGCCGGCGCCCCGGTAGCGGAATCCCGGAGAAGCATCGACTAGCTGCGCGCGGCCGACGGCTCGCCGAGCGCGGGCACCCGGCGCTCCTGGCCCTTCATCAGCCAGCGAATGAGCGGCGTCGCGGCGAAGGTGCTCACGAGGGCCATGATCACGAGCATCGAGAACACGTCCGTCGGCAGGAGGCCCAGATCCTTGCCGATATTGAGCACGATGAGCTCCATCATGCCCCGCGTGTTCATGCAGACGCCGATCGTGAGCGCGCTCCGTCGCTCCTCGCCGACCAGCCGGGCTGCGGCGTAGGTACCGGCAAGCTTGCTCACGAAGGCCACGACGAGGACCAGCGTCAGGGTCAGCAGACCCGGCCAGCCCTGGATCGCACCCACGTCCGTCCGGAGTCCCGTGTAGGCGAAGAAGATCGGCAGGAAGAACGCCCACACGATCGGCGAGACGCGCCGCTTCCACTCCTCGGCGAAGCGCCGGTCGTCGTGGAGGGCCACGCCGATCACGAAGCCGCCGATG
>DASRIY010000461.1:0-9734 GCA_035649755.1 Candidatus Methylomirabilota bacterium
GTCAGGAACGAGCGCGCCGGCCTGAACCACCTGTCATTCGAGGTGGCGGACATCGACGACGTGTTCACCGGGCACGAGCATCTGCAGAAGCTCGGCAAGTACGAGCACATGTGGGGGATCGGCCGGCATCTCCTGGGCAGCCAGATTTACGACTACTGGGCCGACCCGTGGGGCCGGGTGCACGAGCACTGGTCCGACACCGACCGGCTGAACCGGAAGAACGGCTCGAACCTGATCTCCGCGGATGACGGGCTCGTCTCGCAGTGGGGCGAGCGGCCGCCCGAGAGATTCCTCAATCGCGTGATCGCGTAGCGGACGGCCTGTGAGCGGCGGGACCCACCCGCTCCTGGCCTTCGTCCTCGCTGTGCTCGCGGCGGCCACTTCGGTGGCCGCCGCGACGTCTGGCCCCCCCGTGCGCGTCGGCAGCACGCTCGCGCTTACCGGCCCGCTGGCGGCGACCTCCACGATCCACAAGATCGCCGGCGAGATCTCGGTCGAGCAGATCAACAAGCGCAACGGCTTCCTCGGCCGCCCGATCGAATGGGTGCTGCTCGACGATCAATCAAAGCCCGAGGTGACCCGCACGCTCTACGAGCGCCTGATCACCGTCGATAAGGTCGATCTGATCATCGGCCCCTATGCGACCGGCGCCATCCTCTCGGCGATGGCCGTGGCCCAGCGCTACCAGAAGGTGCTGATCCACCACACCTTCGGTATCCCGAAGCTCGCGAAATACCCGATGCATTTCTCGTCGAGCGGCCTCGCCTTCGAGTCCGAGAAGGTGGTACCCACCAAGCTACTGGACGCGCTCGAATCAACGGGACATCCGCCAAAGACCATCGCGATCGTCACCAGCAAGTTCCCGTCGGTCCAGTTCATCTCCGCGGGGGCGCGCGAGGTCGCGGCCGCCCGCGGGCTGAAGGTGCTGCTCTACCTCGAGTACGAGTTCGGCAACCGGGATTTCGCACCGATCGCCGCGCGCGTCAAGGAAGCGGACGCCGACTTTCTGTGGGTCGGCGCCATCGGTCTCGACGGCAACCTGCTGCTCGACGCGTTCCAGACGATCGGCTACCGGCCGCGCGGCCAGTACCACCTGTTCCCGTCTCCGGGGCCGCTGCTCACAGCGCCGGGCGCGGCGAACGCGTTCGCCTTCAGCACGTTCGAGGCGCACCCGCCGATGACGAGCAATCCAACCACGGACGCCCTGTGCAAGCTCTTCGCGGATCGCGCGAAACAGGCAGGCCTGCCCTACCCCTTCGTGGAAAACCAGGCGGCTAGCTCGCTGAACGCGTGGCTCCTCCTCGAGGCCGCCGTGAACGGGGCGCGGACGCTCGACGACAAGGCGCTCGCGGCCTGGCTCAAGACCAACCGGGTCGACACGCCGTTCGGCCGCTACTCGTTCGAGGGCGAGAACAACTACGGCGCCGAGCACGTCAAGGTGAAGCAGAACCACAACGGACGCTGGCTCGTCGTCTGGCCGCGCGAGTTCGCGGCCCCCGGGGCGAGCGTCGTCTATCCCGCGCCGTAGGTCCCGGCCGCACCAATTGGGGTCGTCAGACCTCCTCGAAGTCCGCGCTGTACTCGACGTTGATCCCGCGCTGCACGCTCTGGCTGGCCGGGCAGCCCTTGTCGTGCACGCCGAGTGCGCGCTCGGCCTCGGCCCGCTTGCCCTTCGGGATCTTGCACCTGTAGTGGACGCGAATCGTCGTGATGAGCGCGACACCGTCGACGTTCTCGATGATGCCCTCGACGTCGGCGACCAGATTGTCCGGCGAGCTCTTGATCCCGCGCGCATCCAGCGCGCCACCCAGGGTGCCGGTGAGTCAGCCGGCAACCGCCATGACGAGATGGTCGAGCGTCGCCGGCCGCTCGACCTCCGGCTCGGTCTTGTAGAACGCCTTGATGCCCCCGTGGAGACCGTAGGGAACGGGCGTGTCGGGGAACGCGTCGAGATAGGCGGTCTTCATGCCCCGGCCCGGCTCCTTGACGACGCGCGCTCTGGTCACATGGACCACTTCACCCATGGCAAATCTCCTCGCCTATGAAGGGATAGCTGCTCCACGAGTGTGCTACGGTCCCGCGCACGATCTCAACTTGCCGCGGATCAATGACGCCTCCAGAATGGCGCCGGCGGAGAAGCTGGAACACCCCGGCTACACTCACGGAGCCAAAGCGCGGTAAAGTAGGGCGGGCGCCGGGGAGCGCCCAGGGGGAGGGACCGCAATGATCCAGGCGAAGAGGCTCGGGCACGTCGTCCTGAACGTCCGGAACGCCGAGAAATCGCGTGATTTCTATACGCAGACGCTGGGCCTGAAGGTGGCCCACGAGAACCTGGAGCGCGGGGCGGTGTTCCTCAGCTTCGGCAAGGAGCACCACGATCTGGCGCTGTTCCAGCAGGCGACCGGCGAGCCGCCCGCGAAGACGCAGCCCGGGCTGCACCACGTGGCTTGGCGCCTCGACAACTTCGAGGAGCTGCGCGCCGCGTACAAAGAGCTGAAGCGGATGGGCATCCCACTCGACAGCACCGCCGAGCACAACGTCACGCGCAGCGTCTACTTCTGGGATCCCGACGGCAACCGCGTCGAGCTCTACTGCGACATGGTGGAAAACGGCTTCGAGGCCATGCAGAGCGTGGGCCCGAAGCGCGATCCGCTCGACCTCGACTGAGCGTCATCCGGCGCGCCGAGCTCCCCCGAGTCTGCGACGCCGGTCAGCGCTGAAGCGCGCTGGCCGGCGTCGTCGCGCTTGAGAACCGACAGGAGAATCACATGGCCCGTCTAGTCGACTCCGCGAAGATCCAGGATGGCTACGCAGCCGCGCTCCCCGCCTCGCGCCAGCTGTACGAGCGCGCCCGGCGCCTCTTCCCCGACGCGGTGACCCACGACAACCGCCGCATGCAGCCGTTCCCGCTCTATGTGGATCGCGCGGAGGGCGCCTACAAGTGGGACGTGGACGGCCACCGCTACGTCGACTACTGGATGGGCCACGGCGCGCTCCTCCTCGGGCACAATCCCCGCCCGGTCGTGGAGGCCGTGCGCGAGCAGGCGCTGCATGGCACGCACTATGGCGCCTGCCATCCGAAGGAGGTCGAGTGGGGCGAGTGGGTCAACCGGCTCGTGCCGAGCGCCCAGCGCGTGCGCTTTACGGCATCGGGCACCGAGGCCACCCACATGGCAGTGCGCCTGGCCCGGGCCTTCACGGGCAAGAAGCACGTCGTGAAGTTCGCCGGACACTTCCACGGCTGGCACGAAGGACTCGAAGTCGGCGTGCGCCCGCCCTACGCAGCCGAGCCCGAGGCGGGCCAGCTCGCCGAGGTGGTGGACCTGGTCACAGTGTTGCCGCCCAACGACATCTCCGCGGTTCGCGAGCGCCTCGCGAAGGGCGACGTGGCCGTCGTGATCATCGAGCCGACGGGCGGACACTTCGGCTCGGTGCCCACTCCCCCGTCCTTCCTGGCCGCGCTGCGTGAAGAGACGCGGCGCGCCGGAGCGCTCCTGATCTTCGACGAGGTCGTCACCGGCTTCCGCGTGGCGCCGGGCGGCGCCCAGGAGAAGTTCGGCGTGACGCCCGACATGACCACGCTCGCGAAGATCCTCAGCGGCGGCCTGCCCGGCGGCGCCTGCGTCGGGCGCGAGGACGTGATGAGCTACATCGCGACCAAGCCCAGCGCCGAGGAGAATCGCCGCGCCAAGATCGCTCACGCCGGTACGTTCAACGCCAATCCGCTCACCGCGGCGGCCGGCGTCGCCATGCTCGCCTCGGTCGCCGACGGAGAGGCCATCCGGTTCGTCAACCGGCAGGCGGCCGCGCTGCGGCACGGCATGAACGAGACCCTGGCCCGTCACAAGGTGGCGTGGAAGATCTACGGCGAGCACAGCGACTGGAAGATCTTCTTCGGCGCCGACGCGCCGCCCCGCGACGGATCGGACCAGTCCGTGCGCGACGTGGACTGGCGGCGCCTCGACGCAAAGAACGCCGAGCAGAGTCGGGCGCTTCGCCAGGCCCTCATTCTCAATGGCGTCGACTTCAACGGCGCCCGCGCGCTCGTGGGCACCTGCCACACCGACGACGTCATCGCCGAGACCCTGGCCGCGTTCGACACCGCGATTCGCGCGATGAAGGAAGAAGGCCTCGCATGATTCCCGCGATCTACAAGAAGCTCGGCGTGCGCCCGGTCATTCACGGCTCCGGGACCACCACGCGCTACGGCGGCTCCATGCTGCGGCCTGAAGCCCTCGAGGCGATGCGCGAGGCCTCGCAAGCCCTCGTGAACATCGACGAGCTCAACGAGGCCGCCGGCGCGGCCATCGCCCGCATGCTCGGGGCCGAGGCGGCGTTCGTCACGGCCGGAGCCAGCTCGGGGCTGATTCTGCAGGCCGCGGCGTGCATCGCCGGCGCCGACCCGGCGAAGATCACCCGCCTGCCCGACACGCGCGGCATGCGCAACGAGATCGTGATCCAGCGCGCCCATCGGTTCGCCTACGACCAGGCGTATCGTGTCGCCGGCGGCGTCCTGGTCGAGATCGGCCTGGCGCGACGCACCCAGCCCTTCGAGCTCGAGGACGCGATCACCGACCGGACCGCGGCGGTCGCCCATTTGATCTCGCCGTTCACGAGCCCGCCCGGCGTCCTTCCGCTCGACCAGGTGATCGCGATCGCGCATCGGCGAGGCGTCCCCGTCATCGTCGACGCGGCGTCGATGCTGCCGCCGCGCGAGAACCTCATGAAGTTCCTGCGCCTGGGTGCTGACCTCGTGAGCTTCAGCGGCGGCAAGGGCATTCGTGGCCCGCAGAGCACCGGCATCCTGGCCGGGCGCCGCGACCTCGTGCGGGCGGTGACACTCAACGCCAGCCCGAACCAGGCTCTCGGGCGCGCCGCCAAGACCTCGAAGGAAGAGATCGCCGGGCTCGTGACGGCGCTCGAGCTGTTCATCGCCGAGGACGAGGCGTCTGAGATGAAGCGCTACACCGACGTCTGCCAGACGATCGTCGACGGGCTCGCTGACATCCACGGCCTTCGCGTCGTGGTGGAGCAGGACCCGGTGAATCGCGTCCTCCCGCACGCGGTGTCTACTTCGGGCCGGACTGGCGGGGACCCTCCGGCCACGCGGTGCAGGTCGCGCTCGCCCAGGGCGATCCGCATATCTACGTGCAGCAGGGCGCGCATCAGGGCGGCTACTTCGACGAGATCGCCGTCGATCCAATCAACCTCCAGCCCGGCGACGAGACGATCGTGGCCTCGCGCCTGCGCGAGGAGCTCACCCGGCGGTAGCGCGCGCCCGCACGGATGGAGATCGGCTTCTTCTTCTGGCCCTACGACGTCGCGCTCGTCGGCGCGATGGCCGAGGCGGCGGACGCCTTCGGATACGACATGGTCGGCATCGCCGACACGCCCGGCAACGCGATGGATCCCTGGGTCGCGACGACACTCCTGGCCGCCCGGACGCGGCGGGCCCGGGTCGCGGTGTGCGTCAGTAATCTCGTCACGCGCCACCCGGCCGTGTCAGCTGCTTCGATCGCATCCATCGACCTCCTGGTGCCCGGACGCGCCGTGCTCGGCATCGGCGTCGGTCACAGCGGCACGCGGAATCTCGGCGCGCCGAGCCTGCCGGCCGCCGAGCTGGCGGAAGGCGTCGTGTTCCTCAAGGAGCTTCTTCGCGCGCGGCCGGCTTCGTATCGCGGCGGCACGGCGCACCTGCCGTGGGTGAAGCGGTCGAGCCCGGTCTTTCTCGCCGCCTCGCACCCGCGCTCGCTCAAGGCCGCGGGGGCCCACGCCGATGGCGTCTTCGTCAACTACGGGCTCGGCCCCGACGACGTGAAGGCCTCCGAGGGCACGGTGATGCAGGCGGCGCTGGCGGCTGGGCGAAAAGCGGACGACGTCGAGATCTGGCAGATCGCGTGCCTCGACTGTGGTGTCGACGGCGAGGCCTCGCGCCGGAAGATCGGCGCCATTCTCGCCTTCGTCTCGGCATACATCATGGGCGGCGGCGATCTCGCGCGCCGCGGCGTGCCACCCGAGCATCGGGCGCCGCTCGGCGAGCTGCGCCGCCGCTACAGCACGCGGCCCGGCGACGCCGACGCTGCGCTCGTGGCCGAGCTCGGCCTGTTCGACTACCTGAGCCGGCGCCTGGCCATCTGCGGCACGCCCGAGGATTGCCTCGCGCAGGTTCGCGCGGCGCGGGCGGCGGGCGTGCGCCGGCTCATGTTCTCCGTGAGCCTCGCGGTCGATCCCGTCCGCACCGTCCAGCTCTTCGGGGAGCGCGTGCTCCCGGCGGTGCGCGCCCAGGGATGAGCCCCTCGCCCGCCGGCGGCCGGCGCTACATCGTCGTCGGAGTCATCTGGCTCCTGACCGCATTGGCCCTCGGCACCTCGGGCAACGTCGCAACCTGGCGACCTCCCGTGCCCCAGTTCGTGCTGGTCGGGCTGACCACCCTGGTGCTGGCGCTGTTCGTCGCGCTGCCGGGGTTTCGAAGATGGCTCGGTGCTCTCGACCTCGGCTGGCTCGTGGCCCTGCATCTGACGCGTTTCGTCGGCATCTACTTCCTCGTTCTCTACTATCGAGACGCGTCACTCCCCTACGCGTTCGCGGTTCCCGGCGGATGGGGTGACATTCTCGTCGCGACGCTGGCGCTCGCACTTCTCGCGGCTGCCCGCCCGCTCAATGCCCGACGCGGACTGGTCGGTGCCTGGAACGCTCTCGGGCTGATCGACATCCTGTTCGTGGTCGCCACGGCAACCCGTCTGGCTCTGGCCGACCCCGACTCATTGAGGCCGCTGCTGCACCTGCCCCTGAGCCTTCTCGTCACGTTCCTGGTGCCGCTCATCATCGCCAGTCACGTCGTGGTGTTCTGGCGCCTCGGCCGGCGGGTCTAGACCTCGTTCTTCCGGGAGTCAACCGGGGGTCCGCGACGAGAACTGAGCGGCCGGCGGGACCCGTCGCTTAAAATCGCGTCGATGCCACGAGTGGCGTCCTCACCCGCCGAGACCGATCTTTACCCGGCGGTCAAAGCCTTCCTCGAAGGGCAGGGATACGACGTCAAGGCCGAGGTGCGCGGCTGCGACGTGGTGGCCGTCCGCGGCGACGAGCCGCCGGTGATCGTCGAGCTGAAGCTCGCCTTCGGGCTCGCGCTGGTCCTGCAGGGCGTCGATCGGCTCGCGCTCACCGACCGCGTCTACCTCGCGGTCATCCGGGCACGGGGCCGCCGGGGCCGGCGCGCCCTGGTGCAGCGCCGCGACGTACGCGACCTCTGCCGGCGGCTCGGGCTCGGCCTCATGACCGTCGAGCCCGGCCGCGGCGCCGCCGGGGTCGAGGTCATCATCGATCCCGTGCCTTACCGGCCGCGGCGGCGGGTCGCAAGCCTGACGCGCCTGCTCGGCGAGCACGCTCGGCGCGTGGGCGATCCGAATCGCGGCGGCAGCACGCGCATTCCGCTCGTGACGGCCTACCGCCAGGAGGCGCTGCGCTGCGCGATGCTCATCGAGCGCGGTGGCCGCGCGAGCCTGAAGGCGCTGCGGGAGACCGGCCTGGTACCCAACGCGCCGCGCATCCTGCAGCGCGACGTCTACGGCTGGTTCCGGCGGCTCGAGCGCGCCACCTACGGTCTGACCGAGCGCGCGCGCCGCGATCTCGGACGCTTCACCGCGCCCATCGGCTTGCCCGAGGCCGGCTCCGGTGCGACGATCCAGTCCTGAGGGACATACCCATGACCACGTGGAAACCCAGGAAGACCGTCGGCCAGATGGTCGAGGAAGCGAAGAAGCGGATCGAGAATTTGTCCGTCACGCAGGTCGAGGCGGAGATAGCCCGCGGCGACGTCCAGGTGGTGGACATTCGCGACGTCCGCGAGCGGCGCAAGCTCGGGTTCATTCCCGGCTCGACGCACGTGCCCCGCGGCATGCTCGAGTTCTGGCTCGACCCGACCTCCCACTACTACTCCGGCAAAATCGATCCGACCAAGCGGATCATCGTGTATTGTGCGGGCGGCCAGCGCTCGGCCCTGGCGGCCGACGTGCTCCGCGAGATGGGATTCCCGAACGTCGCCCACCTCGCAGTCGGCTTCAGCGGCTGGGCCGAGGCCGGCCGGGCCGTCGAGCGCGAGCCCGACGATCGCAAGTAAGTCGCCAAGCAGAAGTCCGCGCCGCAGGCCGTCGCGGGGCTGGGGCCCCGCCGGCCGAGGCGCGGCTATAGAGAAGGAGCGCCCATGAAAGCCGCCGTGTTCCACGGTCCCCAGAAGCCCCTCACCATCGAGAACGTCGAGGTCGCGCAGCCCATCGAGCGCGAGGTCCTCGTGCGCACGGTCGCCAGTGGCGTGTGCCATAGCGACCTGCACTTCGTCGACGGCTATTATCAGTTCCCGACCCCCGCGATCCTCGGCCACGAGGCCGCCGGCATCGTCGAAGCGGTCGGCCCGCACGTGACCGAGTTTCAGCGCGGCGACCACGTCATCGCCTGTCTCTCGGTCTTCTGCGGCCACTGCTCGTACTGCTTGACCGGACGGACCCATCTCTGCCAGTCGCGCCCCGTCCGCTCACCGCAGCAGCCGCCGAAGCTCACCTGGAACGGCTCGCCGGTGAACCAGTTCGCGAACCTCTCGGCCTACGCCGAGAAGATGCTGGTGCACGAGAACGGGCTCGTGAAGGTCAAGAACGACATGCCGCTCGACCGTGCGGCGCTCATCGGCTGCGGCGTCACGACCGGCGTGGGCGCGGTCCTCAACACGGCCCGCGTCGAGGCCGGCGCGACGGTGGCGGTGTACGGCGCCGGCGGCGTGGGCCTGGCGGTCATCCAGGGTGCGCGCATCGCGGGCGCCGGCATGATCATCGCGGTCGACGTGTTCGAGAAGAAGCTCGCGCAGGCGCGTGAGCTCGGCGCGACCCACTCGGTCGACGCGTCCAAGGTCGATCCGGTCAAGACGATCCGCGAGATGACCGGCGGTGGCGTCGAGTACGCGTTCGAGGCCATCGGGCTGAAGAAGGCGGCCGAGCAGGCCTTCGAGTGCATCCGCCCGGGCGGCACCGCGACGGTCATCGGCATGATCCCGGTCGGTCAGAAGCTCGAGCTCGAGGGCAGCGTCTTCCTGCGCGAGAAGCGCATCCAGGGCTGCAGCATGGGCTCGAACCGCTTCAAGGTCGACATGCCGAAGTACGTCGACTTCTACCAGCGCGGCCTCTTGCGCCTGGACGAGATGATCACCCGGCGCGGAAAGCTCGAGGATGTCAACGAGGCCTTCCGCGCCATGAAGGCCGGCGAGGTCGCCCGTACCGTGTTGATGTTCGACTGATCAAGGGCCTCGGCGGGCCCCGGTCAGGAGTTTCGAGCGCCCCGGAGCCCTTGGCCGGGGCGCTGGTGCGCATAGTAGCTTTCGGCTAGACTCCCGCCACCATGCGGCTGATCGGAATCGCGGTTGTACTCGCCATCGGCCTCTTCATCGCACCGCACTCCGGCACGGCGCAGCAGGCCGAGAAGATCGCGCGCATTGCGCTGCTGCGATCCGAAAAGCGGCCGATCGACGATCGGCTCAGGCAGAACTTCGCAGCGCTTCGAGCTGGTCTCCACGAAGAGGGGTTCGCCGAAGGGCGGCACTATCGCATCGACTATCATTCACCGGCGAGCGAGGCCGACGTCGCCAAGCTGGCGCAGGCGCTGGTTCGCGAAAAGGTCGATGTGATTCACGCCAGCGCGTACGTCGCCATCCATGCGGCCCAGAAGGCGACGCAGACCATCCCGATCGTGGC
>DASRIY010000462.1:0-6045 GCA_035649755.1 Candidatus Methylomirabilota bacterium
GTCACCATTCTCGAGGACGCTCCGTTGGATTTCAGGGCGCGAGCGTGCAGCAAGCGGCTTGGCGTCCGCTGCGGACGCCGGACTGGCATTCGCCGGGCCGATAGTGCCCACAGGAGCCACGCCGGAGGATACGAGTAATGCACCCACGATAGCGAGGATCACAGCGATGCCAGGGGACCTTATTTGCTGGCCTCCACGTAGAGCAGCCCTGCACTCAGCGCTGCTGATGCTACGTCGTCGAAGCGCGGCTCTCCGTATCCTCCAAACTGGAAGCACGGGACGTGAAACTGAGCGCGCTTCTTGGCGCTGAGCGTCGAGACGATGCCGTCCATAATCAACTGCTGCATCGTGATGGGCTTGTCGCAAGCGTCGCAAATCGCGCCGTCGGGATCGCCCCAGTATCGTGCCATCGTCCGTAGGATGCCCAAGGCAGGTTCCTAAGATCTGGTCAAAATTGACCATACGTGCGAATGGTCATGGTTCACCTACGTGCACAACGGGCGCAGTGTGGGAGCGCGCCCCGTGGCTACATCAAACTGAGCATCGAGGACAGCGATCGGCATCCCTGGTCTGTCGTCGGGGTGGCCATCGGCAGGCTCTATGCGGGCAGCGGCACGTCACGCGCCGGGGCCGGCCGCTCGCGAAGCTCGCGGCCGAGGATCAGCCACATCAGAGCGATCGCGGTGATGAACGCCGGCAGGCCGACGAACGCGCGCACCTCGGGAAATCGAACCGATCCTCCGCTGACCTGGTACCAGGCCTGAAAGAGGTTCAGGACCAGGAGATAGGCGCCGGCGGCGCCCAGCAAGCGCCGATCTGCCAAGGTTCCGCGGTCCCGGTCGACGGTGAGGTAGTAGATGAGCAGCGAGGCCGAGCAGAGGAAGTACTGGGGGTTGCCGACCTTGTAGAAGGCCAGCAGGCCGAGGATCGCGACGACGGTGCCGGGAAGCGCTCGCATCTTGCCGAAGAAGTGAAGCGCGTAGAGCAGCGCCGTGACCGCGGCGACGACCGCTGAATTCCAGACGATGAGCGCCCGCGCCAGGGGCGAATGGGCGATCGGCGAGAGCGCGCTCTGGGACAGGAACCAGAAGATCGAGAGCATCTTTCCCTCGCGCACGAGCGCGAAGGGAACGATGCCGAGCGCCGCCGGCCCCCAGACCGCCACGCTCGCCAGCAGCCCCAGAGCCGTCGCGGCGCCGAAGACGCCGACGAAGCGGAAGCTGATCACGCCGCGGTCGGTCGCGATGAAAGGCAGCAGCGCCAGCGGATAGACCTTGGTCAGCACCGCGGCCGCGAGCAAGAGGGCTGGGCTGACGATTCGTCCCTGGCGGATCCGCAGGTCGACGGCGAAGAGCGTCAGGAACGTGACCAGCGCGTCCTCGACGCCGTACATCGGCGTGAGGATCACGAAGAACGGGGTCGCGAACAGCAACACAAACGTCCCCAGACCGACGGCGATGTCGCGCCGCTGGGCCTCGAACATGACGAGAAACGTCCCGAACGAGCTGAGGATGAAGAGGAGCTTCGGGGCCAGCGGATGGACGAGGAAGACCACGGCCATGACCTGGTGGCCGACGCCGTACACGTTGCCGGGATCGTCCAGCCACGGGTGGCCGCCGGCGAGGACGCGCGCCCATTGCTTCATGTAGGCGCGATAGTCGTAGCGCGGTCCTTCCACGAGCCCGACGACGATCAGCACGATCCAGGCGATGGAGAACAGCCACCACATCCGGCGGCGATCGAGGCGGGCCGCGAGGCTCACGCAACGAATCGGCGTGAACGCGCGACCTCCCGCGCCACTTCGATGAAGGCGTGAACCAGCGGCTGCTCGCCCTCGCGCCGCCAGGCGATGACGGTCTCGAGCGACGGACCCCGAGGCCAGAGCGGCCGGTAGGCCACGCCCGGTCTCTTGACCAGCTGCAGCGAGGCCGGGACGAGCGAAATGCCGAGGCCGGCCGCGACGATCGCCAGGACCGTTTGCGGATGCTCGACCTCGTACCGGACCTTCAGCGTCGTACCCGCATCGTGGCAGGCGCGCGCGACCACCGCGTCGAAGGCCGGCGCTCTTCGCCGAGAGCAGAGAACGTAGGGATGATCCGCGAGCACTCTCCAGGGGACACGGCCGTAATTCTTCAGAGGGTGACCCTGCGGGAACACGACGACGAGGTTTTCCGAGAGGAGGCGCTCGCTCATCAAGCCCTTGCTCGGCACCGGTGGTCGAAGAATTCCGACGTGGATGTGTCGAGCCTCCAGGGCCGCGATCTGCTCCGCGGCGGTCAGGTCACGCAGCTCGATCTCGACATCGGGATACCGCCGGGCGAAGAGCCGGATGATGCTCGCGCCGCTGAGAAAGTCCGTCCAGAGGGCGCAGCCCACCAGGAGCTGGCCGAGCTCCCCGCGGCTCGCCCGCTGAGCATTGTCCGCGGCCTGCTCCGCCTGGGCGACCAGGGCCCGCGCTTCTCCCAGGAACACGTGGCCGGCGTTGGTCAGCTCCACGCGGCGCTTCGTCCTGTGGAAGAGGATGGTCTCGAGCTCACGCTCCAGGCGCCGGATCTGCTGGCTCAGAGGCGGCTGCGAGATGCGGAGTCTCGCGGCGGCGCGCCCGAAATGGAGCTCCTCGGCGACGGCGAGGAAGTAACGCAGGTGACGCAGCTCCATGCGGGACTCATATCACCAACGTCTCAGTCTTGCCGGGAAAATGTATTGGACGCCTCTTCCCTTCGATCGCATCGTGGGGTTGTTCGAGCTCCGTGCTCACGGGGGACGGTACATGCCCTTTGGCGGCCGTCCTCGACAACCCTCAGCATTCGCATGAGCCAAGCGGCCCGCACCCGGGCCGTCCGTGCTCGAAGGAGGGCTCTATGACCGGCACGTTGCTCACCCTCGTCTTCCTTGCTGTGATCGTCGGCGCCGCGGTTGTGGTCGCCACCTACGTGTCTAGACGGCGGAAGCGGACCGATGAAGCGGCGATCCTCCAGTCGCAGCTCTCGGACGCGATCGCCCGCGAGTCCCAGCTCCAGGGTTTGCACATCACGCCGACGGCGCGCGTCTCCGGTTGGCGCAGCTCGCAGGTCACGATCGAGGTGGCCGGCGAGGTACCAACGCCCGAGCTTCGCGAACGGGTGATGCGGCTCGTCAGCGCCGAGGCCTGGAAGCTTAGGCCGGATGTGCAGACTGTCGACCACCTCTTCATCGTTCCGCCGCGCCGCGTCCCAGACTCACTTGCTCCTCGTTGATTGTGGCGTAGGCCGGCGGTAGCGGCGGCAGTGACGGGCCGCTTCGCCGGCCGGCTCGCCGCCGTCGCTGTCCTCCTCTCCGGAGCGGGGGCCGGCGCCGAGTGCTCGTGGAGTGTCCGGTGGCCGAGCGACGAGCGGGTATGGGCGATCCCGTGGGGTACGGTCCCACGCGGCAGCTTCCCCACGAAGGGAGAGTGCGAAGGCGCCATTCAGGGGATGCTCCAGGAGGCGATCAGGGGTCAGGCCTTGCTCGTCGAGGTGCCGGCTTGTGTCTGTGTCCGTGGCCGCGATGATTGGGCGCGAGACGATCCTGGCCGTGACGCTGGAGCAGTTGTGATAGAAGTCTCAGGGTGCGCCCGACCGCTCGTCGGTGGTGGATTGTCGCCGCACTCTTCACGGTAACCTTTGGAGTCTCGACCCCGCTCGCTGCCTTCGGCGTGTTCCTGCCCGTGTTCGCCGAGACCTTCGGCTGGAGTCGCGGCGCCATCTCGACCGCGCTCTCCGTGAATCTGCTGCTCGGCGGCGTCGCGGGCCTGGTCATTGGTACGTTGGCCGATCGGAGCGGGCCTCGCGTCACGCTGGTCAGCACGGTGCTCCTGGCCGGCATCGCCTTCTCGCTCGCCTCGACGGTGACAGCGCTCTGGCAGCTCTATCTCCTCGTCGGGGTGCTGGGCGGCATCGGCATGTCGAGCTTCTACCTGCTCTCCACCACGACCGTGACGCGCTGGTTCAGCGAGCGCCGCGGCTTCGCGCTGGCGCTGGTACTGGTCGGCTTCAACCTCGCCTACATCACGGCCGGTCCGCTGGCCGCGTGGCTCATCGCGAAGGTCGGCTGGCGCGCCGCTTATGCGCTTCTCGCCGGCACCTGTGGGCTCGTCACGATGGTGGCGGCGCTCACCGTGCGTCTGCCGAGGGCCGGCGAGGCGCCGTCGCCCGGCGCGGCCGCGATCAGCGCAGCGGCCGGCCCCAACGTGACGCTCGCGGACGCCCTCGTGGATCCGCGTCAGTGGTACCTGAACGTCTCGTGGCTTCTGCTCGGCGCGCTCACCCTGATGATCTCCGTCCACATCGTTTCCTTCGCGCGCGATCAGGGGATCAGCCTGGCCGAGGCGTCCCTGGCCCTGACGGCATACGGTGCTGGGGCGGTCGGCGGGCGGATCGGGTCGGGCATCGTATCCGACCGGATCGGCACGTTCACGACGATCCGCCTGAGCTACGTCCTGCAGCTGCTGGGGCTGGCCACGCTCCTGTGGCTCTCGTCGCTCGAGGCGCTGCTCCTGTCGCTCCTGCTGCTCGGGATCGGCTTCGCGTCGGCGGACACGATGCTGGCCAAGGCGGTCCCCGAGGTGTTCGGTACGCGCGCGCTGGGCGCAATTCTCGGCGTGCTCAATCTCGGCTGGCGCTTTGGCGCCGCGCTGGGGCCGGTCAGCGCCGGCTTCCTCTACGACGTGACGGGCGCGTACGCGATCCCCTTCGGGGCCGCGCCCGTCGTGGTGCTGGTAAGCTGGGGCCTGTTCGCGCTAGGCTCGTCGGGCCGGCGCGCCCGAGCGGCGGCGTGAGCTTCGAACCGAGCGGCACATGACATGGATGTGCGCGCCGCAGGCCGTCGCGGGGCTGGGGCCCCGCCGGCCGAGGCGCGCCTATGGTCTGAGGAGACGGTGATGGACTGTTGCGGCCATGAGGGACCGGGCGGCGGTGACGCGAAGTTCGAGATTCACAAAGTAGCGGACGGCGTGCACGCCGCGGTGGCGGCGCCCGCGTACAAGGTGAACTGCAACACCGCCATCATCGAGAACGCCGATGGCGTGATGATCGTCGACACGCACTCGAAGCCGTCGGCGGCGCGGGTGATCATCGACAAGCTGCGCGACATCACGAAGAAGCCCGTCCGCTACGTCGTGAACACCCACTTCCACTGGGACCACTGGCACGGCAACGAGGTGTACCCGGCGGCGTATCCGGACGCGGAGATCGTCACCAACCAGATCACGCGCGAAGCGATGATCATGAAGGGGCTCAAGCGCATCCAGGACCACGTACGCCAGGTGCCCGCCGAGATCGCCAAGCTTCGGGCCGATCTGGCCGCCGCCGGCAACGCCACCCAGCGCGCCAGGCTCGAGACCGATCTGCGGCTGGCCGAGTCCTATCTGGCCGAGGTGCGCGGGCTCAAGCCGGCACTGCCCACGATCGCGTTCGAAGGCACGATGAAGCTTTACCGGCGCGACCGCGAGATCCACCTGCTCCATCTGGGTCGGGCGCACACTGCGGGCGACGTCTTCGTCTATCTGCCGAAGGAGAAGGTGGTCATCACCGGCGACGCGATGATCGGCTGGACCCCCTTCATGGGCGACGGCTATCCCGAGGAATGGGCGGGAACGCTGGACCGCCTCGCCCAGCTCGACTTCACCCACATCATCATGGGCCACGGCAACGTGGCCGGACGCGAGTGGCTCGCCACCTTCCGGAGCTACGTTTACGACATGGTCGAGGCGGTGCGCCAGGAGGCGGCGACGGGCGCGACGCTCGACGAGGTCAAGCAGCGCGTCACCGCCAAGCTGGCGCCGCGATACGAGAAGCCGTTCTCGGCCTACGGCGAGTACCGGCCGTGGCGGACCGGCCTGGCCGCGAACATCGAGCGCACGTTCGCGATGGTGAGCTAGGCCGGGCGCCGAGCCTCGAGCGCCGCCAGGCGCTCGCGGATGTCGATGGCGGTCCGCGTCCCGACTGACTGGCGCCCGCGCGCTACCTCGCGTGCACCGCGTCGGCCTCGAGCTCGAGGACGCGAATGGTCTCCGCCGTCGGCACACCC
>DASRIY010000463.1:0-2339 GCA_035649755.1 Candidatus Methylomirabilota bacterium
CGGCGACTGGAAGAGATCACGCGCGGCGACCGGCGCGTGGAGATCCTGGCGGCGTACGACGGCATGGAGATCGCTCTCTGAAGCCCGCGCCCTGACCCACATGCACTGGTCGGAGCCAATGTGGGTCCGGGCTCTGCGCGGCCGTCGCGGTCAACCCCTCGGACTATTGCTGCTGGCGCTCTTTCTCGGCGTCGGGCTCGCGCCCGACGTGCTCGGGCTCGGCGCGATCCGTCTGGCGGGCTTCGACGCCTATCAGCGATGGGCGCCACGAGTGCGGCGCTCAGCTCCAGCCGTCATCGTCGCGATCGACGAGGAGAGCCTGCGCCTGCACGGCCAGTGGCCGTGGCCACGGACGTGGCTCGCCCGGCTCGTGAGCCTGCTGGCCGAGGCGAACCCGGCCGCCATCGGCATCGACCTGGTGATGCCCGAGGCCGACCGGCTCTCTCCGTCCCGCGTGCCGGAGTTTATCCAGGGCATGGATCCCGCCCTGGTCCGAGAGCTTTCGAAGCTGCCCAGCAACGACGTGGTCCTGGCCCAGGCCCTCTGGGGTCGACCGGTCGTGCTGGGCGTCGCGGGCCTCGAGCGTGATCCGGGCCGGCCACCTCAGCCGCTCCGTCAGGCGCCGCTGCACACCATCGGCGGAGACCCCACGCGCTTCGTGCCGCGCTACGAGGCGACTCTGCGCAGCGTCGAGGAAATCGAGCGCGTCGCGATGGGCCGCGGTCTTCTGAACTTCGAGGCCGAGCGGGGTGTGGTGCGCAGCATGCCGCTCGTGGCCGCCGCGGGCGGCGTCGTGCTGCCGTCGTTTGGGGCCGAGATCCTCCGCGTCGCCACCGGTGCGCCGCTGCTCACGGTGCGTGTCGGCGCCGCGGGCGTCGAGGGCGTGGGCATCGGCGGCCTCCTCGTACCGACCGAGCCCGACGGGAGCGTGCGCCTTCGCTTCTCGCGAACCGATCCCTCGCGCTTCGTCTCGGCGGCCGACGTGCTCGCCGGCACCGCTGACCTCCATCAATTCGACCGCAAGCTGGTCCTGATCGGCGTCACCGCGCTCGGCCTCTCCGACTACCAGGCGACGCCCGTGACCGAGCGAATGTCGGGCGTGGAGATTCACGCCCAGGTGCTCGAGTCGATCTTCGACGGCGATCTGCTGTCCCGGCCTCGCGCCGCGGCGCGGACCGAGGCCGCCGTGCTGCTCCTGACCGGGCTCGGACTCGTGCTGGCGGTGCCTCGACTGAGGGTCACGAGCTCGGTCGGTGCGTTCGCGCTTCTGATCGTCCTGCTGTGGGTCGGAGGGTTCCTCGCCTATCTCTACCGCGGACTTCTGTTCGACGCCGCGCTGCCGTCGCTCGCGCTCGGCGGGCTCTTCACGGCGATGCTCGTCGTCACGCTCGCAGAGGCCGAGAGCCAGCGGCGAATTCTGCGCCGGTCGATCGAGCAGCAGCGCGAGCAGGCGGCCCGGGTGGCCGGCGAGCTAGAGGCGGCGCGCCGCATCCAGATGAGTAGCCTGCCGCAGCCCACCGCGGTGTTTCCGGGCGACACACGCCTCGACCTCTACGCGTTTCTCGAGCCGGCCCGTGAGGTGGGCGGCGATCTCTACGACTTCTTCGCGCTCGACCACGACCGCGTCTTCTTCCTGATCGGCGACGTGTCCGGCAAGGGGGTGCCGGGGAGCCTCTTCATGGTCGTCAGCAAGGCGCTCTACAAGAGCGCGGCGCTCAGGCAGGCGCGTCGGGTCGAGACGCTGATGCGCGAGGCCAACGCGGAGATCTCGCGCGAGAACGGCGACGGCCTCTTCGTCACCGTGCTGGCCGGGATCCTCGACACGCGTACGGGTCTCCTCGAGTACTGCAACGCCGGCCACGAGCCTCCGTACCTCTTACCGAGCGGCGAGCGGCCCATCCTGCGCCTTGCGGACGGCGGCGGGCCGCCGCTCTGCGCGGTCGATGGCTTCCCGTACACGGCGAGCTCGCTGTGTCTCTCGCCCGGCGATACGGTCTGCCTCGTCACGGACGGGGTGACCGAGGCGGCGGACGCCGGTGGCGCCCTCTTTGGACGGGAGCGGCTGGAGACGCTGCTGGCGAGGACGGGCCCGGGCACGAGCGCCACCGACGTCGGCGACGCCATCCGTCAGGAGGTCGCCCGGTTCGCTGAAGGTGTCGAGCCCTCTGACGACCTGGCGATTCTGGTGGTGCGCTGGAAGGGTCCGGCTAGCGGACGTTGATCTCGACGCGGCGGTTGCGCGGCTCGGAGACCCCGGCGGCGGTCGCCACCTCGGGCTCGCGCGCGCCGCGACCGGCCACCAAGATCCGAGCCTTGGGGATCCCGCGCTTCACGAGCTC
>DASRIY010000464.1:0-13875 GCA_035649755.1 Candidatus Methylomirabilota bacterium
GCGTACACCCCGGGCAGCTGCTCCGGGTCGTCGCCCAGTGTCGTGACCTGCGCGCGCACCTTGGGATCGCACATCATCGCGACCGTCGTGTCGTCGATCTGCAGATAGGTGCAGCCGGCCCGGCACAAGGCGCCGATCTCCTCCCGGTACGCCGCCGTCAGATCCGCCCAGAACTCGGCGAGGTGGGGATAGGTCGCCCGGAGCGTCGGACGGTCGCCCCGCGCGTGGAGCATAACCGGCGACGGCAGGCAGAACTTCGCCGTGCGCGTGGTGGCCGACTTCAAGAACGTGAAGTGGTCGAGCATGCTCGGCCGTGTGCGCCGGATCTTGCCGGTCACCTTCATGAGCGGCGGTTGCTCGTCGGCGCCCTCGAACCTCACCCCGAAGCTCTGCGTGGAAGTCTCCACGCCGTCGAAGCCGCGCAAGAAGTCGATGTGCCACCAGTCGCGGCGAAACTCGCCGTCGGTGATGGACGAGAGACCGACCGATTCCTGGAGCGCCACCGCCCCGCGGATCGCGGCGTCCTCGACCGGACGCAGTGCCGCCCGGTCCATCTCGCCGCGCGCCACGCGGGCCCGGGCGTCACGAAGCTCGGGCGGCCGCAGGAGGCTCCCGACGTGGTCGGCGCGAAACGGAGGCCGGGCGGTACCGCTCATCCGGCTACCAGGCGAGAGCGTAGGTCGGGCGACGCGGATCGGCCCCAGCGGAGAGCGCGCCGCTTTCCGGATCGCGGCGCGTCACCACCGCGCCGATGCCGCAGGCGCCGGTCTCGGTCACGGCGTGGCCGAGGGCACGGAGCTCGGCCCGCGTGCTCTCGGCGATGCCCGGCTCGACGTTGAGCTGACCGGGCTTGTAGGCCCGCGGCCAGAACGAGTTGACCAGCGTCTGGGTCGAGAAGCGCGGCGCCTCGACGGCCTGCTGCGGGTTCATGCCGAAGACCAGGACGTTCAGCACGAGCTGCAGGTCGGCCTGCGCCTGATCGTCGCCTCCCGGGCAGCCCACGGTCGTAGTCGGCACGCCGTTCTCGCAGATCAGGTAATTGACGAGGGTGGTGCGCGGTCGCTTGCCCGGCACGAGCGCGTTGGGATGGCCGTCCTCGAGGACGAACATCTCGCTGCGCGTGCTGAGCGTGCAGCCGAGCTCGGGCGCGAAGGCCGACTTCCTGAACACGCCGCCGCTCGGTGTCAGACAGATCATGTTGCCGTCGCGATCGATCGCCGCGATGTGCGTGGTGCCGTCGGCCGCTGCCGCCGACCCGGCGGCTCCGGCCACTCGCGAGCTCACCGGCGCGACAGCCCGCGGCTCGCCGCCGCGGCGACGCAGATTGCCCGGCGCCGGCGCTTCCGGCGCGGCCCGGTCCATCCGGATCAGCGCGGCCCGCTCCTTCAAATACGCGGGGGCGAGCAGATCGACGATGGCCGCGAACGCCTCCTCGTGGTCGCCGTAATACCGCTCGCGGTCGGCGAAGACGAGCTTGAGCGCCTCCGAGACCACGTGAATGTAGCGCGGAGAGTTGTGGCCCAGCGCGCGCAGGTCGAAATTCTCGAGCATGCCGAGGGCCTGCATGAGGACCGGCCCTTGCGTCCAGGCCGATTGCCCGAGAATGTCGCGCCCGGCGAACGTCGTCCGCAGCGGCGGCTCGTAACGCGCGCGATAGCCGGCCAGGTCCGAGGCGCGCAGGAGGCCACCGACCCGCTCGGAGAAGCCGCCGATGGCGGCCGCGATGTCGCCGCCATAGAAGCGCTGCCGCGCGGCCGCGATGCCGGCCAGGCGATGGCCGCGGGCCCTGGTGTCGGCCTCGGCGAGCCGCCGGAGCGTGGCGCCGAGGGCGGGCTGCACGAATAGCTCGCCGACCTGCGGCACGCGGCCGCCCGGATAGAACACCGCGGTGCCGCCGGGCGGATAGATGTCGAACTGGCTCTGCGTCTCCGGGATGGCGAGCAGGCGATGCATGTACTCGTACATCGGGAAGCCGTGCTCGGCGTACTGGAGGGCCGGCGCCAGCGCCTCGCTGACCGTCTTGGTGCCCCGGGTCTCGAGGAGCGTGAGATAGGCATCGACGGCACCCGGCACCGTGAACGACAGATGCGCGTCGGACCCCGGACCGGTCGGGATACGATCATGCCCGCGGCCGCGGAAGAACGCGGTCGTGGCCAGGGCCGGCGCGGTGCCCTGCCCGCTCAGCGCGAGGGTCTCTCGCGTCCGCGCGTCGTGGACGAGGGCGACGCACTCGCCCATGAGCGTGTACGACGCGGTCGGCTCGATCACGGCCGCCGCGAATCCGGCCGCCGCGACGGCATCGAACGCGTTGCCGCCGGAGAGCAGCATGCGCATACCGGCCATCGACACCAGCGGATGTCCGCCCGAGACGATGCCCTGGGTTCCCGATACTACCGGCCGCGTGGTCGTCCAGTCCGCGGCATGGTGCTCCATCTCGTGAATCCGTCCGGTCGGTCGGCTCATCGGCGTCACCTCTATCTATAGGCGCGCCTCGGCCGGCGGGACCCCAGCCCCGCCACGGCCTGCAGCGCGCACATCAGGGGGTCAGGGGAGATTCTACGGCAGGAACCCGCCCGACGACCACCGGCGCGGCACCGGGCGGCCGGCGGGCTTCAGGCCGGGCGATAGAGGGGCCCGCGCGCGACCACGCGCCCGAGATCGGGCAGCTCCGCCGACTCGATCCGGTGACCGCGCGGCTGCACCGGCCCCGGCTCGAGCCCGAGTCGCCCGAGCACCGCCGGGTGACTGTAGTAGCCGTCGTAGGTGTGCCGGACGAGCGCGTCGAAAGGCGCCCCGTGCGCCTCTTCAACGCGCCCGAGCGCCCGCTCGCGCTCGTCGGCGCCGAGCCGCGCGAAGCCGCCGGTGGCGTCGTCGATCGCCTGGAGCGCGCGCTCGAACATCGACGCGACGTCGGGGGACGCGGCGGCCATCGCGAGGACGTGTTCGAGAGCGACCGAGCCGGCCGGAAAGCCGTCGCCCGCCGGCACCAGGCTATCGAGCACCAGCGCCAGGAGGTCGCGCCGCGCCGCGAGGGGACTCGCGCTCATGCCCGTCGCCGGATCATGCCGTCGGCGATGTAGAGGGCCACCGCCTGGATCGTCGAGGTGGGATTGACGCCGGCGCAGGTCACCATCGTACTGCCGTCCACGACGTAGAGGTTGGGCACGTCGTGGCACCGGCCCTCGGCATCGATCACCGAGGTGGCCGGGTCGCGTCCCATCCGCGCCGTGCCCATGAGATGCCAGCCACCCGGCCTCAGTAAAGGATTGACGGCGACCGCGCGGGCGCCAGCCGCCGCCAGCGCCTCGCGCGCCCGGGCGATGCCGTGATCGAGCATGCGCCGGCTGTTCTCGCTGAGCGTATAGGTCACGCGCGGGGCCGGAATGCCGTTGGTGTCGGCGAGCGCCGTGTCGAGGTCCACGCGATTGTGCGCCTCCGGCAGATCCTCGCCGATGACCGCGACGGTGATCGTGCGGTCGAAGCGCTCGTCGTACGCGCGGCGATGCCCGCGCCCCCACGCCACGCGATCGCCGATCGAGCCGCCCGTCGCCGAGGCGATCGGGGTGAGCCCCCGGGCGACCTGGAACGAATAGCCGCGCACGAAGCCCCGCGACACGTCCGTCTCGTAGAATTCCTGGCTGATGATGCTGCACCCGATCGGACCTCGATAGCCGCCGAGCGGCTCGTCGAAGACGCCGCGCACGATCGCATAGGGATGGAACATCAGGTAGCGCCCTACCTGCCCGCTGCGGTTCGCCAGCCCGTCGGGAAACCGCGGCGAGCGCGAGTTCAAGAGCAGCCGCGGCGTCCCGATGCCGTTGGCGGCCAGTACGACCGCGCTCGCCGGCTGCCGCCGCTCACGGCCGTCGCGGTCGTAGTAGATCGCGCCGTCCACCAGCCCGTCCGGGCCGAGCGTAACCTCGCGCACGCGCGCGCGCGTGACGAGGCGCGCACCCGCCTTGATCGCCTTCGGCCAGTAGGTGACGTCGGTGCTGGCCTTGGCGCCGATCGGACACCCGAGGTCGCACGGGCCGCAGTTCACGCACGCGCGGCGGCCGTCGTAGTCGCGCGTCAGGATGGCGCTGTCCGACGGCCACCAATGCCAGCCCAGCCGGTCGAAGCCGCGAGCCATGGTGACGCCGAGCGTGTCGAGCGGGATCGGCGGTGTCTGCCGCGTCGACTTCGGCGGATAGGCCGGGTCGCCGGTCATCCCCGCCACGCCCATCATCCGATCGTTCAGATCGAAGTAGGGCTCGAGCGTGCCGTAGTCGATGGGCCAGTCGTCGGCCACGCCGTCCAGGCTCTTCACGCGAAAGTCCGAGGGGCGGAAGCGCGGGAAGTGCGCGCTCCAGTGGATCGTGCTCCCGCCGACCGCGTTGAACATGAGCGGCGAGATCGGCGACGCCGCGTCGTTGACGGGATAATCCTGGGCGAGCCGCCGGACGTTGGGCTCGGCACTCCAGTCGGTGTGGCGGTGCAGCTCCCAGTCGTCGCGCCAGTGTGGGTAGGCGCGCGGCTCGACCCAGTCGCCCTGCTCCAGGCAGACGACGCGAATCCCGGAGGACGCGAGTCGCCAGGCGACGGCGGCGCCCGCGGCGCCGGCGCCGATCACCAGGACGTCGACTCGATCACTGGCACTCCCGGCCGTCACCGGGAGCGGATCTCGGCGAGAAGGCGCTCGGCGTGCGGCTTGTGGCGAAGGACCCAGTCGGCCGGATAGCTGGGCTGGCGCTCGTCGATCACCTGCGTCAGCTCGGCGCGCGCCTCGGCGTAGCGGCCCAGCTCGATGAGGCAACGGCCCAGCTCGACCCGGGCGCGGGTGAAGTGTGCGTCGAGCCCGACCGCCTTTCGAAGATAGCCCTCGGCGCGCGGCACGTCGCCGCCGAACAGCGCGGGCGTCTCGAGGTAGAACGACCCGGCCAGCGACAGGCCTGGGACGTGGTTGGAATCGAGCGCGAGAATCGTGTCGATCTCGGCCCGCAGGGTCGAGAGCATGAACGCGGCGCGCAGCTTGCCCGAGGTGATCGCCCAGCGGCCCAGGTTCGCCGCGTACCAGAGGTGCGCCTCCGGGCTTCGCGGCGCGAGATCGACGGCGCGCTTGGCCACGTCGCGGCCGCGCTCGTAGCTCGCCAGCTTCGCCTCGGTGGTGGACGCGCGGTAGTCCGCCCACGCCAGATGGGCCCAGGCGAGGAGTACCAGCGATTCCAGCGATCCCGTCCGGGCGACTTCCTGTTCGAGAATGTCGCGGGCCCGATCGATCCGCGCCCGGTCCTCGTGGAACGTGGTCAGGTCTTTCCACGCCTCCCGGGCGACGGGTCCGCTGAGCTGCGCGGGCGGCGGGGTCGTCGCGCCGCCCGGCGTCGCCAGCCCGAGCGCCGCGGCGCACACGCACGCCGTCACGACGCGGCGAAGGCGCCACCGCAGGACGCCGATCAGGACGCTGGGAGTCGACTCCATGAGAACACGCACGAGCGTAGCATGGCGGCCGGCCTCATCGCCGGCGCGCAACCAGCGTCTCCACGCTATGCGTGTGGCGCACGCCGTCCTGCGCGCATCGAATCAGCCCTTCCTCGTGGCGCAGGACGTCCCAGTCCTGGTAGGCGTCGCCCAGCTCGCGCGGCGTGAAGTAGTGCACAACCTCGCCCTTCTCCCGGTAGATACGGCGGTCGGTGAAGACCACGTGGGCGTGGTAGCCCCCGGGTCGCGTCAGCGCGCGGAGCTCCTGGAAGAGCCGCGGCCGGTCGGCGCTCGCCACGTAGTGGATGGAGCCGCAGGAGAACACGAGATCGAACGGCCCGCGCAGCGGCAGGGACGGCAGCGCCGTGCACACCCACGAAGCGAGAACGCCGCGGTCGGCGGCCAGCCGCGCCGCCTTCCGGAGCCCGTCGATGGACAGCTCGAGACCGACCACCGCATGGCCGCGCTCGGCCAGAAACACGCTGTCGCGGCCCTCGCCGCAGCCGAGGTCGAGCACCCGGGCCCGCGGCGCGAGCCGCCTCGCGATATCGCGCGCGAGCGACGAGGGCCCGGTGCCCCAGATGAATCGGTCGGGCGTACGCGCGTACTCCCGGCCCCACGGACTCCAGCGCTCAGCGAGTGCTTCGCTCATCGTGCTCCTGCCCGAAGCGCTCGAGGAGGGTCTGCAGGTCGTTGGCGTGGTTTTCCTCCTGGGCCAGGATCTCTTCGAGCAAGCGGCGCGTCGTTGGATCGTCGTCACCCAGGTAGCGAACCATCTCGGAGTATGACTCGATGGCGATCCGCTCGGCCACCAGATCCTCCCGGATCATCTGGATGAGCCCTTCACCCTCGACGTATTCCGAGTGGCTACGGGCCGTCAGCGTCTCCGGATTCAGATCCGGCGCGCCGCCGAGCTGAGTGATCCGCTCGGCGAGCCGGTCCGCGTGGACCTGCTCCTCATTGGCGTGCTCGAGGAATTCGTCCACGACCGCGCCGGCGTGGATGCCCGGCGCCATGTAGTAGTGCCGCTTGTAGCGCAGGACGCATACGATCTCGGTCGCCAGCGCCTCGTTGAGGATGCGCAGCACCGTCTCGCGGTCTGCGCGGTAGCTGTCGGTCACGGCACCCTGCTCCATGTGCTGGCGGGCCCGGCGGCGCAGCTCCTTGACGTCGCTGACGAACGATCTCGACTTGATCACGAGTGGCTTCTGATTGTCCTTGGGCACGGAGTCCTCCTTTCGAGCACACCAACTCCTGCAGCCGCGATGCCAGGCGCACGGCGCCTCCGCGCGCAATGGCGACGCTTCTCAGCGCCTTGTGGACGCCCCGAGCAAGCCGGAATTACCTGGCAGTTCTTACTCGCCGGGGCCCATCGACATCACCGCGGGCCCATTGAAACTCAACGTGACGACGGCACGCAGCTTGCCACAGACGGACCTGGTCGTACATCCCAAAAAGGAGGATATCGATGAATCAGGACATCATCTCCGGCAAGTGGAAGCAGATGCGCGGTCAGGTCAAACAGTGGTGGGGCAAGCTCACGGACGACGATCTGGACCGCATCGACGGCGCGATGGACCGGCTCGCCGGCACGCTCCAGGAGCGGTATGGCTGGGAGCGCGAAGAGGCCGAGCGGCAGATCCAGAAGCACTTCGAAGAGCCCGACGCCGCCGAGCGGCGCGGCTCTAGCCGACGCTAGTCCCGAATAAGGCGAGAGCGGACGGGCCGTCGATAGAGCCTGGCCCGTCCGCTCTCCGGGTGCGTGACCGGTGAACGCTAGTTCGTCGTCCTAGCCTGGCTGGTTCTCAGCTCGTTCTTCACCGCCTTCACGCCGTCGACCTTGTGCGCCATTTCCGACGCACGCGCGGCCGCCGAGATGTTCGCGACCTGGCCGCTCAGCACGACGACGCCGGCGTCGGTGCGGACGTCGACCTTCTTCAGATCAGGGTCCTTCGAAAGGCGCGATTCCACCGACTTGGTGATGGCCTTGTCGTCGGCAGTCACAGCCTTGCGCGTCGACGCGGGCACGACCTGGAGGTCGTTCTTCACGTTCTTGACGCCTTCGATCCCACGGGTGACTTCGGCGGCGGCGGTCTTCGCCTCTGCCGAGTCGACCTTACCCCTCAGGTAGACCTCGCCGTTCGTCGTTTCGACGCTCACGTCGCGGGCCTTCACCCGGTCGTCGGCAAAGAGCGCGATCTTGGTCTTCGAGGTGATCCAGGTGTCGCTGCCCGCCTCTTTCATGTCGCTGGCGGTGCCCTTCACCTTGTCCTCGGTCTTGTTCATCTTCTCGCCGGCGCTGACGCTCAGCGGCACCGCGACAAACGCCGCGGCCAGAAGCGCGAAGCCGGTCTTGAGCATGTGGTCACGCATCTGCTTCCTCCTTGTGGTGGAACTGCATTCGCGGTCTCGAGGCACACTCGAGACTCCCGCCCCTCATGAGCAATGACCTTGCCAGAGGACGCCCCATGAGAATCAACCGACCGGTTTCGTGGACTTATGAGACAGCCGCGAGCGCCGGCCACGCGTGGCTTCGAGCGCCGGAGCCGGTAGTTGTTACGCGGCCAGAAGGGAATTCCTACCGCCCGAGCCTCGAGCGGGCGGCCACATCGACGCGGCGCGCTGGTACCTCCCTTGCTCTCACTTCATCGCAAACAGTGTCAGTGAAAAGCTGGAGGGAAACGGAGCCATGCTTCAAAAGTTCCCGCGTGCCCGCACGTGGTTCGCATCGATCGCTCTCACCCTGCTCGTCATCGCCGTCGGTTGCTCGCGCGTGACGCCGCACCTCGAGCTGCCGCATCTGGAGACGAGGCAGCCGGCGTTCGCGGCGACGCTCGGCGGATACTCGGGGACTCCCGTGGTCCCGGGCAACCGCGTGGACATCCTGCTCAACGGTCAGGAAATCTTCCCCACGAAGCTGGCAATGATCCGGAGCGCCCGTCGAACCATCAACTACGCGCAGTACGTCTTCGAAAGCGGCAAGCCCGCCGAAGAAATCGCAGCCGCGATCTCCGAGCGCTGCCGCGCGGGCATTCAGGTCAACGTGCTCCTGGACGCGGTCGGCGCACTCGCCATGCCGGGCCAGCTTCGCACCGAGATGACGGAGGCCGGATGTCGCGTCGAGACGTTCCGGCCGCTGAGGCCCTTCACCCTTGATCGATACAACTACAGGAATCACCGCCGGATTCTCGTCGTCGACGGCGTGGTCGGTGTGACCGGCGGCTCCGGCATCAGCGGAAAGTGGAGCGGCAACGGCAAGGAAGCCGGGCACTGGCGCGACACCGACGTCCGCATCGAGGGACCGGTGGTCGAGCAGCTCCAGGGCGCGTTCGCCGAGAACTGGCTCGAGGCGACGGGCGTGGCGATCGGCGGCCCGGCGTACTTTCCGCGCCGCCGCCTCGATTACAAGGGTGACGTCGATGCGCAGGTCGTGCGTAGCTCGCCGGCCGGCGGCAGCTCGGCGATGTATACGGTGTTCCTCCTCGCTCTGTCCTCGGCCCAGCGGTCCATCCACATCACGAACCCTTACTTCGTGCCGGACGAGAAGATGATGAGCACGCTCCTCGACGCCGCGCAGCGCGGCGTGAAGGTCAAGCTCCTGATCCCCGGCGCCATCGATCACAACCTGGTGCGTCAGGCGAGCCGATCGGCCTTCGGCCGCCTCCTCAAGAGTGGTGTGCTGATCTACGAGTACCGGCCGGCGCTCCTGCACGCCAAGACGATGGTCATCGATGGGATCTGGGCGACCGTCGGGAGCACTAACCTGGACCACCGCTCCTTCGCGCTGAACGAGGAGCTCAACGTCGTCGTGTACGACAGTGACGTCGCGGGGCGGCTCGAAGAGGTGTTCCAGCAGGACCTCGCCAACTCGAAGCAGGTAACGTACGGGGACTGGAGTGATCGGGGCCTGACCAGCCGATTTCTCGAGCTGCTCTCGTGGCCGCTGCGCGAGCAGATGTAGACTCGGCGGCCGGCCGACGCGCGACGGCCGCGGCGGCTGGCGATTTCCGTGGCGTCCTGTACACTCGAATTGTAGTGGTCGCTCGTACGGGACGACGCGCGATATTCCTGCTGATCCTGACGCTCCTGGTGGGCGCCGGGCCGACCTCGCTGCAGCCGATCCCATCGACGCTGGCGGGCCCGACCGCCAGCGCGGGCTTCACGCCCGCCCCGCACGTCGGCAGCGCCTTCCGGAATCTCGATCCCGAATACCACCGGGCGCCGATGTGGCTGCGAGCCCGCGCGTTCATCGTGGGCGCGACCTGGCTCGCGTCGGAGCACCGGGTGGCTCCGCTCGTGCCGGCCGCGCCGCATCCGCAGGCGCTGCGCGACAACTCGAGCCGCGCGACCGTCACGTGGATCGGGCACTCCACCGTTCTGGTTCAGCTCGACGGCGTCAACTTCCTCACCGATCCGACCTGGGCCGATCGGACCGGCCCCTTCAGCGGGCTGGTCGGCGTGCGCCGCTACACGGCACCCGGCGTTCGCTTCGAGGATCTGCCGCCGATCGACTTCGTCCTGGTCTCGCACGACCACTACGACCACCTCGACGAGGAGACGGTTCGCCGCCTGGCGAGCACATTCAACCCCCGCTTCGTCGTGCCGCTCGGCCTCAAAGCCTGGCTCGGAGATCGAGGCATCACGAACGCGGTCGAGCTGAACTGGGGCGAGGCGGTGGCCATCGGCGGTCTGAAGATCGTCTGCACGCCCGCGCAACACGGCTCCGGCCGGACGCTCATCGATCAGGGACGCCGGCTCTGGGCGTCGTGGGCCGTGCTCGGCTCTCAGCGCTTCTACTTCGCCGGCGACACCGGCTACTACAGCCACTTCAGGGAGATCGGCGACGCCCTTGGCCCCTTCGATCTGGCGGCGCTGCCGATCGGCTCCTACACGCCCCGCGCGATCGCGAAGCCGGTGCACATCTCGCCGGAGGAAGCGCTCCAGGCTTCGCTCGATCTGCGCGCCGCCCGCATGCTCGGCATCCACTGGGGCACCTTCGCGCTCGCGCGCGAGCCCTACGACGAGCCGCCGACGCGTCTGGCCGCCGAGGCGGCTCGCCGCTCGATCGACCCGCACGACGTGTGGGTCCTGAAGCCTGGAGAGACCAGGGACTGGTGAACTTACACGGGGCCATGGAATATCTGCATGGCACCTCCGTGTACGCCCTCTGAAGCACCGATAATTTCACGCTCTTTCGGCCTGGCACCACCCTTGCCACGTTGTTAGTCCATGCCGGGCTCCGTTCGCATCGCGGCCGTCGGCGACCTCCATTGCTCCAGGTCATCGACCGGCGCCTTCCAGGCGCTGTTCGCGCGCGTCGCCGAGAGCGCGGACGTGCTCGCGATGTGCGGCGATCTCACCGACCGCGGCCAGGCCGAAGAGGCGCGCGTGCTGGCCAAGGAGCTGCAGGCGCTGAAGATCCCGAAGGTGGCCGTCCTCGGCAACCACGACTTCGAGAGCGACACGGCCGCCGAGGTCGTGGAGATTCTCTCGGCGAGCGGCGTGAGCATCCTCGACGGAACGGCCCTCGAGATTGCTGGCGTCGGCATCGCCGGCGCCAAGGGGTTCGCCGGCGGCTTCGGCGAGCGCGCGCTCCAGGCGTGGGGCGAGGAGCCGATCAAGACGTTCGTGCGGAGCGCGGTCGAGGAGACGCTGAAGCTCGAATCGGCGCTGGCGCGGCTGCGCACGATGGGGCGCGTGGTGATCATGCACTACGCGCCCGTCCGCGACACCTGCGACGGCGAGCCGTTCGAGATCTACCCGTTTCTCGGATCGAGCCGGCTCGAGGAGCCGATCAACCGCTACGCGGCGAGCGTCGTGTTTCACGGCCACGCCCACAGCGGCCGGCCCGAGGGCAAGACATCAGCCGGCGTGCCCGTCTACAACGTGGCGCTCCCGCTGCTGCAGCGCCTGTTCCCTGACCAGCCGCCGTTCCGGGTCGTCGAGATTCCGGCTCAGCCGGCGACGTCCGGCGCGGCCGGCCGAGGAGGCGTCCAATGACGCAGGCGATCGCGACCGGCTACGCCCCCACCGCGGGGAGCGCGCCGCACTCGAATTCGCCGCGGCATCGCTTCTACCGCCGGGTCTTGCGCGCGCTCAACGCAGCGGGCATCGATTTCGTCATCGGCGGCGGCTATGCCCTCGAGCGCCACCTGGGCATCGGGCGGCCGACGAAAGACCTCGACCTCTTTCTTCGCCCCGCCGACGTGAAAGCGGCGCTCGGGCACTTCCGCAGCATCGGGTTCGACGCCGAGCTGACGTTCCCGCACTGGCTCGCCAAGGTCACGCGCCGCGACGACCAGGTCGACCTGATCTTCAACGGAGGCAACGGCATCTGCCCGGTGGACGACGACTGGTTCCGCTACGCCATACCGGCCCGAGTGCTGGGCGTGCCGGTGAAGCTGTCGCCGGTCGAGGAGATGATCTGGTCGAAGGCCTTCGTCATGGAGCGCGAGCGTTTCGACGGAGCCGACGTCTTGCACCTCCTGAACGCCTGCGCGGAAACCCTGGACTGGTCGCGGCTGACCCGGCGGTTCGGCCGGCACTGGCGCGTGCTGTTCGCGCATCTCACGCTGTTCGGGTTCGTGTACCCGTCGGAGCGCTGCCGCATTCCCGAGGCGGTGATGCGGCAATGCGCCCGTTTCCTCGAGCTCGAGATGAAGTGCGCGCCGTCGCGGCGCATCTGCCGGGGCACCTTGACCTCGCGCGCGCAATACCTGGTCGACGTCGAGCACTGGGGCTACGAGGACGGGCGTCTCGCCCCGCACGGCAGCATGACCGACGACGAGGCGTCTATCTGGACGGCAGCGATCGACGCGGAGGTGAGCCGGCCCCTCGGCTCGCAGCCCGCCGACGCGGCCGCCGACGACTCACCAAAGGGAGGTAATCACGATGGCTCGCTGTGACGTCTGCGGCAACGACTATCGGCGGACGATGGAGATTCGCTATCAGAACATCGTCGGGACGTTCGACTCGTTCGAATGCGCCATCCAGAAGATGGCGCCGGTGTGCGTGCACTGTCGCTGCCGGGTGATCGGTCACGGGGTCGAGCAGGGCGAGCGCATCTTCTGCTGCGCCCACTGTGCGGAGATGGCGGGCGTGCGGCCCAGCGAGATCAACGCCTGAGGCGCGTTCAGGCGAACCGGGGCATGATCTCCTCGCCGAGGACCCGCATGTAGTGGTGCTGGGTCTCCATGTCGGTCGCGCGGAGACTCACCCACAGCTTCCGCGCCCCCGCCTCGGCGATCGCTTCGATCCGCTTGATCCAGTCGCTCGCGTTGCCGGCGAGCGCGAAGCGATCGAGCGCGTACTGCGTCAGACCGAGCTGCTCCATTCGCCGGGGGTTCCGGCCCTCCGACAAGACATGGTCGTAGAGCTCGTAGCCCTCGACGTACTCCTGGACCTTCGCGCGGAGCTCGTCGGGCACGTGCTTGCCGTCGAGCCCGAACCGCATGGAATGATTCAGGATCGACGACACCGAGGCCTTGACGTTCTCGACCGCACGGTCCCGATCGTCGTCGAGGGACGTGCGCGTCGTGAACCAGATCTCGACGTCGTTGGGACTGCGTCCGGCCTCGCGCACCCCGGCGTGCACCCGTGCGATCGTGTCCTTGATGACCGCCGGGAGCAGGCCCGTGCCGGCGGTGACGCCGTCGCCGATCCGGCCACCCAGATGCAGCATCTTCGGCCCCTCGGCGCAGATCGAGATGGGAATGCGCTGCCGCGTCACAGTCGATGCCCAGCGCACCCGCTGCGGCCGCCCCTGGTAGGTGGCCTCGCCCTTGGCCAGGAGATTGCGCACGCACGTCACGTAGTCCTCGATGCGCGCGCGCGTGGCGACCTCGTAGCCGATGTTGAGCACGGCGCTGTCGCCGCTGGCCATGTCCATGAAGGCGCGCCCGCCGGTCAGGCTATCGATCGACGCCAGGAACGACGCCATCACCTGCGGCTCGCGCGTGATCGGATTCGTGGGGCGCAGGCCCACGCGCGCCCGCGCCGCGCCCAGCGCGATCAGCGTGGCCCGCACGTACGCGTCGCCCCCGATGAAGGCGGTATCGTGCGTGGCGACGGCCTCGGCGCCATAGCCGTCGGCCATCTTCGCGAGATCGATGAACGCACGCGTGTCCTTTTCCTGGAGTAGCGGGGTCCCGGGGCTCAGGCTGATGCCAAAGGCGACTTTCATTTCGTGTCCTCGCGGTTGGCCACGCGAGGGCCCCCGCTCACGTACAGCGTCTCTCCGGTCATGAAGCTAGCCTGATCGGACGCGACGAAAACGACCGCCCACGCGATCTCTTCCGGCCGGCCCAGGCGCTGGAGCGGCACGTCGCGTGCGGCCTGCGCGATCATCGCGGGCGTCTTCCACACCTCGAGCACGCCCTCGGTCTCCACCGGCCCCGGCGCGACCGCGTTGACGAGAAT